>CAYVAZ010000217.1:0-8144 GCA_964449065.1 uncultured bacterium
TAACCCCTCCCACCTTTGGGAGGGGAAATTTCTCTTCAAGCGGCTGACCTATTACGTCAAAGGAACATCATTTTCCTTTGACAATTTAATGAAATAATTCGCTATTGCTAAAGATCTATGTGCCATGATCTAAACCATAAAATGAACATATGTACAATAATTTTAACAAAAAGTATCGAAAAGATTAAGTGAAAAATCATGAAAACTAGAAATTCATAATCTCGTTTTCTTTTTCCTTCAGCAGGTCATCGATTTTGTTGGAGTATTTGTCGGTGATTTTTTGCACTTCATCCTGCAATGCCTTGGATTCATCCTCAGAGAAAGTGCCTTCTTTTTGAGCCTTCTTAAGAGACTCGATGGAATCGCGGCGGTGGTGGCGAATGCTGACCTTGCCGTCTTCGCCGATTTTCTTCGTCATTTTTACAATCTCTTTACGGCGGTCTTCAGTCAATGGTGGGAAATTCAAACGGATAAGTTTGCCGTCGTTGTTCGGATTCACTCCCAATTCGGATTTTTGGATGGCCTTTTCAATTTCACCCATAAGGCTTTTGTCCCATGGCTGCACAACCATCAAGCGGGCTTCGGGCACACTGACATTTGCCAATTGGCGCAAGGGTGTCGGTGTTCCATAAGCATCAACCATGATGCCATCCAGCAACGCGGGCGTGGCGCGACCGGTGCGGATTTGCGAAAGCTCTCGTTGGGTAGCCTCCAATGATTGCTGCATTTCTGTTTCGGCATCGTTTAAAAACTGGTTCGACATGGTTCTTTATCCTAATCTAATCTGCTTTTACGGTGGTTCCAACCGGTTCACCCAGAAGGGCTTTGGTAATGGCTCCGGGTTTGGTCATATCAAACACCACGATGGGCAATTTGTTTTCCCGGCATAACGAGATCGCGGTGCCGTCCATCACCCGTAAGTCGTTGCTTAGCACATCTTTATATGATAATTCAGTATAACGGGTTGCAGTAGGGTCGGTAACCGGATCAGCGGAATAAACGCCGTCAACTTTGGTCGCTTTATACAGCGCGTCGGCTTCAATTTCAATCGCGCGTAAAGCCGCGGCGGTATCGGTGGTGAAGTAGGGATTGCCTGTGCCGCCGGCAAAGATGACCACCCGGCCTTTTTCAATATGCCGTACCGCGCGGCGGCGGATGTACGGTTCGGCCAGTTCATCCATCCGGATGGCGGACTGCACGCGGGTAAAGACCCCGGCCTGTTCCAAGGAGCCTTGAAAAGCAAGCGCGTTGATGACGGTAGCCAGCATTCCCATGTAGTGGGCGGTAGGTTCTTCGATAAACTGACCGGCGGCGTTGGACCCCCGCCAGATGTTGCCGCCGCCGACCACAATGGAGATTTCAACTCCCTGACGGACAGCGGTTGCGACTTGTTGCGAAACTTCTTCCAGGGTAGGGAAACTAATGCCATGCCCTTGATCCCCGGAAAGGGCTTCTCCGCTGATTTTCAGCAGGACACGGCGGCGTTTTTCATCTCCGTCACTCATACCAATATCATCCCCTCAAAATTACACAACAAACATCAGGACACACAAACCACCTTCAACCAGCAACTTATGCTGTCGTGGTCTTTTCCTGTCCGGTTTCTTCGCCCAATTGATAACGGGTAAAGCGGCGGATTTGCATGTTTTCGCCGGTCTTGGAAATAACTTCTTTCATGTATTCTTCGACGGTTTGGTTCATCTCTTTGATGAAGGGCTGCTCGAGTAGACAAATTTGCCCGTAGAATTTTTCAAGACGGCCTTTGACCATCTGCTCCACGACTTGTTCAGGTTTTCCCGAGTCTTTTGCTTGATTGACCAGAATTTCACGCTCGGCCTCAACCGCGGATTTGGGCACCTCTTCGCGGGAAATATAGAGCGGATTGGAGGCGGCGATGTGCATCGCTATGTCTTTCGCGAATTCCAAAAACTGCTCGTTGCGGGCGACAAAATCCGTTTCGCAGTTGATTTCCACCAACACACCGATCTTGTTTCCGGGGTGAATGTAGGAATACACCGCGCCTTCGGATGTGGCGCGTCCGCTGCGTTTGGATGCGTCGGCAATGCCTTTTTCCCGCAGATATTTTGCTGCTGCTTCTATATCGCCTTTGCATTCAACGAGCGCTTTTTTGCACTCCATCATGGCGGTTCCGGTTTTTTCGCGTAATTCTTTTACAAGTGCTGCGCTGATATCAGCCATTGGTATCCCCCGTGGTTCGGAATCATGCATACAAGGTCAGGCATGCAATGGTATGAAATTGTAATTGAAGTTTAAAAAACACGAAGCCTTATTCAGACTTCGCGCCCTCTTCTTCACTGGTTTGTGCCGGTGCCGCAGCTGGCTGCTGAGGAGCCGGTTCCTGTGCTGTGGCTTGTGGCGGTGCCGGTATGGGATCCGCGGGCGGAGCCGGTGTTGATGCCGCGGGCGGTGCAGGAGTATTGGTCTCTGCCGCCGGGGCGGATACCGGTGTGGACTGCTCTTCGACCGCGTTGGCGGATGCCGCTTCGGCTTGTGCCGCCGCGTTTTCGGCTTCCATCTCGCCTTCGGAGACAGCCATCTTGCCTTCGTTGACCGCTTCGGCGATTTTAGAGACCATTAAGCGGACGGCGCGGATGGCATCGTCATTGCCCGGGATGACGTAATCGATATCATCCGGATCGCAATTGCTATCGACCAAGGCAACAACCGGGATATTGAGTTTTCGGGCTTCCAGCACGGCGATATGGTCTTTGCGTGTATCGGTAATAAATATCGCATCCGGCAGGCCGTTCATGTTACGGATGCCGGCGAGATTGCGGTTGAGCTTGTCGCGTGTCTTTGTCAGTTCCAAGATTTCTTTTTTGGTTAAGTGTTTGGTCTTTTCGGGATCGCTTAGCTGCTCATCGAGTTCATCCAAACGCTTAATGCGCAGCTTGATGGTTTCGTAGTTGGTGAGCATGCCGCCCAGCCAGCGGTGGTTGACATAATACATGCCGCATTTGGCGGCTTCTTCTTTGACGGTATCCTGTGCCTGTTTTTTGGTACCGACGAACAGAATTTTTCCGTTATCCTGCGCCAAATCATGGATAAAACGGCAGGCTTCTTTCAGCAGGCGGACGGTTTTTTTGAGATCAATGATGTAGATGCCGTTGCGTTCACTGAAGATATACTTCGACATTTTGGGGTTCCAACGGCGGGTTTGATGCCCAAAATGAACTCCGGATTCCAGGAGTTGTTTCATGGTTACACTAGCCATAGTGCGAAACTCCTTCAATACCTTGCGGTAAGATGCGTGCGTTCCACGAGCGGAACTGCACAAAGTTGTTTATTGTAGCCTGGATTGTGGGTAGGGCAAGGCGGGCTTGCGGTTCGAGGAGTTCATGATTGCCAAGCGTATTGATGTGGGATAGGATACACAAATAGGTAAGGAAGGTAAAATGATGAAGAAATTGATTGAATCCATACAACGCATAATCAAAGGTAAACAGAAAGACTCTATCAAAAAGCTATCCTCTGCCACACACCCTGCTTGTGGGATGTGGAGAGACCGTGTTGATATGGTGGATGTTGGTGGGTATGTGTATGATCTTCGTAAAGGGCGGTTTGGGGATTTTCGTTCGAGATTGAGTTTGATTGACTGTTAATGTTTTGATCTGGTGGGCTGCTTCGCGGGCCCACCCTACCTTGCTGTTTGGCTGAATGTATTGTTATTATGTTGAATATGTTTGTTGAAAAGAATTTGAATTCAAAAAAGTAGATTTAAAGATTTTTGTTGTAATTGAGTTTAATTGAAGTTAATTGATCAATTCTATTGTAGATCAATCGATTTAGATGGGAAAAACTATGTCTGATAGACGCTGGGGAATTTATATCGACATTGAAGGATTTGGCAAAAAGTATAGCCAAGATATGGTTAAGGCACTTAGCCCTTTGAATGCCCTTATGAAAGGAATATTCGATATAGGAACAAAAAAATATAATGATGATGTCAACCGATTGTTTGCTCACCAGATTGGAGATGGCTTCGTTATAGTATCTTGTTTCGAAGAGGAGAAATTGGATAGGTCAATTGCCATCGCAATAGCACTTATGAGGCATATTTTAACCTCAGGAGGTATTGCAAAAGTTTCAATAGCAGAGGGTGGATTCTCTGACATACATGGTTGTTATTCAACAAGTATAACTGATTTTGAAGAAAGTGGCCGAATACCAATTGGAAGAGGTCTAATGACAATAAGTCCTATAATGGGTACATCTTTAATTAATGCTGTCGAATTGGATAAACGTAGCCCTTCTGGATCTCTGCTTACTGTTGATAATAGGAACAAAAATCGTATCTCTTCAAATTTCTGTATAAATGCAATAGAGGATGAATTGCTATCGATTAATTGGCTGATTGGTGAACACAACTTAGTTACCGAAATTTGCAATGACACAAATTTAAACAACCCACCTGAAGAAGAACGTATAAAACTACTTACAACTTATATCAATGAAAATGCATTAAAACCAAGTTGGATTAGAAATACTTGTTATGAACAAGGTGTATATATTCAAAAATAATTGCAGCAGATTTTCCGCTTTCTGTAAAAAATATTTTTCGATTTTAACATTGAAGAGATGAAAATTTCATTAAATATTACTTCATAACTATTTTAAGGTATTCGTGCTTGGTGACGAAATAGATTATTAAATTACTGGAAGTAAAAATGGATGCGTATAAACGTGCTCTTGAAATCATGGAATTAAGTCCAGAAGCTACACCTGGGGAAATAAAACAGGCTTACCGTGACTTAGCAAAAGTATGGCATCCAGATAGATTTCAAGAAAATTCACGTGTCAGGAATAAAGCAGAAAAAAAATTGAAAGAAATAAATCAAGCATATAAAATCCTTCAAAACTTCTCTACTAATTTTCATCCTGAATTTAATCATACTTCTAATACAAAACCCAATAAACATTATTCAAATAATGAGCAGCAAACATATTCATCTGAGAAAAATGCATCTTCTTCAAGTTCACGCTCCAACAATAGTAAAAAAGCTGAGTCACCACAGAATACTATAATCCATTTTAAATTGGTTGATAAAATATTTGGTTTATCATTAGTTGTAGTTTTATCTTTTCTCTTATTAATATTTTTAGTTGAAATATTCGAGAACATCTATAAAACCAATGAAATAGAAGAGTCCGTTATACATAACGTTAATAGTTTTGATGTCATAAAACTTGAAAATGGTATAATTTTAGAAGGTGTTATAATTTCCGAAGGAGATTACATTCAAATCGAATGTATCGGTGGGACTTTCACAATTCCGGCTTTATCCATCTTGAATATTAGCCGCTCCAAACCCGGTGAAAGCATGATCTTGATGGCGAAACATCTCTATCAGAGCAACCAATTAATTCGGGCAGAGCATTGGGCGAAGCGAGCGCGAGTGTAAAGCAATTGGAAAAAAGAAAGTGTCTCATTGCTGCAATCTATTGCCCGGAAACTAAAAGAGCAGGAAAAAGCACGTAAAGGAAAAGAAAAACGAGAAATCGAACAAGGTAGGGTGGGATCTCGGTAACAGCCCACCGGAAGAGAGAGCCTGGCGATAGAAATTCAAATTAAACCCAATTTTCAGGACTACCAAGATATACATTGTCATATAGTGTGTTGATTTATAAGATTCTGAACGTGTACGTAAAATTCACGGCTCAAATAGAGTGTACTGTCATCGAAAAGTTGATCGAGATGAGTGATAAGTTCAGTTTGGGTGAGCCTTTGTGTTTTAAACGCGCGGATAAGAATACCAATACTACCAGTTACAGTATGTTCTTGATGTTCCAATACTTTACGTAATTCCAGATCATCGGTGAGCGTTATCTCAGGTTTATACTTTGAAGTGAGGATTACAACACTCATATCTGTAAGTTGTATCTGAAATCCAGTCAGGTTTTGTTGTTGGATTTTTATTTCGTGTGGCTCAACGTTAGCAATTGTAAGGTGATCCCCAAGTACTTTTTTGATGTGCTCACGAATTCTGTATTGGACTAATTCTGCTTCTACTTGTGGAGAGATCATTAAATTGGAGAAGATTGTAAGTAGATGGGAACAACCAATTTCAGTTAGATGAAGCAGAGGACCGGTGTCCGATACGGTAACCTTAGTCTCCATCAAGTCCCCACTTTACATCTTGGGTAACCGCTTCACGGGCGTAGACGAGTTCTTGTACGAACTCGTCATCCAGCAGGGTTACTGCTTCTTCCTGAGAGATATTCCCTGCTAGATAAGAGGATTTAATCTGATTGCGGTACATCGCAGCCAAACCTTGATCAAGTGCTTCCGCTAATACATCCGATTCCTGTCGTCCTGTTACCTGAACTAAATACTCCAACTTCTCATGGACAGATTGCTGTTCCAACATTTCTGTGTTCCTTTGGACAACCGTATTGTAGTTACTTTATGTATGATAGAATTGTATTACGTTTTAGATAGGCAATCAAACGGTTTGTTGCGTAGGCCGTGGACTTTTTCCTTGCGCCATCACGGGGTTGTATTATTCACAAGGGAAGTATGCGGAGGCGGAAGCCGCTTTACCAGCGTTGGATCAAAGTAAAATGGAAATACATCCTTACATACCAATGGTCTATGGAAATTATGCAATCATGCTTAACGAAACCGGGCGTGATGAAGAAGCCCGTAAGTATGAGGCAAAAGCCGCCGCCGCGCAAGCCAAACTCGATGCCCAAAACCAATAGCAGGGTGTGTCGGTTTGTAAATATAGCAAGGTAGGGTGGGATCTCGGTAACAGCCCACCGGATAGGTATTTGTTACTCATATACATTTTTGCGGTGTGATACTCTTATCACTAACACAACTAGGATATCGTAATCGATATGATAGATGACACGGTAATCGCCAACCCGAATGCGGTATTGATCTTGGTTGGCTTTGAGTTTGAGGCAGTCTTTTGGTCTTGGGTTTTCTGCTAGGGTAAGAATACGCCCTTTGAATTTTGTGTAAATATCACGATCCAGTTAGCGAAAATCTTTCTTCACCGGTTTTGCGAAACGGAATCATAAATTGAACACACGCCCTGTGGTTTATCCGTCCCAAGGGCAATGAGAGGCAGCCAAAAGGGGCTGCCTCTCTGTAAGGTTACATTCATCGGCATAGAGTTGTGTGAAGAATGAACAAAGGTATCAGTTTTCTTTTTTCATCGCGGCTTCTTTTTGAAAATGCTCGGCCAAAATGGCAGCCACCTCAGGGCGCGAAAACTCTTCCGGCAGTTTTTCGCCTAGGGAGAGCATCTCACGCACTTTGGTTCCGGACAGGAACACATAATCTTCCGGCGTATGATCGGGATGATCGCGCATCATGACCACTTTGTTTAGTTTTTTCGACCACGCGGTGTGATCGGCATTAAAGATTTCAATCTGCAACGCGTCATCCGGCACTTCTTCCTCAAAAATCTTTTGCGCGTCAAACGCCCCATAATAACTGCCCACACCGGCATGGTCGCGCCCGACGATCAAATGCGTTGCCCCGGCGTTTTGGCGGAACACGGCATGAAGCACTGCTTCACGCGGCCCGGCATACATCATATCGAACCCATACCCACAGACCAAAACCGTCCGTGGCGGGAAGTACACTTCCACCATCTTGCGGATGGAGGCATCGCGTACATCCGCGGGGATATCGCCCGGCTTGAGTTTGCCCAACAGCATGTGAATCAAGATTCCATCCGCGCCGACCGCTTCATACGCCATGCGGCAGAGTTCTTCGTGCGCGCGGTGCATCGGGTTGCGGGTTTGGAAGGCGACCACCTTGTTCCAGCCCACTTTTTCAATAAACGCGCGGATTTGATAGGCCGTCATAAACGTATCCGGGAAATCGTTTTCGAAGTACGAGAAGTTAAACACGTTGATGGGACCGGATACTACAAACTTGCCCTGCGAGGTAAACGCGCTTACGCCCGGATGCTCCGGGTCGGTGGTGCGGAACACTTTTTCGGTGATGGAATGCAGTTGTTCATCCGTCAGTGCTTCAATGGCTTCGACATCCTGCACCGCGATGATGGGGTTGCCTTCGACGTTGGGGTCTTTCAGCGCAATGCGCTTGGCGCCGCGGATGGCTTCAACATCATCGAGCATATTCAGAACCGGTACCGGCCAAAACA
>CAYVAZ010000217.1:8154-8527 GCA_964449065.1 uncultured bacterium
GGATGTGGTTTTCATATTGTTGGCGACGCTTTCGGCATCGGCGATGTTCATATAGCCGGTCAGCGGGTTGAAGTATCCGCTGCCCAGCATCACCGCGTTGGCGGCAGTAGCGGAACTGACCACCACGGACGGCAGCGATTCGGCTTCTTTCAGCAATTCGGCGCGTTCGGCGTCGTTATCCACAATCAGCGGATTGAGTGTTGGTGAACCGTGCGGTTCAATCATGAGACAAACCTCCTATGTTCTATTTATCCTAATTTCTACTTGAAATTGGGTATTCGTACACACAGCAATTCCGGCAGGATTTGTGTCAACTCATCAAAGATGTGGGATCAAAGCGATATCCTAGCCGAAGTGTAGATATTATTGTTGG
>CAYVAZ010000218.1:0-8460 GCA_964449065.1 uncultured bacterium
TTCTTCCGTTTTGTGTATTCTTTACCGTTTCGGTATTTTCATCGATTACATCTATGAGTCCTTATCACTCCATTGCGGAATCATTGGAGATTTTGATCTATCTCATCTTCTTCCTTATGCTGATTGATCTGCCGTGGAACACAAAATATCTGACCTGGGTCGGAACAGCATTCTTAGGGGGGACGTGGTATTTGCTCTGGCGCAGCGCCTCGCAACTTCTTTACGCGAAGGTCATGATTTGGGACATTAAACTGAACGGCCCCTTCGATTATCCTAACGCCATGGGGGTATTCTGCATCCTTTGCTCATCCATCTTGATTTGGCTGGCAGCCCAATGCAAAGCCAAATATACCATTGGATTGATCGTTCTAACCGTGATGGCGGTTATTCTGTGCGGGCTTTTAACGCAATCCCGCGCGGTCTTTCTCAGTTTGGCCGCGGCGACGGTTGTATGCGCCGCTCTTGGTTCCAGGAAAATACAATTCTATGTCGGCATCACACTCGCGGTTATGACCATTGCCGCCGGGCTCTTGCTGCTGCCCAAATTCGTGGGGATGCAGTCTGAACTGCAAACCCAAAACGAAATGTCCCGCCTGATGATCTGGACTTATATGCTGCAAAACTTTCTCCCGCAACTGCCTCTCTTCGGCCATGGTCTTGGCCCCACCATCCCCGAACGGATGGCCGATTGGTTATCATCCACACGGTATGAGCCGTATCTATCCAAACCCTGGCACCCGCATAACCTCTATTTGCATTTACTGCTCGCTACCGGTCTTCCTGGGCTATTGGCATTCGCCTGGTGGATGCGCAACGTGTTTCTCACCTTTCTGCAAAATCCACAAATCGAAAAATGTATTCTTTGCGCGGCCGTTGCGGCGTTTTTGGTTTACCAGGTTTTCGAAGTGCATTTGTTGTTGGGAAATATCCCCGTCGCTTTGATTACACTTATGGCAATTGGGACATGGAACCAGCAAGAACGTTCATCAAAAGGTTTTGAGAACCATGTTTAATTGGATGTTCTACATATCCATCCCGCTTGGCCTCGTCTCCGGTTTGCTGCATTTGCAGTGGGGGTATGCGGTCCTGCTGTTTTGGGCTTGGTTTCTGCTCAAACCGGAACGCCGGTTCGTTCCACTCAAACCGGTTTCCCAAACCATGATCTTCCTATATATTTTGTTTGTTGTATGGACGATGACGCAAACCTACCTCGTCCCCTTTTTCCTGCAGGACCCAATCCGGTTACGAACCAATCTGTCACTATTTTTATTCGTATATTTCATTGTCATGTTGTTTCACCGCAATTTCCAATGGCGATTCTTAAAAGAACAAATGACCGGCTTGCTGCTTGCCGTCACGGCCGGCTGGTTGATCTGCCATATTTTGTTGTGCCTATGGGCTGGGATATGGTTTGAATTTCAATCATGGCTGCATTATTCCATTGTCTTTTTGCTTCTCAATATGGGCTTTCAACTTCATTCACCAAAAGTTGAACCCCAACTTCCAACTCATCTAAATCCAATTCTTATTGTCTTGATTGCCTGCACTTTATTCGGCCACTACGTCCGCTCTATCCAATTGGAGAACGCCGCCAACCGCTCTTCCGAATACCGCATGGCAATGCATCACTCTATCCAATCCGGCTACATTCAAACCGCAATCCAAGCCTTGCTCAATGAAGGCGCCCGTCTTGCCGCGCAAAACCAAACCCAGGAAGCCTTAACCTTTATGCGTTCGCAATGGGAACACCTCCCCAAAGAACAAATCGCGGAAGCATACCGCAACCATTCAACCCTTTCGAACAATCCTTTCTTATTCTTATCTCTCTTTGGAGGACGATTAAGACTCAACCCCGAAGAAGAAATTCTCGATGGTCTTATTGCTTATGAACCGCTGCAATATATTGTGTTAACCAATCAAAACAGAGTGGTAAAAATTTCGGGGGGTGGAATATCCGGTATTATCTTGGAGACAACAAACGCAGCCCGAATCCATTTCGATGAAACCAAAAATGTATTGTATGGAATGGCGGAAGATCAAAACGTATTCATGCTGAATGAAAACGAAGTGAGTTTCATTCCACTTCCACGTGATGAAGGTTGGGTGGACGCAAAACTCTCATCAACCGAAGGGAAACTCCGGGCGCTTCACGCGCGGGGCGGCATCGTGGAATACACAATCCAAGATGAAGCATGGAAATACGCCCGCGAATTGTATCCGCCGCTTTGGCGTGAAGAAAAACTGGCCATCCAACTTTTGCATGAAACCATCAATGGGCAAGATGTGTTTTACGTTTTAGACAAACACAAAGGCATAACCGCCCGCTATCCCGCTAATGTGAGCAATAGCGTTTTGCCTAAGAAAGATCTGTTCCGCTTCTACCATCCCGAACGACGCAATGCGGTGGGGATGAATTTTTATAAGGATCAAATCGTTATTGCCGGTCAGTTCGGCCGCTTGGATTTTGTGAGTGAAGGTGTGGGAGACGATTTCACCGAATGGAAGTATTCCATCCGCGCCCCCATCTACTTTGACCAAACCAGCGGCCTTTGGCTGCGGAACGCTGATACCGTTGCGTTGATCACCTGCCCGCCGGCTGAAACCATCATCCTGCTCAAACGCAATGGAATCTTTGAACCGGTCGCCATGCCGCAAGGGTTTCGTCTCGTTTCTCTCAAACGCAACGGCTGGTGGGATGCTACATCCACCACCATATCAACCCGCCAAGCCCCGCCAGCAGCAAAATAACTACCAGCGCTATTCCGATACCCGCGTACATAAATATATTCGCCCGCTCTTCATCCCCGCATTCATGAGGAATAATCGTCCGGCACTTTGGACACCGGATCGAACTGATCGGAATCTTTTGATGACAGTATGGACATTTGATCGTAAATACCGGCATGAAAACGACCACAACTTAATCACATTTTTTACGCTAAACGCAAGGGGGAAAAGATCATACCATTTCCAATTAGGACTGTTCATTTAGCGTGGCGATAAGCCTCAGCAAAAGAAGGACTTAGCACTTTTCTTACCTGACAATCCAAAATAACATCGGTATAAGAAGTACCATGGTCTTTGGTCAATACAGTCCCTTGCAGGGTCAACTAACATAGCCTGGGACAATGTCTATGGCAAGTCAAACTCTTTGCCAAATCGATATCCCTTGCGTCAGCCGTTTTGGTTGGGCGGTATTACATGCGGTCCCGGACGAACTCCTGTGTTGGGGATTTGGGTGGTTTTTGTCCCGTTCGAGGCCGTGAAATAATGTGAATTTACGAGACGATCAAGCGCGAAAAATCCGGTATACAAAACGCCCTGCCGGTAATTTTGATTGCTGCTATCGGCCGGCTTTAATTCGTATTCTTTATCATTGATTACCACGTTTACAAACTGCGGCGCCCGGTTCAGTATATCTCTGTAGATGCATCGGACGTGAAAGGATTCCCCGCTTTGCATGGGCGTGCGGAAGAGTTCGGCTCCATGCAGGAAAGGCGGCGGATCGCTGGCCGCCACACCGAGAGAGTCGGCCAGAGCATAGATGACCAGCGCGCCTTCAGTCATCATATCATCGATCGATTTGGGAAGGATATATTGCGAACCAAACTGATTTTCATAAACGAAGTTGGATGACAAGGAGATGGATATGGCTTGAGGAAATAGATGATGAATGATATTGGAGAGTCGTCCGGAAACGGACTGCCGTTCGATGTTTGTGTACCAGGGCAAATATTTTTTTTCCAGGATTTCGACCGCGAGCCGGTCCTGGGTTTCTTCGTTATCTTTGGCCACAAGTTCTCGTTGAATGCGGTCTCGTCCATTCCAGTTGGATTCCAACCGAAGGCAAAGATTCACGTCTCCACTACTGTTTTTAATCTCTTGCAAAAACGATTTGAACTGCCGTTGTTCATAAAATGAATAGTGCTTTTCATCCCATGCTGTTTTCCAGTCAACGGTGAGGGTGGCGTTGCGGGGATGATTCATTCGTCCGCTTTCCACGGCATCGCGGTCAAAGACCGGAACAAGATCAATCACACTCCGGCGCTTGACGGCATTGGCTGCCGGATCACCGGAGAGCAAAAACTTGACGATCCCAATACTCATCCAAGTTGAAGAGGCATCATTCCCGCCCTCACGGCTGAGAATGAGAATCCGACTTTTCTCTTCAGCCGGTACGTCCGGATCGGTAATCGATAGTACAGAGATGGGCAAATCGTGTTGGACCGAATGGAAAGGCTCGCGAACGGTAATATGCGGCTGATCCACAAGAGAAGCAATAAACGCATCGGCGTGCAAATTGGTGCAAGGCGGCGAGAAAGCGATCCAAGCCCGGTCTTCGACAAACCGAAAGGAGAAGGAATAGCGGACGGTATCCGCGCCTTCATTTGGAAGAATGGTTATATCCTTGCAATGGAACCAATGCGTTTGATTGTAGGAAACAACCGGGAATGAATAGCCGGTAAAGAAATTGGCGGGCGCGTTTGGAAGAACAAACGTAAGAGACCGGTTTTGAATGTTGTCAACACGGAAAAAGAACCACCCAGACGCGGAATCCTTCAGACGAAGTTCAACGGTTGTTTCATTCAAAACCTTCGCGTGATCTAAACTGCCTTGACTGAAGTTGGAAGAGAATTGCGGTTGGGAGAGCACGGCGAACGGAATCATGCAATGCATACTCAAGAAGAGGAGGGCAGACGCAATCCACCATTGTAAGTGTAGGGTCTTCCATATTATCCGTTGCCCACGCGTGCTCATATCCCACTCGCGTTCCCTTTGAGATTCATGCAAAAACCCCGTGTAATTCGTTGAGGTTCATAATGCGTTGTAGCGGTTTCATGAACATTCTTTGCGCAATCAACTACCGTCTTTGTGTCATTCAAGATTGTATGGATGTAACGAAGGCAAGGGGGGTGCCGGATTGGTATACGGCAACGTGTCCCCTGCCACCCATGCAAACATTCGACCGCAATCCAACCCTGAAACGTTCTAACACTTAGTTCGAAATATGCTGAATGATAGCTTGAATAATGCTGTGTACATCCACCCGGTCTGCTTCGGCGCGGTAGTTGGTCACAATGCGGTGACGCAGAACCGGGTCTGCCGCGTGGCGGATATCGTCTTCGGATACACTGTTGCGGCCATCTATGATCGCGCGGACTTTGCCTGCCAAGACCAAAAATTGTGACGCGCGCGGGCCGGCTCCCCATGAGACGTAATGGTCTACCGCTTCGATGCCGGTAGGGGAATTATCCGTATTCAAGCGGGTGGCTTTAACGATTTTGACCGCGTACTGAATCACTTGATCGGAAATCGGAACGCGCTTGATTAATGATTGCACCTTCAGCACATCGTCTCCGGACATCACTTGCTGCGCATCGCCGCTAAAGGCGGAAGTGGTGTTTTTCACAATGGAAATTTCATCGTCTTCCGATGGATAGCCGATGTTGATTTGAAACATGAAACGATCCAATTGCGCTTCCGGCAGCGGATAGGTTCCTTCTTGTTCGATAGGGTTTTGGGTTGCCAATACAAAAAAAGGCGGTTCAAGGGGATAATCTACCCCCCCCGCGGTCACCCGCAACTCCTGCATGGCTTCTAATAAAGCCGCTTGGGTTTTGGGCGGTGTGCGGTTGATTTCATCTGCCAATATGATATTGGCGAACAACGGCCCTTTGATAAAGCGGAAGTTTCGCGTTCCGCTGGCTTTGTCTTCTTCCATCACATCCGTGCCGGTGATATCGGAGGGCATCAGATCCGGCGTAAATTGAATGCGGCGAAAGTTTAGGTCAAGTATTTTAGAAAAGGTGCGGATGAGGGTGGTTTTCGCCAATCCCGGCACCCCAACCAACAACGCGTGGCCGCCGGAAAAGAGGCAGATCAACAGTTCTTCGATCACCTCTTTTTGTCCGACGATTTCCTTGGAAATTTCATGCAGAATTTGCTCGCGTTTTTGATGGACGAATTGGACAGCTTCGGTATCACTCATGTTTTGGATTGTGGCGGGTTCTGTGACCATACTATCTTTGTATCCTTCTGATTTGATTTCGATTTCTTTACCGTAAACAAACGGAATTGCTCGATATCATTTAATTGTTTGCGTATGAGCGGCGGGCTGCCGGAGTTAGATGGCTAGGAAGGGAAAGTGTTTAGCCCCGCTTAAGAAATCAGTCAACCATCTATATTGTTAAGAGTGACAAGCCCACAATGTATATCAAACAAGTCTGTTGCGATTCGTATACAACGATTCAACACACATGAAGGGTACTGTCTGTCCTTAAACAGGTCAAGTCAACAATCATTGCCTATAGTGAGGAAAACCGCTTTAATCGGTTCTAGTAAAACCTGGATACGCGCAAAGGAGAGTGAATCAATGGAGTCGGCGACTTATTTATGTGTTAAAAAAGATCACACCGTTTGGGTGGTTTCGTTTCATGCCGCGGAAGGAAAATGCACGCTGCATGGAATCTCCGATTGGATTAACCAAAAAGAACCGTTGCTGGAAGGCGGCAAAGTTTACAATTGGGCCGAAGAAGCCGCGCCGGAAGTGGACGCGATTTTTCCCTATTCGACGGAAGCCCATACCGCGGACTTTCGGGAAGAGGAAATTTTAGAAATCAGCGAGTTGATGGATGATATCCGCGACTTTTGGACCGCACAGGGTGGCGGCTGAAATCGGCGTTTAAATCCACCCACGCCACGGTTTGCGTTTGAAATGAAGTAACCGGTTCGGGTAATAAATGCGGATAGGAATTTGCTATTGCGGACGGAAGCGCGTCCGGGTTTATTTGTTCGCTGTGTGGGTTTTCTATGAACAGCAGCCAGGGTGGCGGTAAGGGAATAGCGCCGCGGCAACTCAGCAATGCGGTTGAAAGCACAACACACCCTGCAATCAGCATCGTCTTGTTCATGTAACTCCTTGTACTCCATTTCGGCAATTCTTAAAGGATAGCCCAAAAACTGAGACTTGACCACTTGGAGTGATTTTGAAAATGGAATATCGTAACACGATCAAATGATAGGAACATGGGTTTTTATTCTCCAAACGATTTCGAGGCTGGTATTATGGCAAAAACCAACAAGAATTTTGACGAAATTATCCGCAAGTATCAAGAAGAGGTGCGTATTTGGACCCGCTCATGGCTGGAAACCAATCTGCACAAACCGATGCCCAATTACGACAAAAACGGCAATTTGATATCCAAGAAAAACGATCATTTCGATATCTTCGCCCCCAAAGAAACGTTGCAGGATTTTGCGGAAGAAATTGCATTAGACTACATCATCCCCATGATTGAAGAGGATTTGAAGAAAAAGGGGATTAAAGAAGATTGGGAAGATTTGTTGGTGCCGGCGGAAGATTCCGCCCAGCAATATATTTTTCCGGTATTAATGAAAACGTTTCGGGATGAAGCAATAACACTGTTGGAAAAATTTAACTTTGCCTTGCGTGAAATCGACCGCGATTTGTTGGGCTTTCCCAAAGCGGATTTTTCCGCCAACCGCATCTTTGCCGCCATCGCGCATGAGATTGAAGGCGGTTTTATTGCTGCCGATAAGCAACTGCCCAAAGTCGCAAAAGGCACACGGCCAAAGCGGTCTACAGCGAAGTCACCGGCAAAACAGTCAGCCGCAAAAAATATAACCGCCAAGAAATCCACAACAAAAGTCAAAACGGCCGCCAAGAAAAGCAGCAAGAAAAAATCCAACTAACCCACTCAACGTAGGATAGTCATCATGATTACCGCACAACGCCGCGATCAAAATTTACAAACCATTCTGGATACGGGCATCGTCGCCGTCATCCGTGCCCAAAGCAGCGAACAGCTATTGCATGTGGTTGACGCGTTGCTGCGAGGGGGCGTGAAGGCGATTGAAGTGACGATGACCACACCGAACGCGCTGGATGTGATCCAAACCGTTGCGGAAAAATACAAGCAGGATTGTGTGATTGGCGCGGGAACGGTATTGGATGCGGAAACCGCCCGCGCCACGATTTTGGCGGGCGCGGAGTATATCGTTTCCCCAACGCTGAATTTGGATGTCATCAAACTGTGCCGCCGCTATTCCACGATTGTTGTACCGGGCGCGTATACGCCAACGGAAATTTTAACCGCGTGGGAAGCCGGAGCGGATATCGTGAAGGTGTTTCCGGCGACCAGTTTGGGGGCTTCTTACTTTAAGGATGTGCTGGCCCCATTGCCGCAGGTTCGGCTATCGCCCACCGGCGGGGTGAATTTGGATACGGTGACGGATTTCATCAATGCCGGCGCGGCTTGTGTAGCGGTTGGCGGGCATTTGATCTCCAAAAAAGCCCTGGCAGAGCAGGATTGGAACCGCATCACCGAAGCCGGAAAAGCGTTTGTGCAAAAGATAAAAGAAGCGCGGCAGGGATAATGGATGAGTGATGTTACGCAATCCATGAATTGGCGACTGCTTGAAAAATGGTTTTTGTTGTGA
>CAYVAZ010000219.1:0-1908 GCA_964449065.1 uncultured bacterium
AACCCTCACCCCGTCCCTCTCCCGGTGGGCGAGGGCGATAGATTCAGCGAACGATGAGAAAAACGGGCATATCATAATGTAGTGCGTAACGTGAGTTATTAAGTCAATGACATTGGGGCTAAGGGGGATCGATACCCGTCAATAAAACGTTGACACTGTACTAGTATGTTGTGGGTTTTTCCCCGACAATGAATTGTTACTTCTTTGCACATAAGACGTAAGACAAACCAAATATTTGTGGGCTATACTATTTTACAATTTTGGAGACAACATGAAGCAACTACCATTTCTCATTGTATCGTTTCTAATTGCGACTCTATTGATGGGCACTCCTGTCTCGCATTCTCAGATTGTTACGACGGAAGACCTCTTTCTGGCCTATTTGCGTACCGGCCAAAGCGAAGACGCGTTGAATGCCTTTACAGAACTAACGGAAGAGAATTCCCGCAACCATCTTGCCCACGCCATACGGGGGTATTTGCTGCAAAGCCACGGCACGCCGCAAGAATCAATGAACGCGTTTTTGGATGCCATGTATTATGGCAGCGGCAACCCGGAAGCGACGCTGTTTGTGTATGAAGCCCTGAACCAAGCGCGCGGCAAAACCGATTATCAAACCATTTTGCAACGGCTAACCGATACGCTGCAAAAAAACCGGTTGAGCCCTCATTTTAAGGAATTGCTTCATTTTGACAGCGGCAAACTATTGCAGCGGCTGGGGCGTTGGGATGAAGCGCAAACACACTTTGACCGTTTGAATTTCATTACGGATTTTTATTATTGCGGTCCGTTCGATAACGCGGAAAAGGGCGGCCATGACCGGGTCTTTGGCCCGGAAGAAGAATTGGACATTCAGCAATCGTATGAGGGACGCTTGCGGGATGTATCTTGGAGACTATTGCCGCAAGTCAATTACCGGGAAGGGTACATCAACCTTCATGATATCACCGCTCCTTCAAAAGAATCCACCACGTATCTTCTTGCCCGTTTTCAATCGTCCACTCAACAGCGCTGCCGAATTACGCTGGGCCATGCGGGTGCTGTAAAAGCATGGTTGAATGGAAATCTCATCACCGATGTAAACCGGTATCATTCTCCGCAATTGGATCAAATCAACATCGAAGAACGGTTGGATGAAGGCGAACACACATTGCTCATCAAAATCGGCGCGGGTGAGGAAGGAAAGTACGGTTTGTACGCCCGTTTGATTCCGGAAGAGGAAGATTCGATCACGTTTATCACCTCGAAGGAAGACATCGATATCGAGGCTTCACATACTCCTAAGCCGGATCAAACCCCACCGCCGACCATAACCCAAGAACCGGTCGCCTTGCAAAAGTTGAAGGCGATCGCGGAATCGCCCGCCGCGGGAGCGTATCATCACATTTTTTACGCGCTGATGCTGCAGCGGTTGCATGTCGCGGATGAAAACGATCAGAGCGTCAACGCGATGCTCAGCCAACTGAATCAATTGTTTTCGGATAACCCCTTGCTGCTGCGGCTTTTGGGGGAATCGGAAAAGCAAGAGAACCTCAGTAGGCTGGCTTATGAACGGGTGTTGGATATCAGTCCAAACGACCGGACGGCGTTTCTAAACGTATTTGACTATTACAAAAATTCCATCTATGCCACCAAGGCGTTTGATTTCTATAAAACGTGGGATCAAACCCAGCCTGGAAGCGCAGAGATTCAACTGCGCTATGCCGATTTGCTGCATCAAAAGGGAATGAACGAAGCGGCGGTTCCTGTCCTGCAAGCATTGTTGGATACAAATTTAAAACAAGAGGCCGCTTGGCGTTTGTCCCGGTTCAACAACAGCCGCTTGACGAATAAAAACCAGGCGGATTTGATCCGCAGCGTGTTGGAACAGAATGCGGAACGGCTGGATGCAGTGGCATGGCTGCAAGG
>CAYVAZ010000219.1:1918-8437 GCA_964449065.1 uncultured bacterium
GAACGCGCTGCGAAACGGCGATTTGAACGCCTATCAAACCTTGTTGCAGCATGAGCGGAACATTGAACCGTTGTCAACATCGGGGCTGTTGGCATTGGCGCGATATTATCAAGCCAGAGGGGAATATGTAAAATCGCTGGAAGATCCAAAGGGATCGCTGCAAACTGTTTTTCGTATTTCCCCCGATCATTTTGAGGCACACAAACTGGCGGCTATCGCTCATCACGCGCTGGGAGATGACAGCAAAGCGATTGAACACATCAACCGCGCGCTGCAAGTTCGTTCTTCCGACCAATGGTGCTTGGAATACAAAGAATTGCTGAACGCCGAAGACGAAAACTATGCGGCACCCTACCTGAACAACTGGCAGGATGTAGAAATTCCGGATGCATTGGATCTTTCCAAGGCGAATTATGTGGTGCTGCGGCATCAAGAAATCACCAAAGTCCATCCCAACGGCAATTCCAGCGAGACGGTGCGGGAAGCCATCAAGGTGCTGACGGATACCGGTATCCGCTATCAGCAGGTACGCGGGGTGTATTATGAAAGCGGGCTGGAAGAAGTGCGCGTCACCAAAGCGCGGGTATGGAAACCGGACGGAACCTATATCGATGCGCCGCGGGCGCGGCATCAAACCGCGTCATCGGCCGCGGATGCCGCCAATAAGTTGTATCAAGATTTTAACGTAGCCGTCGTGCAGTTTCCGGCATTGGAAAAAGGATCGGTAATTGAGTTTGAATACGAAAAAAACCACCGGACGGAAAACATCTTTGCCGATTACTTTGGCGATATATTTTATATGGGCGACCCATCATTGGAGCCATCGGTTGAGCGGGAGTATGTTTTGATCACCCCCAAATCCCGCAACTTTTACTATAAATTGATTGATCCCAATTATCCGCCCAGCGTATCGGCCAACACGGTAGAAATTTCGCCGCAGCCGGAGATTCATGAAACCGGGGTGGAGCGTGTGTACCGCTGGTCGGGCGTCAATTTGCCGGCCGTGCCCCGCGAACCGCTGATGCCTGCCGTGACGGAGATTCTCCCGTATATCAAAGTATCCACATTTCAGACCTGGAATGATATGACCGAATGGTATTGGGATCTGTCAAAGGATCAACTCAAACCGGGGACGGTGGTCAAACAGAAGTTAGAACAAGTTATCGCGGAATACCGCTCGAAGTATGGGATGTCTTCGGAAAAAGAGTTAAGCGACTGGGATTATGTCAAAGCGGTGAACGATTATGTCAACACCGATATCCGTTATTTGGGATTGGAATTCGGCATTCAC
This sequence comes from uncultured bacterium, assembly GCA_964449065.1. Taxonomy (GTDB): domain Bacteria; phylum Hinthialibacterota; class Hinthialibacteria; order Hinthialibacterales; family Hinthialibacteraceae; genus CAYVAZ01. Next base: position 3,210 of record CAYVAZ010000219.1, read on the forward strand.
GGCTATAAGCCTCATAAGGTGGATGAGATTTGCAGCGCGCAGTATGGCGACTGCAAAGACAAAGCGGCTTTGGCGGTCGCGATGCTGAATGAAGTGGGGGTGGATGCCAACATGGTGATTTTGCGTACCACCGACCGCGGGGAGATTGATTATGAACTCCCCTCGTTGGGTATCTTCAATCACGCGATTTATTATGTGCCCGATGTGAACGGCAAGGAGAAATGGATCGACGGCACGGCTACCTTCTTCGGGGCGGATGAACTCCCTTCAGGAGACGCGGGGGCCAATAGTTTGATCGTGAAACCGGGTGGGGGTCATGAATTTAAGCGTATCCCGTATTCGAACGCGGAAGAGAACGGCGGCATATACACCACCGCCTTACAAATCGATGAAGAGGGCAATGCCGTGGGGCAGCGCTCGGCTTCGTTTCGCGGCTTGTACAACCCGATTGTCCGCCGAACGTATGAAAATCAAACCAAAGCGAAAGAAGTGGTTGACCGCACGCTGGTGAGCCGCTATCCCGGCGCCAGTTCTTCCAACATCCAAATCTCCGATTTAGAGGATTACGCATCCGATGAAAGCGTCTCGTATGAGATGACCCTCCCCGGGTTCGCGGCAAAGCGTGACGATCATCTGCTTTTGCCTTGCACCATGTTCCCGGAGCAAATGTCGCAGCGCTACGCGCAGCTTTCCAAGCGTGAATACGATTTGGTATTGAACTATCCATGGACGCGCACCAATGTGCAGACCTATCAATTGCCGGTAAACGCGGAGGACGTCACCCTTCCGCAAGACCGCGCGATCACGACCCGGTTTGGGGAATACCAACGGACGGCGGAATGGAAAGACGGCGTGGTGAAAATCAAAGAAACCATTGTGTTTGATTTGATTCGGCTGCCGAAAGAGAAGTATCAAGACTTCCGCGATTTTTGCCGCTTGGTGGATGAAGCGCAGGAAGAAAAAGTGATTTTCAAGGTTCAATCTCAATAAACAATCTCAATGAACATACAGCACCTCTATGAAAAATAGTTAAAGGATAAAAGCATGAGACACGTTCGATTTTTGTTGGTATTTTTTTTCACGATATGCACGACCCTGCCCGCCTTATCCATAGCGGAAATGGAACAAGGCTGGATTTTTCTCTTTGATAACAAAATTGAAGAAGCACGCGAGGTCTTCGAAAATTATTTATCCAATCCGGAACCGCCCGAAGAAGCCCGCTTGGGCGCGGTGCTTTGTGATTGGGCGCAAGGGGATTACCCGGCTATGACCGAATCGTTGGGAACATTGATTGAGAATCATCCCAACAGTCCATACTTGCCCGGCTATTTGGCTTTGACGGAGATCAACGACTTGCAGGCGTGGGATCCCAAAGAGAGGATTGATAGTTTGCAAAGCGCATTGGATCGGGTGTCTTCCCTGCCCGCAAGACAGGCATTGCTGAACCGGTTGGCGAAGCTGCAATCCATGCGGTTGATGGATGAGACTAAAGCCACCGCAAAAGAAGCCGGGGTGGTATTGGATCATTGGAATGTGGTGGGGCCGTTCGGCAAACACGGCTCGCCGGATATCTTCCACCCGTTCGGCCCGGAGCATGTCATTCAACAGACATACGATGGGTGGTTGGAAGAAGTATCCTTTCAACCGCTGGATGAAATTCATCACAATGGGTGGATTGAGTTTGATGGGTTAATCTATCCCCGCGCCGGGATTGCGTATGCCGTGAATGTAATTGAATCTACGGAAGCGCAACGTTATAACCTGATTGTCGAAAGCAATGCCGATTTGCGGGTATGGCTGAATGGAGAACCCTTATTCGAAAAATGCAAATTGAAGCATGATTATCATAAAGCCGTAACACGGGGTATAACCCTTAAGCAAGGAAAAAATGTGCTGGTAGTGAAAACCGCGTCCGACGGCAAATGGGATTTGCGGGTGCGCCTGCAAACCATGGATGATACCATTCCAAACTGGAAAAGCGTTCCGTTTTCCGTGTCAGAAATGGCGCGGCATTATCTTCAGCACTTCGAGTCGAAAGATAGTTTTGCAAACGCCGATCAAGAAGAATACCCATTTTTTAAAAAATCTTCGGAAGAAAACAATCCGTATCAACCCGTTTGGAAAAACGTACTGTTAGCCGTCTGGCATCATGAGCGGGACGCGTTTGAAAAGGCGCTTACCGCGATTCAAGATGCGGATACCGGTGCCCGGAATTTCGCCCTGCTGCATTCGTTGAAAGGGGAAATCCATTTGGCGCAGGCTTCGGCGCGGCCTGCTTCCAAAACGCGGTTTCAACAATTGGCGGAGTCTTCGTTCAAGCAGGCGCTGGAATTGAATCCTACATCCAACGACGCGCTGGCCGGTCTGGTGAGTTATTATTTTGACCGCGATCAAATTGACCCGGCGCTGGAGTTGCTCAACGAGCATAAAGAAAACCATGGCGGCAGCCACAACAATTTAATCGATTATTCATACGCGCTGTTGTACGCGCGCAAAGGGTTTGAGCATGAATCCGTGCGCCTGATGGAAAAAGCCCGGTTGAATTTATTGCCTTCCATCCAACTGCCGCAGCGTTTGTATGAATATTATCTGCGCAACGGGCATCTTGAAAAAGCACAGGACATTGCGAAGGAAGCGTTAGAACGGATTCCCGGTTATTTACCCTATATAAATCTTGCGGTTCGCTTGAGTGATCATGTTGAGGATACAACTGAAATCGAAACGGTGATTCAGAAGGCGGTAGACGCGTTTCCACAGCATCTTGAATTCCCGCTTGCGTTGGGAAGATTGTATGAACAGACCGGGCGGCTTAAAAAAGCCCAAAGCATTTATCAGCAACTTCGGTTTGATTTCCCCGATCACCCCCAGCCCCTCAATAGGCTGGCGGATGTGAATACGCTGATTGAAAATCAAATCGATACCGAAACGTACCAAGCCTTGTATGACGCACACCCTGGTTCCAGCAAGGCGGTACGCGTGCTGCGCGATGCGGCAGACAAAGACTTTCCTTATCAAGAGTACGATGTGCATTTGGATGATATCGATATCAAGGTAGCCGACCGGTGGGAAAATACCCGCGCGTCATCGATTTATTTGATTGATATGATGGTGCTGGTTCTGCATGAAAACGGCACGTACGACCAATATATCCATCAAGCGATCAAAATCCTGAATCAAGAAGGCGTGCAGGATTGGGCGGAAGTGGTTATCCCCCAAGCGGGTGAAACAGAAATCATCTTCGGGCGTACGATCAATCCGGACGGCACCGAATGGGCAATCTCGCACCGGCAGGATTTGGGCGGACAGCAGTCGCTATCGATGTACGGCGTTGAAGAAGGGTCGATTGTTGAATACGCCTATTTGCAGCGTTCCGGTCTATTGGACCCGGGAAGCAATGTGTATTCGGGCGGGTACTTCTTCGGTACGGAAAACGACCACATGCTGCTCTCAAAGCTCACGGTACTGCGCCACAAAGATGTGCCGTTTCATGTCGATGTAAATGGAGAACTCCGTTCTACCGTGACCGAAAAAGGGGATTGGATCGTATACGATTGGGAAAAGTGGATGTCGGACGGCATTAAGCCGGAACGGTTCGCTCCCACATTATCAAAACGTGTTCCCGCCCTGCAAATGTCGACGGGAAGCGATTGGATGCCGTTTGCGGAACGGATGCGGGCTACGGTTTATCCGTTTGAAGAGCGTTCAAACCTCATTGCCGCCAAAGCCGAAGAGATCGCGAAAGGCGTGGAGTTGAATGACGCAAAAGTCGAACGCATTTATCATTGGATTCAAGAGACTATCGAAGATTCATCCGGCGGACAGACCACGGTTGATACCTTTACCCTGCAAGCGGGCAACCGCTATCAAAAAATTCGCTTGGCCAATCAGATGATCCGGTCTCTCGGCATTCAAACCAAACTGGCCGCGGCGTTGGAAAACGATGAGCGCGACGGGTACCGGCCGCTGCCGTTCCCCAATTATCCATCCACAAGCGTACTGATTGTGCCCGAGCAGGATGGCATCCATGAGCGTATTGTGATTGATTTCAGCAGCCGCTTCGCCCCGTTTAATCAAATCAATCCGGCGTTGCGCAAGCATGTAGCCTTGGTGTTGGATGAGCACACCCCTTACTTCGAGCCGCTCGATCCCGAATGGTGGGAACATGGGCTGCTGATGCGGCAGGCCTGGTTGGAGATGAGCATCGATGCAGCGGCTATCACCGGGCGGTATACTTACGATCATGGTTATGATGAACAAATCCGGCAGGCATTGACCAACCCGGAAGTGAAGCAGCGGTTGGCGGACGCGCAGATCGCCAACGATCTGCGGGGTGTTCAGGTTTCTGAGTATGACATTTTAAATGTAGATGATATATCCAAACCGCCGGTATTGAGTTTTTCAGGCAAACTGCCCGGCGCGGTCATCAAAACAGGTGAGAATGAATATCAGTTTAAGCCGGTGTTGATGAAGGTGGATGCATCCGGCTTGGTATCCGATACCACGCGCGAATCGCCGGTCACCTTTAACGGCAGCCCCAAATACGAGCCGGTAGAGTTGGCGTTTGATATGACGTCTATCCTCTCGAAGGGCGCCAGAATCGTCCTGCCAGAGAATTCATTCATCATCAGTGAATTCGGGTATTACTCGCTGTTTTACGCATGGGATGGAAAGGTGCTGAAGGTGAGACGGTCATTTTTGATTCCCGACCAAACGATTGCCCCGGAAGATTATCAACGCTTTGTTGAATTTTGCCGGGAAATTGACCAGATCGAAGACCGCACGGTGCGGATAAGATCGATTCCAAAAGCCGGATGAAATTCTCCGAAGCATTTCGGCAAGGATAAATGAATAGCTTTACCGCAAAAGCATAGGTCTATGAGGGTTCGGTGCTTGTCACTTGTCATACCATTTCCAATTTGGATTGTTCACTCAAATCAAAACGGCTTAACAGATTGCTTCGTTTGATTGCCAAGGAAATTACTTTTTAAAAATAGGATGAATCTTTCTGGTTTATGGTTCTCTTCGCAGCCCTCTCTGTCCTCCTTGCGTCGGACATCACCCCCAAATGATTTGGGGGTGACATTATCTTTGTAGGAGACAAAGGCTTTTGCAGGCTGGAAGCCTGCACCACATTTTTCATCCGCGAATGAACGCGTATGCACGCGAATAACAGCGGGGGCATACTCAGATATTAGAGTTTCATATCAGTTTTATTTTGGATTATCGGG
>CAYVAZ010000220.1:0-8380 GCA_964449065.1 uncultured bacterium
AAGAACTGCTGAAAGCCAACGCGGTTTATACCTCTCTGGTGGAAAACATTCCACAGTTGTTGATCCGCAAGGATTTGAACGGCGTGATTACCTATATAAACCATACGGGCTGCAAATTGTTTGGGAAACCGTATAAAGAACTGGTGGGCAAGACCGATTATGAACTCTTTCCGCAAGAATTAGCGGAGAAATATGTAAGCGACGACAAGCATTTAATCGAAACCCGGGAAACCATCGATGTGACGGAAGAGAATATAGACGCGCAGGGAAAAACGATCATTTTTCACACCACCAAAACGCCAATTGTGGATGAAAACGATAATTTGGTGGGGCTGCAAATTATTTCGTGGGATGTGACCAAACAGCGCGAGCAAGAAGAAAAACTCAAGAAGAGCGAAGAGTTCACCCGCGCCATTTTAGACTCGCTGAGTTCGCACATCGCCATCCTCGATGAAGACGGAACCATTATTCACGTCAATCAAGCGTGGCGGGATTATGCCATAAGCAATTGCGCTATCAATATCAAAGAGAGGAACTATTTTGAAGGCGTGAACTACTTGGATTTGTGCCGCAAGGTAGCCGAGGCGGGAGAAGAAGAATCCAAAGACGCCGTGGCGGTTTATCATGGAATCGAGGATATACTATCCAATCATCAGGTGGAATTTTATTATCAATATCCCTGCCATTCACCGACTGAAAAATGCTGGTTTAACGTCAAGGTAACCCGCTTAAAACTGGAAGACGCAAAGCATGTTGTGGTGGCGCATGAAAACATCACCGAACAAAAGAAGTTGGAAGAAATGCTCTATCAAACCCAAAAAATGGAAGCGGTGGGGCAATTGGCCAGCGGGATTGCCCATGATTTTAACAATTTGCATTGGATCATCAAATCCAACACGCAGTTTTTAATGATGGACATGGACCCGAATTCCAAGGCCAATGAAGACGCGCAAGAGATAATCTCCACGGTTGAGCGGGCTTCCGCCTTAACCAAAGAGTTAATTACCCTAAGCCACAGGCAATCGGCCGCACCGCAATCCGTTCGCATCCAAGAGCTGATCCCGCAATTCCTCCATTCCATCATGCGCATCGCCGGAAAGGAGATCCAGGTGCATACCGTTCTGAATCCTGAAACCAAAGCGGTGATGATCGACCCCTCACAGTTTGAACAAATCGTGTTGAATTTGGCGATCAACGCATGTGAAGCCATGCCGGAGGGAGGCGAGTTAACGCTGGCGGCCGGCAATGTAGAGCTGGATGCAAGCGATGTGCTGCATCACAAAACCATTGCCGGGGGTGAATTTGTCTGGCTATCTGTTAAAGACTCCGGCAAAGGGATGGACGAAGAAACCAAATCGAAGATATTCAACCCGTTTTTCACCACCAAAGACGCCGGGAAAGGGACGGGATTGGGGCTGTCAACCGTCCACGGCATTGTAGAGCAAAGCGGCGGCTTTATTGAAGTGAAAACGGAACCGGGTATGGGCAGCGAATTTAAACTGTATTTTCCCGTTTCTGATAAGCAAACTGGAAATCCATAAAGGATAAAATGATAGTTGGTTATCCGTTGTTTCCCCCTTTGAAAAGGGAGGGGGGATCGATCCCCGTCAATAAAACGTTGACACTGTACTAGAGAGTACATGGAATTTTTGGAGTTGCAAAAGCCGATGGCAGATAAAAAAGACAAAATAAAAGAGCAAAAAAACAAACCAATCAAAGATGAGTTGAACGCGTTCAAACTGCGGAAAAACTTTTCGGCGGATGATGTCCAAAATCTGATCAACAATATGGACAGCGTGATATCGGAATACAAAGCGGAACAAAAAGGCTTTGATCCAGCAACCATGGTCAAAACCGTGCGCGGGGGCAAAACCGTTTGGATCACCAAGGAAGAGATGAACGCCGCGCTCTCCAAACGCCGCCGGATTTTTGCCAAAGAACATGCCAAAGATTATGCCAAACAACCGCAAGAAGGATTGCAAGAATCGTCTGAATCGTACCGCCGCTTAACCATCTGCCAGAATTTAATTGATACCATCCGCATGGTCTCGGCGGAAAAAAGTATGCCCTTTGTGAAGTATAAGCGCAATCTGGAAGCGCAGATGAACCAATCGTCCAGCCAGGCCAAAGACTACCGCATGATCGAAGAAGCCCTGCGCCGCAAAAAAGAAGAAGACCCGCTCTACCGTGAAATGCAAAACGCCAATGAAAAAATGATGCAGGCATTGGAAGACAACAATCTTACCGACGCGGATATCTGCCAAACCTATTACAACAAGCATTTGGATGAATACGAATCGATTCAAAAGCGGATCGACTCGTATCAAAAGCGCGCGGAAGAAAGCAAAGAAACCTATCTGGCCACCAAACGAAAAGTGTATTGCATCCAATATGAGATGATACGGCGGGGCAGCAAAGTTTTTGTTGATTTTATCAAAGAACTGATGTACTTTGATCCGGAGGGGCATTTTTCTAAAAATACCGTATCGCTGTTAAAAACCTTACAAGCCAATTTGAAAGAGAACGATTCATTGATCCGCCACTTACACAAAGCCCCCATGGAAGAACTGAAATCCAACCCGGCGCAATTTTCGTCCGCCGATAACGCGGTGATGCAGTTGTTCGATGACTTGCTGCTGTTTTTAGAAAGTTTCAACCATGCCTGGAACCATTGTGTATTGGATGACCCCAAAAAGTCCATAAAAAAGATGCCGGCACAAAAAGATGCCGCGCAGCCAACCGCGGCCCGAATGGCATTTTCAACAAAACCCGAATCGGAGTAATCCGGGTAATATAAAGCCAGGCTTTAAGAAAAACGAAAATGACACATGCAAAGGCCATACCGCGATCCGCTCAAACTCATGACCATATCGGTCAGGCTATTGGTGTGCTTCTAGAAGGCATTCACAAGGCAGTGGACAATTTAAAGCAAAACCCCGAATCCAGAAAATTGCGCTTCATCATTGAACTGGAGCAGATGCACAGTTTTCTGGATTCGTTTGTCATCATGTATGAAAACATGCCGGAACAGATTGTACGCAACACGATTTTGAATACCGCAAAGACCATCATCAAAAAGTGGCCTTCCCTCCCTACCCATATCACCGCAAGGCTGCAAGATGTACGGATTGACAAACACAGCCAATTGCCGGAATTCGTACGGGAAATGCTTACGCATATCGGCCCATCTGTTCGCCTCAGCAAAAATGAAATGAAAGCCTGGATACGGGTTGATCCAGATTTTGCTTCACTCTTCACGCCGGAAATGATCATGCAAGCGCTGCAAAACAGCGGCATTACCGTTGGGGTTTCGCAAGAGGCAGTAAAAGACTTGCTGGAATCGCAACGGTTCGGCGAAGAAATCCTGGTGGCTGAAGGCATGGATCCCAAACCGGGGCAAAACGGCCGGTTGGACTATTGCATCGATGTAAACGATTTGGGCAAAACGCCCAAGCAGCTAGCAGACGGAAGCGTATCTTTTAAAGATATTACGTTGTATGAATACTTATCCAAAGGGGATAAGCTGGCGGATATCATGCCGCCCATTCCCGGAGAGACGGGCTATACGGTGACCAACAAACCAGTGCATCCGGTGGATGTACAAGAAGCAAACATCCCCCAAATGCGGTACGCGAAATTATCGGATGACGGAAAAGCCTTGGTGGTTACCGAAGACTGCTGTGTCTCGAAAAAATTCGGCCTCCTTAACTTAGAGCCTACCGTGCGTGTGGATGGCAGCATATCGTATGGTTCCGGCAACATCGATTCCAACGTATCCGTATTGGTAACGGAAGGGGTGAATACGGATTTTTCCGTTCAATCCAAGAAAGATATCGTGATCCATGGAATCGTCGAAGGGGCCCAAATTCGTTCTGAGGGAACTATTACCATCAAAGGCGGAATTCAGGGGAAGGAAAAAGCGCGAATCGAAGCGAAGGGAGATATTCATACAAAACTAATCCGCAATGCCTCCGTAAGCTGCGAAGGAGATTTATACGTTGCGAGTGAGATATTGAACTCCAAAATCATTTCCGATGGAAAAGTCGTCCTCTCTCAGCCGCCCGCTCAAATCATCGGGGGAGAAGTGGAAGCGGACTTGGCGATTATCGCCGATACCATCGGGTCGGATATGGGAGTGACGACCATCATTAAGTTGGGCGGAAAAACGGAAGAGTTTCAACGCCTGCTGCAAGAAACCGAAGAACAAATTGAAGAACAAGAAAGCCGCTTGGATGCGTGTCAACAACTGCTGCAGAACCTGGAACTGCACATGTCCAATTCCTCCGCCGACATCGAAGAGATGAAGAAAGCCTATGCCAAAGCGAAACAAATGCAGTCTACCGTGCAAGACCGGTTGGATGGGTTATATCAGGAACAGGAAGATCTCATGATTCAATTGGATGAAAGCGCGCAGCAGTCCCGGTCCATAAAGGCCAAAACGACTATATGGAACGGCACCAAAATCATTATTTCCGGGGTGGAGTTGGATATCCATGAACCGACCGGGCCCGCTATGGCGGTATTAAGCGGTGAAGAAATTTCGATTTTGCCGTATAGTGGAAACTCGTAAGTCTTTAACATTGGCAGCCAATTATGACCGATAAACATCAATCCGATACATCATCCAGCCAACAATTCAAAGAGGATACCTTTGTCTCCGATGAATCGATTCAAGAGTTCCAGGAGGATTTGCGCGAGGCGGAAAAAGAACGGCTGCAAACCGGCCAACGCCGCAAAGAGATGATGGATGACCTGCGCGAAAGTTTTCATTCCAAAGATACAACCACTACCCTACAAGAAAACAAAAAAGAAAACGAGCGCCTATTCACGGAAGGCTCCATCCAAGACCTGGACAACATCTCCAAAACATTGCACCGGGAGATTCAGTCCCTACAATCCAAAGAAGGAATATCCAAAACCGCAAAATCTTTATTCCAATCCTTTCAAACCAAAAGCCGCGCGTTGATTGAAAAAAAGAAACTATACGAAACCATCCAAAGCAATGTGAATCACGCGAATTCAGATGACAATCTTGCTTCTACTCAGAAAGGAATTGATCCGCAAAAACTGCCGTCCGTGTTACAGGCTTTGTCGCGTGATATCCAAACCTTATCGCAAAATCTGCTTACGTTGTATCAACAATTGGATGAAACGCTGTTTTCCGATTTGGAATCCGAAGCGTTCGCTCAGCAGTTGTTCTATTCTTCCATGGCTTTAATCAAAGGGGACCTCCGGCAAAAAGTTATCCGCCTTTGCAAAACCAAATGCCAAAAAGCGATGATAGAACAACGCACGACCGTTTATAAGAAATTAGTAGAGCAACTGGCAGCAAAAGAGAAGCAAATAGCACGGCTTATACACCAGATGGCACGCGCTAAAGCGCGTGAGTATGAAAAACTCTCCTATCAAAAACTCGCGGTAAAAGAATTGTGTTTCGCCGTATCGTTAGACAAAGACGATGCTTCCACATACCGCATGTTGTACAAATTGTTCATCACGTTGGGCGACGAACAAAAGGCTTTTACCTCTTTACGGCAAATGCTGCGCCTCAAGCCAGAGGATAACGTATTGCGAAAAAAGGTTGCGCGGTATTGGCAGAAACTCGGCCAACTTTCCAACGCGATTGAAGAATACAAAATACTGGTAGAGCATCCAAAAGAAGACATCGCAACCCGGAAAGAATTGGGAGAACTGTATTTTGAACATCAAAACTTTTCCGATGTCCCATCGGCACTCCAACCCTATTTAGAACAGTATCCGCAGGATATGGAAGCCAAAAAGTGGGTTGCTATATCATTTATGAACTGCGAACTCTATTCCAACGCCATCCGGGAGTTTGAAGAACTGCTGGAAGCATTTCCCGATGATACCGAGTGCATGAAACACCTGGTTTATTCCTACCGCAAAATCAACCTGCACCAACAAGCCGTTGATTTGCTGACCGGCCGAATGAAGAATCACCCTCAACAACATGTATTGCGGTTGATGCTGGGAGCGGTGTATCAAGAAAACGGCGATTGGAAGGAAGCCGGGGAAGTCTATGAAACGCTCTTGCAATCCGGAATGCAATCGTCTTCTGTCTTGCTGGCGGCCGCCCAGGTCAAGCAAATGTTTCATCAGGATGAAACCGCCATGCAGTATGTAAAGCAAGCGGCGGAGATGGATCCCAAACGATGGGATGTGTGGCTGGAGCTTGGTAAAATGCAGCGCAACGCTATGCAGTTAGAGGAAGCGGAAAATACGTTTAAAAAGGCGGCGGAACTCTCGGCAGCGAATCCTGCCGTTCATCAAGAGCAGATGCTTCTGTATTCCATGACCGGCGACTGGGAGAAGGCTTCTCAAGTAATGAGTCAATCGAAATCAATTAATAGTTTGCCATAAAGGATTTAGACATGAACACTTATAGAGTACTAATCGCTGATGACGAACCAGCTATCCGGCGCATTCTCGAGCGTATTTGCCAAAGTTTAAATTGGCAAGCCGATTCCGCGGAAGACGGAAATCAAGCGCTTGCATTAATGGAACAAAATGAATATCAAATTTTCACCGTCGATGTCAACATGCCGGGGCCCTCCGGCGTTGAATTATCCCGCAAGATATTGGAGCGGTATGACTCTCCTGCCGTGTTGATATTGACCGGCTATGCCGAAGTAAAACAAGCCGTAGAAGCCACCAAAGAAGGAGTATACAACTACATCCAAAAAGACGATGTCGAGATTGAAGATATTAAAGAGCAACTGATTCAAGCCGGCAATTATCACGAAAAACTGCTGCGCGGCAATCAGGCCAGAAAACAGCGCGAAAGCGAAATTCAAAACGCGGAAACCGCCAGCAAGCAATTTCAGGCCATTTTTGATTTGTCGTCTGATATGGTTCTTATTGCGGATGCCAAAACCACGCAAATCACCGACTGCAATCCTGCCGCTTGTGAGCAGTTGGGATATACACGAAACGAACTGCAACAAATGAAACTCACTGATTTTGTCCCCGCCCTTACGACAGACCATTTGCAAAAGTTGTTCGCTTCTTCGGAAGCCGGCCATGCCCAAGAATCCACTGTACAAACCAAGAACGGGGCAACCATTCCCATTGATATCTCATACACCCATGTGTGTCTGTCTCATGGGGAATACGTTTCCGTCATGATGCGGAATATCTCCGAACGCAAAGAAATGCAGGCGCAAATATTACACGAGCGCAATTTGCTGCATTTGCTGATGGATAACATACCCGACAGCATATTTTTTAAAGATGCAGACCTCAAATACACATGCATCAACCAAGCCTACGCATCCAAACTGAATCTGTCCTCTCCAATACATGCACTGAATAAAACCGATCAGGATTTACTCCCGGCAACGGATGCCCAGCATATCCTTCAGGAAGAACAAAGGCTGTTAGAGACACAACAGCCTTTGATCAACCAGGTAAAAGAATACCTCTTTCCGGATGGCAGCAAAAAATGGTACACCATCACCAAAGTGCCGATTTCGGACTCTCATCAGAATGCTCAAGGATTGGTCGGTATCACGCGGGATATTTCCTCGGTCAAAAATGCCGAACAAAGAATACGAAAAACCACCCAAGAATTGGAAATAAAAGTGGTTGAGTTAGACAGCATTATAAATGGTCTTCCATTGGGGATTATATTGACCAATGAAAGCTTCACGGTAACGCAAGTCAATCAGTGGATCGAAACCTGGTTAGATGTTCCGAAAGAATTTATGTTGGAATCTTCTGTCAATAAGGTATTTCATGAGTATCTTCAGTTTAACTTGGAAGAATACATCCAATCCCTAAAACATATGGAAGAACCGGAATGGCTGAACATCAATCTCGATTTTCAAGAAATCCAACATGAAGTCTCGATGAAACCGCTTTTATCAGATGAAACGTTTTTGGGTGTGATTGTGTTTATCAAACCTTCCTCCGAAGAACCATTGCAAGATCAGAATTCGGTTACGATAGATGCATCCGGCATGATGTTGCCGGAAACATTAGAAAATATAAAAACTCCGCTGGACGGGATTTTGGAGATGGCATACCAGCTTTCGGATACGCAATTAAACTCGGAACAAAAGATGTTGGCGGACACCATACTGCAATGCGGCAAATCGATTCGCGTCATTTTAGATTCCAATTAAGAATGGGATGTAACGCAATTGATGACCGGTAACAGGTCATTGTCTTCATCATATCTCACTCCGTCCTTCACCCAATGGGCGAGGGCGATAGATGTAGTGAATCATTCCAATCACGTGCCGATCATAATGAATACGCAGCATCAGTTATTTACATTTTCATTGCGACTTGGTACCATACGGATTTCTACTCAACTTGGCTACAGAATATTTCAAATTTTGTAACTATTCAGGTATCT
>CAYVAZ010000221.1:0-8361 GCA_964449065.1 uncultured bacterium
GAAGTATTGCCCTCGCGGTATCGGATTTTGATCAAGACAACGATATTGATATTGTGAGATCAACCCCGGATTGTGTTGTGGAGATATTCAGCAATCAGCGGCAATCGAGATTTAAACAGGTTGCCCGGCTGAACTCAAAAGAGGGATCAACAAATTTAAACTTGCAAACCAGCGGCAGCAATACTCCAAACCGCCTTGATTTAATTGTGACTTCATCAAACTTATCTCAAGTAGATATCATTCGTGTTGAACAAAACTGGGATATGAAGTTCGATCACTCTTTTTCCACTCAGCCTGCTATATCGGATTATTGGACTCTCCCCCTGGATATTAATAATGATGGATATGTGGATATGTTAAACAAAGATAGAAGTATCGCTTATTCCCATCCTGGCGGCCAATCTTCTGATACGGCATGGCAGCATGAATCCAATCTAAAAAACGCCCATCCTATCGATTGGGATTTTGATGGCGATTTGGATATTGTTGTGACGTACGAGAATGATGAAATGGCCATCGTCGAAAATGACGGCGGCAATCAAAACCACTCCATCACCCTTACACTCAATGGTGATAAGAACAATCAGTTCGGTTATGGCTCCAAGGTCGAAGTCAAAGATGGTTTGTTCCGCACCCGGCAGGAAGTGTGGCACAATCCCGTACACATCGGTTTAGGTGAACGGGAGACTGTCGATGTGCTGCGGGTGACCTGGCCGAATGGAATCTTTCAGAATGTGATTAACGCCACTGCCGGGCAGGTACTTTCGGTAACCGAAAAACCGGGCTATGCCGGTTCTTGCCCGTTTGTGTATTCTTGGAACGGCGAGGAGTTTGAATTTGTCTCCGATTTTCTTTCCACCGGACCGTTGGGATTGTATTTAGGCAACGGCTACTTTCCCCCGCGCTCGAATGAAACCGTGCGCATTCGCGGCGATCAACTCAAACCCAAAGACGGGAAATTGGAATTGCGCCTGACGGAAGAATTGCGAGAGATTATCTATTTGGATCAGGTTGAACTGCTATCGGTTGACCATCCAGCCGATATGGAACTGCACGTCAACGAACGCTTCACGGTTCCACCGTTTCCGGAATTTGGTTTGATAGGCATGTCTGAACACGCAAAACCGCCGGTTTATGTTGCTGATCAAGATGGCAATGATGTCACGGATTTAATCCAAAAAAATGACAACCGCTATTTGCGCGCGTTTGAACGCGAGCGTTTTGACGGGGTTGGCAGCCTGCACTGGTTTGAGATGGAACTGGATCAAGACATGCCGCTGGATCATGCCGTCATGTTTTTAACCGGCTATATCAATTGGGCGGATTCCAGCATTGTGCGCCATATCACGCAAAATAGCGAAATGGATTTCATCATGCCCTATCTGCAAGTGATGGATGAAACGGGCGAATGGCAAACCGTGATGAACCCAATGGGATTCCCGGCAGGAAAACTCAAGACCATTCCGATTGATTTATCTCCGATCGAATTTACTGAGCATAGAAAACTTCGTATTGTTTCCACCGTACAAATTCATTGGGATCGAATTTTGATCGACCCAACGCCCATACAAGAAGGCTTTTCCATACACAAGCACCCGCTCACATCAGCGGATTTTCGCTACGGCGGTTTTTCTGCCGAATATGAACTGGCGGGCAACGGTCCAACATGGTACGACTATGAAAACCGCACATCAAACCGCCAATGGGATTACCAACCCGGCGATTATACCAAATTTGGCGATGTTCTATCTCTGCTTGCTGAGTTTGATGACCAATACGTTATCATGGCGACGGGGGATGAGGTGGCGGTTCGGTTTGACACAAAACCGCTCCAGCCTGGTTTGCAGCGTACTTATTTCATGCGGTCATACGGCTGGGTAAAAGACGCCGACCACAGCACGGCATACAGCCAAACGGTGCATCCGCTACCGTTTAAAAAAATGAGCGCGTATCCCTACCGCGAGGATGAACTATATCCTTATTACGACAACGCGGATTATTTGGAAGAATACAATGTCCGTTCGATATCTGAGCAGATGGAGCCGCTTGCGGTTCCTAAACAATATTAAACTTATCTATGAACCGCGCAAATTCAGATTGAAACCTGGATTTCAATGCGGATTTTTCATTACCGGATAAAAACGAAGCATCAATTGAGTTATAGATGAGAGTGGGGATTTCTTGTACCGGAAGTTTTTGAAATTCCACGACCTTTTGATACTCTTCCAACAGGGTTGTACGGAAAAAGGAGGGGTCATCCGTGCTGATGTTCACCGGGATGCCTTGTTTGTGATAGTAGTGCAGCGGATGCTTTTCATGCGATATCGCCACCCCCAGCATAACATTGCTGGACGGGCACATGTTGAGATGGATTTTGTTTTCAGCCAGATACGCAACCAGTGTGGGGTCTTCAATGGCACGCAACCCATGCTCGATTCGTTTGACCCCCAAATGCTTGAGCGCACCCCAAATCGAATCCGGCCCCCTGCCTTCTCCCGCGTGGGCGGTTTTTTTTAGCCCCAGTTTTTCCGCGTATTCAAACACCTCTTTCGAATGTTCCGGCGGATAGTTTTCTCCTCCCCCCAACCCCACGGCTGCTACTTTAGGATGAGGATAGTCTCTCACCATGTGCATGGTTTCCAGACCGGAGACGGGGCCTAAATCGCGCACAATATCGATAATAAGATTGTAGTCAAATGGATGTCCTTCCATCCCTTTACAGAGACCATTATCCACGGCTTCTATGATAGTGGCGTAGGGGATTCCGCCGCGGACAAATTTGTGGGGGGCTAGGGTAAGTTCCGCGTATTGAATGTTTTCTTCGGCAAAGCGCCGGGCGATTTGTTCTGCCAGTAGCGCAAAATCGTCCGCTTCCCGCAGCAGGGATGAAAGTTTTAAAAACTGCCTGAAGAATTTTTGTGGCGAATAAAAAAATAAAGACCATTCGGCATCGCTATACGATCGGATATCGGGGTCTTTATACTTCTGTGCCAACTTCCAAATGGTATCGGCATTCATGCTCCCTTCAAAGTGAACATGAATTTCCATCTTGGGGATCTCGTATAAAAACAATTGAACCGGTTCCGGCAAACTGCAATGATAGGCTTGATATTGCCGAAAAAATTTATGCTGCATCCAGCGCTGCAATCGTTTCATGAATCCAAAAACCGTTTGTAGAATTATGAGTCAGTATACACGATTCAAAAAAACGGCAAGTAATACCAATTTCATTTAGGATTGTTCAGAAAAAAAGCCGCTAATTCATTCTTTCGCTGAGGCGGGTACTTCGTCAATCTAAAAATGCGGTCATGAGGTTGATTTAGGTTTGGCATGTTTCGTTCCGTTTATGGAGTGTAAATAGGATGCTGTATGAAGAATTGCATGCCTTTAAGGATAGGAATACCGGTATCGGTTGGGAATGCATTGCCATTCACAAGATGAGTTTGTGTACTTGGGCTTGGTAGCCGCGTTTGTTCATAATTGCCATGACGTGTTCGGCTTCGCTTTCTTCGTTGAGCAGGGCGAAGATGTTGGAGCCGGAACCGGACAAGAGCGGTTTCGTGGGGCATACATCGCGGAAATCGAGGTAAACCTGATTAATTTGAGGATAGGCGGAATAGATGACCGGTTCAAATGAGTTGAAAAGATGTTGGTGGAGTTGATGAAACCGTTTTTGTTGAATGCTTTCAATCATGGCTCCAACGCCGGTATGAATTTTTTGGGATGACTCGTCCCATAATCCATAAGCTTTTCCGGTAGAGACGCCAACCGCTGGTGATACCAATACAACGTACGGCATGTTGATGCCGCTTGCATCGTATTCTAGTTCAACAATCGTTTCACCGATTCCTTCAATATGGCAGGCATTTTGGAACAAAAAAAACGGCACATCCGCGCCGATGCGGACTGCAATCTCACGCAAATGTTGCTGGGATAAGGGATTGTCTGTCAGTTCCTGTAAGGCTTGTAAGACTACAGCGGCGTTGCTGCTGCCTCCACCCAAACCCGCTCCATGCGGGATGCGTTTTTCGAGATGAATTTCCATTCCATGTTTTACATGGGCCGTCTCAAGGAAGAGTTGAGCCGCTTTGCTGGCGGTGTTTTTCTCATCAAGTGGGATATCGGTAAGGTTGGATGTAAGTTGGATATCGCCGGAAAGATTTAATTTGCAGGATACTTCATCGTGTAGGGAGATTTTTGCGTTGACCATACAGAGATCGTGGTAGCCGTCTTCCCGCAAGCCAAGGATGTCTAAAAAAAGATTGACTTTCGCGTAGGAAGGTTTGATGATTGTTGTCATGATTGAGCCTGGATTAACGCTTCCGCCAAGAGAATATCTTCGGGCGAGGTGATTTTGAAGTTGTGATACGAACCCATCAGCATTTGGACGGTCATACCGGCTTCCTCCAAAACGGCGCCGTCATCGGTGGGATAGGGGGGCGGCTTGTAGGAATTGTAGGCATCAACAATAGCGGAATATTGAAAGGATTGCGGGGTTTGGGCCAACCAGTATTTAGAGCGGTCATGGGTTTGAACGACATGGCTGTCTTTGTTGGTTTCTTTTAATGTATCTTTTAGTGGTACTCCAGTTACGCAGCCGGGTATGTTGTGCAACGCGGAGACGGCATCCAAAATGAACGTTTCTTGCAGGAACATGCGGGCGGCATCTTGAATGAGCACAAAATCGGGAGAGAGCGTATGAATTTTATGTAAGCCGTTGCGCACGGAATCGAATCGTTCGGCCCCGCCGGCGGTAAACAGGTTGGATGCTTTGGGGCAGTATTGATCGGCAATTTTTTGGATTTCGTTTTGTTCTTCTTTCCGGCCGACGACCGCGACATGATCGACGGCAGCGCACTGCTGAAAGACTTCTAGGCAATAGGATAGTACGGGGCGTCCGGCAATGGGATTAAGGATTTTATTGCGTCCCCCGCCCATGCGGGTGCTGTTTCCGGCGGCCACTACGACCGCGACAGTGGTGTATGAAGCCATTCGTGAAACCTCTTCCTACACGAAAAAACGACCCGCTTATAGTGGGCCGTTTGAAAAGCAAAACCAAACAACTGAGACGGGTTATTCCGCGCTCATCTTGTTGACCAACAAAGCCAGACGGGATTTTCGGCGGGCGGCATTGTTGGGGTGGATAATGTGCTTTTTTGCCGCGGTATCCAACTCGGTATAAACCAGTTGCAGACGTTGAAGAGCCAGATCTTTGTTGTTTTCATTCACGGCCTTGCGAACGTTTTTGATCAAGGTACGCAACTTGGCTCTTTCGCTGCTGTTAAATAAATTGAGTTTGGTGTCTTTGCGCAGGCTTTTCGAATTCGCTTTGATATTCGGCATAATTCCGTTTCTCCATTCTATTATTCACTGACAAAGGGTATCAGCGCCATATGCCGTGCCCGTTTTATGGCTTGGGTCAACATGCGCTGGTGTTTCGCGCTAATGCCTGTGATGCGGCGGGGCATAATTTTACCCCGTTCCGTTAGAAAGTCACGCAGCAACCGGTAGTTTTTGTAATCAATATATACGACGCCTTCTTGGGTGAAGCGGCATACCTTGCGTTTTTGAAATCGGCGTCCGAACCGTCTGCCGCCACCCCGTGAATCACCGCGGCTATCACTGCGGCTGTCACTACGGTTATCACCGCGGTTATCGCGGCGGTTATCGCGGCGGTCTTGCTGCGGACGTCCTTGCCCATGGTGGGGGGAAGACGATCGTTGCGAGTTGTGTTGTGGGCTATCTGCCATGGTCCTGTCTCCTTGATGTATCGTTCGTATTGTATGAAAAATTAAAAGGGTAAATCATCGTCACCGCTGTCAAATTGGCCGGTATCCGGGGGCGCATGTTGGTCAGACGGTTGATTCGCGTTGTTGTAATTTTGATTGCTATAATTTGGGGCGGAACCGCTATGCCCCCCTCCGCCTTGAGAACCGCCACCTTGTCCGCCGCGGTCTAGGAACTGGAAGTTTTCGATTTCCACCTCATAGGTGGTGCGGTTTTCACCTTCTTTGGTTTGATATTTGTTCATGCGCAAGGCGCCTTCCACCGCGATCAAATGCCCTTTGTTGGTGTATTGATTAATTAATTCCGCGGCTTTGCGCCATGCAACGCATCGAATGAAATCCGCATCACGTTCTCCCGCACTGTTTTTGTAATTCCGTTGGACGGCAAGATTGATGTTTACGACCGGGAGTCCGGTTTGAGTATAACGGATTTCCGGATCGGCGACCAATCGGCCAATCAAGTTCACGCGGTTTATCATGGTTTTATCCTGCCTGCAATCAGATTATGCGTCCGATTTTACTTCTTCATTCGCCGGTGCCTGTTCCGGTGTATCAGATTTATTTGGTGTATCAAAATCATTTGTATTTACTGGAGCCGGGGCTTGCGTGTTGGGTTGTCCCGGTTGAGGTGGTTCTGAAGTAGATGGAGTTTCCGCCGTAGTTTGCGCAGCCGGTGTTGATACTTGCTCTGGTGTTGGTACTTGCTCTGGTGTTGAAACTTGCTCTGGTGTTGAAACTTGCTCTGGTGTAGTTTGCTGAACCGGCATGCTTTCTGGCGGTGCGGGTTCTGTGGAAGCCGAATCGGCAGCGGGTGCCGATTGCTCCGTAACGGATGCGCTTGCGGCGGCTTTTTGTTCTTCTTCGGCCGCGGCCGCGGCTGCCGCGGCTGCTTTCGCGGCTTGCTGGCGTTCGTATTCTTCTTTGGCCGCTTGTGCCTTGGCGGCTTGTTTTTTCAGTTTTTCTTCGTCTTGTTGTTCTTGGATTAACTTGGCTTTTGGAACCCGGAACACCAAATGGCGAATGATTGGGGTATGAGTATGAACGTATTCATTAATAAGCTCCGGCATATTCGTGGATGCCATGAACTCGAGATTGATGTAGATGCCTTCTTTGACTTTGTTGATTTCGTAAGCAAGGCGGCGTTTACCCCAGTTGGTATCTTTTTTGATTGTGCCGCCGTCGTTTTTGATGATATTTCGAATATCCTCTTGCGTTGCTTCAAGATCGGCTTCCGGAAGGGCCGGATTCAGGATATACATTGCCTCATATAGGCGCAGGTCTTGCGTCATGTGCTACTCTCCTTTGGTCTAGCGGCATACAGAGCGAAAACGGTATGCAGGATTTTTATGTTGGCTTAATATTATAATGAATATGATAGCAGTGTCAATCCCTGAGTTTACCAAAGCAGTTATTTTGCCGTGGAACCAATCGCTAGTTTAAGTGGCTCTTTTTCTTCGTGTCGAAAATGGAGGGTGTGCTTGGAGCCACCGGGCATACGCGGATAGGGCATTCAATATTATCCAGCGATCTTTTGATGATGCTTTGTATTTTCACGACTTAACTGATATGTATAAATTCGTATGCGTTAGGAATTGATTAATAATTCCTTTTTGTCTTTCTATTTTTTGGTTTCTGTTATACAATTTCAACTCATCTATAGAAGTAAATTTCATGGAGAACCTAAAGATGAGCAAGCATGGATTTACGCTAATTGAATTATTGATCGTAGTCGCCATCATCGGCATACTTGCCGCTATTGCCGTGCCCAATTTTTTAAACGCACAAATCCGCGCGAAATGGGCACAAACCACCGCCAATATGAAGGCAATTGAAACCGCATTGGAATCGTACCGGTTGGATAATAACGCCTATCCCAATGATCATGATTTGGATGCATACGCGGGGGGCCACGAGCACGGCCTCTTCAGTTTAACCTCCCCCGTTGCCTATATGAGCCAAGTACCGACACAACCCTTTGCCGATAGAAAACTCAACAACGCTCTGGGCGGTATCTTCGGCGGATCCAATGCCTATGCCGGTCAAGGCCGCCCCGATTACGAAATGGGCAGCGGGTCCGACAACGGCGGCAAAGCCCGCATCCACGCCTGGAGCCTCATGGGTTACGGCCCGGATGGCGATGATGATATTGGTTCCCACGATCCCTTCCCTTATGGTGTCCACATCAAACCTTATGACGCCACCAACGGCATTAAATCCAATGGAGATTCCTGGCGCATTGGCGGAGACTTCAACCGCGGCTGCTTCAGCATCGGCCTGCTCCCCGGCACCATCCAACGCTTTAGCGGCGGCTGCCAGTAACCTTATTAATGTAACAAAACTAGTACTTTGTCAATCAAAAAATGACAGATGGCTATCCGTTACCCCCCTTGTGAAGGGGGGCTAGGGGGTCGAAGTACGCTTTCAACTACGCAAAATCCCCCGGAGCCTACGGCTCCACCCCCTTATGCAACTAATCTTTACCCACAACAATTATCAGTGAGTTGCCCTGTGTTATGTCACAGTGCCCATTTGGGGCTTTTTCGTTATTTATAGCGGTGTTGCCAACAAGACGTTC
>CAYVAZ010000222.1:0-8343 GCA_964449065.1 uncultured bacterium
AGCCGTAGGCTCCGGGGGATTTTGCGTTGTTGAAAGCGTGCTTCGATCCCCCTTATCCCCCTTAATAAGGGGGGATAACAACGACAGTCTCTTCGTTGCGTACCATGAGTGAATAAAAAGGAGACATTTTTGGTTCGCTTCCGTCATTTCTTGTATAGGGTATGATTTTGTTATTTCCAAATGATTGAGTCATACCCTTATGCGGAACAATACGAGCGATCCTATTTATGATGTCATTATTGCCGGCGCCGGACCGATTGGATTGTGCTGCGCGATCGAAGCGAAGCGCCGTGATCTTTCATGCTTGGTTATTGAAAAAGGGTGTATCGTTAATTCACTGTACCACTATCCTACCCAGATGCGTTTTTTTTCCACCTCCGTTTTGCTGGAAATCGGAGGAGTGCCATTTCCTTCCATTCAAGAAAAACCGACCAAAAAAGAAGCGTTGGAATATTACCGCCGTATCGCTGAAACGTTTGATTTGAACATAAACCTTTATGAAAAAGTGATTGAGGTAAATGGAGATGATGGCACATTTGAGGTTGTGACATCCAAAGGAAAATACCCAGCGAAACATGTCATTGCGGCGATTGGGTTTTTTGATTATCCCCGCACGTTGAATGTGCCGGGGGAAGAACTGGATAAGGTGATTCATTATTATGACGATCCTCATGCATACAGCCATCAGGATATTCTTATCGTCGGCAGCGGGAATTCAGCGGCGATTGCGGCGCTGGAATGCGTGCGGCATGGGGCGAGAGTCAGCACAGCGGTTCGTGGACCATCCTTTCATGACAGTATTAAGTATTGGATTCGTCCTGATCTGGATAACCGCATTGCCGAGGGTGAAATCACGGCCTATTACAATACGCGGGTGAAAGAGATTCACCCTGACCAAGTTGTGCTGGAATCGCGAGAGAAGGGCACCTTTGCCATCCCCAATGATTTTGTGTTGGCCTTAACGGGATATGAGCCGGATTTTTCGTTCTTGCAGACTATCGGTGTAAAGTTGCAGGATGATGCTTATAAGACACCGGTTTATAACACGGAAACGTATGAAACCAACCGCCCCGGCATCTACCTGGCGGGCGTGGTTGTTGGAGGACTGCTGACCAACAAATGGTTTATCGAAAACAGCCGGGTTCATGCCACGCGGATTTTTGATCACATCACCAGCAAGTTAGAAAGACAAACCGCCGATGTCTAAACAATGGGTACAATCCGGCACACCGTGGGAAAGCCAAGTCGGCTACAGCCGCGCGGTAAAAGCAGGCAATCATATTTATGTTTCGGGAACCATTGCCTCCGACTTGGAAGGCAGCATCCAGTATCCGGATGATCCGTACCAGCAAACGAAGTATATCTTTAATAAGATTGAAACCGCTTTGAATGAACTGGATGCATCTTTGTTGGATGTAGTCCGAACCCGTATGTTTGTAACCAACATCGATCACCTACCTGAAATTGGCAGAGCGCATCAAGAAGCGGTCGGCCAGGCTGCCCCCGCGGCTACAATGGTTGAAGTGCGGCGTTTTGCACATCCCAACGCGCTGGTAGAGATTGAAGTGGACGCGTTTCTAAAAATCGGGAAATAAAAAAAAATATAATGCCGAAATGCCTTTAAAAGATTATACCCATTCGTTCATCAAGGCTGACATGATGGGTGATAATACGGATTCAAATAAATTCTGTGTGATTCCTCCATAAAAGGGGAGCATCGGCTTCCAGCCGGTACCGCACACCGCATATTATACCATTTTCAAATAGAAAAGTTCACAATGAATGACGGAACGGAAAATAGTATTCAGAATAGTGCAGGCATCTTGCCTGCAAAAGCCTTTGTCTCCCCCAAAGCATTTGGGGGAGATGTCCGACGCAAGGAGGACAGAGGGGGTGCGAAGAGAACCATAAACCATAAAGATTCAACCGGTTTAAAAGAAGTATTTTTCTTGGCAATCAAACCAAGCAATCTGTTAAACCGTTTTGATTTTAGTGAACAATCCAAATTGGAAATGGTATTATTTCATTGAAGCGGTATATGCTTGCCAGAGGCAATGCCGTAACGTTCAGCTTAAGTCCCACGGTTAAAACCCTGGGCTAGTACAACTGTCCCTTTAGGGACAGGTTAGAATAGCCCAGCCTTTCAAGGCTGGGTGAGAGAGCATTCCTTAACTCAATGACATTCAAGGTTGGATAGACAGAGAATTGGTATTGCACTTGCCGTAGGGGCACATTGCAATGTGCCCCTACAAAACCTCTACGCAAACCTGCATTGCTTTAATTATCGGCAACAAAACGGGGATAGAAAATTCTATCCCCGTTCTCAGCGTGTAAACAACAAGTAAAACTATGGAGCTCGTATTTAGTCTCCGCGGCTGAAGGCGAAGTCCACTACGTTTGCGCCCGCCATCGTAACCCGTTTGAATTCCGCAACGCTGTCGATGCGTTTCAGCCAGTTCCAAATGTATTTCGGGCGGAAGTAAAACTCGCGGTAAATCCGGCGGATATCTTTTGATAATTCTTCGTTCGACAATTCTGTAAAGAACTGGTTGAAGAAGGAATCGTGGTGCAAGCGGCTGATATCCATTTGGCTGCCGTCGCCGATTTCGGGATGAACTTCGGCCACTTCATCAAACAATGGTGTTCCCGGATAGGGAGTTGTGATCCCGAAGGTGATAATCGTCGGATCAATATCCTTCACAAACTCAATGGTTTGGTTAATGGTTTCGCGGGTTTCGCCGGGTGCGCCGACCATGCAGTGCGCGTGGGTATCGACACCGGCTTCATGACACCATTGGAAGCAGCGCCGGGTTTCTTCAACCGTGATGTCTTTGCGGACATTGTCCAGAATTTGCTGGGAACCGGATTCCACGCCAAAGCGCAGCATGTGGCAGCCGGCGTCTTTCATGGTTTTCAGCATTTCCAGATCGACGTTATTGACGCGGGAACTGGCAATCCAGGTTAAGTCGAGGTTGCGTTCTTTAATGCCTTTGCAGATTTCCAGCACGCGCTTTTTGGAAGCGGTGAACAGCTCATCACGGAAGAAGATTTCTTTGTAGCCGAGTTCCTGGCAGATTTCCATTTCGTCCACCACTTTTTCCGCGCTGCGGAACCGTACTTTTTCACCGTAAAAGAACGGGGATGTGCAGTAGGTGCATTTGGCTGTACAGCCGCGGGTGGTGAACATGGTGGTGAAGGGCATGCGTTTAACGATTGGGTTAAAGTAATCGATGTTTTGCGGCAGCAATCGGCGGTCGACAATCGGCAATTCATCCAAGTTTTTGATCAATGGCGCAGGCGGATTGATGACAATGTCGTTGTCTTCGTTTTTGTAGCCGATTCCCAATACTTCTTTGTAGGCATCGCCGCCTTTGTCCAAGGCCTCACACAAATTGCTGATGATCAATTCCTGCTCGCGCTGCACGATGAAATCGATACCGGGGCGCGCGAGAGTGGCTTGCGGCATGAATGTGGGCTGTGAACCGGCCACAACGGTTTTTAAACCGGGCAAGGTATCTTTCAATTGCCGCATGATTTCCGCGTCTTCAAGCACGGTCATGGTTGATGTCAGCATAATACAGACATCGTATTGTTCTTTGCGGAAGATTTCTTTGACTTCTTCTATAGTCAGTTGCAAACCGGCGCCGTCTAAAAGATGGGCATCGTGCCCCTTTTCTTTTAAGACTGTCGTGACCAGCAGGTTGGATACGGGCGGAAATTGAATTCCACCGATACGTTTGCCTTTGCACCAACACCCATACACCAAATCACGGGCAACGTTTTTGGAATGTTTGCTGGGTGGAATCAAGTTAACTGTTTTCATGTGTCTTTGCCGCTCCTTTGTTTAATCCTAATTCAATTTTAAAGTTGATAAATATCATCAAGTTTAAATGTTGAGGAAACAATAACCAGTTTTTATTTCTTTGTCAATACAAATTGGAACTTTTTTCTCACTGAGTGGTCTTTTTGTGCCACACAGCAGATAGTTACTGTAAGTTATTGGCTTAGGATAGGATATATTGAATAAAATTCAAGAAATAATTTGTAATTTTTTGAGGTTGGAACGAAAGGTACATGTTCATCTTGAATTATGTCGAATCATTCTTCGCCGCTTCTGCTTTGTGCGACAATCAAATCGGCTAGCAAACCAAAGCTTCCGATGAGAATACTACCAAGGATTAAAATAATATCACCTTCTTGAATGTAATCGCCTTTGATCACAACATTGTTAAACGCTAACACCAAACCCACAAAAAACAAGAGTGTGGATAATGGTAAAAATACACGTAACGGATTGAAATACATAATCATACGGATAACCGTTGATAGATATTTGCTGGTATCTTTGATGGGATGGAATTTAGACTCACCGATGCGTTTGTGGTAGGCGCTGGGAATCCAAGTGACTGTATATCCGTTACATAGGAATGCCAATGTCATTGTGGTGACGCAGGAAAAGCCTTCCGGCATGACCCACAAATATTTCATCATAATATCGCGTTTGAATGCTTTTAGGCCTGTGTTTAAATCGGGGATGTAAGTACCAGATAGGTAAATGGCCAAGCGTCGAATGAACCATTTAGCGGGAATGCGCAGCATCTTCATGGTGCCTTCTTCTGAAGTGCGGGCTCCATTGACTTGATCCCATTCTGGAAACATCTCCAATAGACGGGGGATATCCGCCGCGGTATAGGTTCCGTCCGCATCCAGCATGACTACGATTTCGCCGCGGGCGTTGCGGGTGCCGGTTTTGCGGGAAGCGCCGGAGCCGCGATTGACGGGATGTTGAATAACTTGGACGCCTTTTTGGGCTGCGAATTCGGCGGTTTTATCCGATGAACAGTCATCGACCACAATAATTTCATAGGCGTAGGAGGTGGGTTCCATGGCTTTGCGAATGTCATCGATGACGATTGAGATAGCTTCTTCTTCATTGTAGCTGGGTAAAACGATAGATGCGTAAACGGCTTGGTCTTTGTCGTACAATTCAGGCATTATCAAATCCATTACATTTCGGTGTCTTGGTCGAAGGCATTATAGGTTAAATTACGATTCAATCTATTCTTACGGTACTCATAAAGTATGCGCCAATTTCGCAAAGTGGTTTTTACGATTCCCTTCTTCCAATGCCGGGCGGGGATCAAAACCGGTTCATTCAAATAACGGAATCGTTTTTCATTTTGAAACCGGTAGCACAGCTCCAGATCTTCCAACCAGGGTTGTTGGGGAAACCCGACGCGTTTCAAACTTTCCAACCGAAAAAACTGGACTTGATCGCCGAAAGGAATCCGCAAAAAACGGGCTCGAAAGTAATTGCCCCACTCCAATAAACGGTATCCCAAGCCGTTGTTTTGAATTCGGCTGCCGAAACAACCCCATTGTATACCGGGTTGATTTTCAATGGCGCTGAGAAAGGAATCTCTTGCATGATGAGAAAAAAGCATATCCGCGTGAGCAATGATAAGGAATTCACAAGTTGGATGATGTGTGTAAATGTATTCGATGCCCTGAGCAATAACCAAACCGCGTTGTGAATGGTTGGAATGGAGAACAGTAATGTCATAAGATTCCGCAATCTTTGTCGTATCATCTTCACTTTGTGCGTCAACAACTATAATGAGATCATTCTGTTCCTGAAACGGCTTTAAACTATTCAAACATGCAGCGATCAAATGTTGTTCATTTCGTGCCGGAATTACAATGCCGATTTTTCTCATTGCCACACCGATTCATCCTATTGCTTCGCTGAAATCATTAATGCAATCATACTTTAAGCCGAAAATTCCATTAGTTCTTTGTCTTATACCAAAAGAAATATGGAATGTCCGCTTTTGGTATGACTGGTGGGCTACCGGACACAAGCCTTTCGGTAGGATTCAGGCTTGCACCCGCTTTGACATAAAGCGTAATCAAGGTTGTAAGAGTGTTGAGCCCACCCTACCAATATAACGGACATTTTTTATTTCAAATGCTATTAGCATTTGTGATTGTAATTTGTTTGTAACAGGTCAGCGATATGAAGTGCATATTCAAAATATCGAATCGATTTTCTCATTCCTCCCCCAATGCAATGGGGGAGGCTAGGTGGGAATGTCATTGACTTAAGGAATTAGAGCAATTCAAGGTTGGATAAACAGGAAATGGGTATTGCACTTGCCGTAGGGGCACATTGCAATGTGCCCCTACACAACGTCTACGCAAACCTGAAATGATCTAAGAGTGCTAAGTCAATGGCATTGGGCTAGGTGGGGGTTAAACGCTCAGTGCTTCAAACCCTCCCCTAACCCCTCCCACCTTTGGGAGGGGAAATTTCTCTTCAAGCGGCTGACCTATTACATTTGTTTCAATGCAAACCATAGAAATAAAAACCGTCATTATAGAAGTACAATTTCGGGTTCTGGAAATGATATTTCTTAATCATTTAAAAAGAACGTGATACAATGGATGTGACGCGCATGTTTTAAAGGATTCAAAATGGATACGCGAACCAGAGCACCCAGAGCAAACCGGTCAGAATTTCAGATGATTGTCGAGTTTATTGGAATCCGAACGATTGTAATCTTCGGATTTATTGGTGCGTTATACTTTGTTTCCGCCTACCACAATTTTTTTAATGACAACCGTCCGTTGTTGGAATCATTCAATCCCTATTATGCCTTTCGCCTTCATGACGGCACCCGAATAATGGGCAATTTCTGGGATAGTGTTTGGGACTGGATTGGGGGTATGTTTCAAAGTGTGTTGGATTTTTTTAACGCGCAATGGCAACGTGTGGTGTCCTATATGGATTCCAATATCCGGCCGTTTTTGGATGAAAACCCAAATCTGGCTATCGCTTTGTTTTTGGGATTGGGATTTATCGTATTTGTTATCATGTTTTTAACGGTATTGTACGGTTTCAAAATTGTATATTCGTTCTTTCCGAAATCCGCGGCGTACAGCCAGGGAAGTGTCGATGCCGTCCTGGATGATTTGTGGGTGTATGATCCCTCCAAAAAGACATCGGAAGAACAACTGAAGAAAAAGGTCAAAGCATTGGAGCGTGTGGTGCAGCAAGCCCCTGCCATGAGCGGTCAAGTTCCCAAAGATGCCGATATTTCACTGCGTACCATGGCTTCGCGCAACAAAGATTCGGAATACAACCACCGTTTTGCCGCTTATGTGATGGGGCCGATTAAAGGCACGAAATTTGACAATGGCCATGAACTGCCTTTGGCCTTGGATCAAGTGAAGCGGATTACCACAATGATGGGAAAAACGGCGGATTATGAGACCTTGCCGATTGACTTTGTGATGGTTCGTGCCAAAAAAGGAAAAACGGACTGGGAAGTGGTTCCAAATTTTCAACCGATCAAGTGCGGCAGTTCCTTTCCGGTTAAAACCATTGAACAAATTATGAACAAATACCGAAATTACTTTATTTGGGATTCCCGGGTAAAAAAATCCAATGTAGGATATGGTCAACATTAGCGGCTAGGATAAATCATCCAATACAGAGACATCCAATAGATCCCTCAATTTAACCACCGCTTCATGCAGGGTATCAAAATCCGATTTGATCGATTGATGAATTTCCACCAAGCCCAATTGGATATGAGCTGCCGCTTCGACAACGTTGTCGATGGCGGGGTGATCGGGGTTTTCCTTTTTCAACATTTCGATGGTTTCTTCCAGCCGTTCTAAAATCAACTTATTGGTTTGATACATGCTGGCGAGTGAACACAGCGAATGCTTAAAGGTAAACATCGGCATTTCTTCATTTTCGATCAATTCGGATATTCGTTGAATATCGTCAAGCATGGTGTGGATTACCTTATCGCGCAGAAATCGTTTTTTGGTCATTGGTCGTTACCCCTTCTGAGATTCAATCATCCGTTTTTTTTTAAGATGATCGGCCGCGTTTTTCTTCAATTTCTGCCAATTCTAAATTGCTTTCTTCACCCTCATCTCTTATCGTATTCCAACGGAAGAAAACATTAGTCCTTGCGAAGGACTTAGAAAATTCGTTTATGACAAAATCTTGTTTTCACAGCCGTCCATCGTTATTTGCGTAACAGCAGTTATTCGAGCGTTTCAGAGTTGAATAGCCGGGTAGCACCGGCTTCCAGCCGGTACATGTATGTACACTTTGTACCTCTATGCAAACCTGAATTTCTCTAATTTCTTGTTGAACAGGATTCATTTCATGCTTTCAGTTTCTACTTTCACCTTATTCTTGAATTCGATATGACAAAAGTAATTTATGCTTGATCAAGTTCGTTATTTATGATCGAGTGAAATCAACTGGGCTTCATACCATAATGCCGAATCGGTGCTTGTATCTATAGATTGTTTAGATTCCAC
>CAYVAZ010000223.1:0-8266 GCA_964449065.1 uncultured bacterium
GAGGGGGTGCGAAGAGAACCATAAACCAGAATGATTCAACCGGTTTTAAAGAAGTTTTTTCCTGGGCAATCAAACGAAGCAATCTGTTAAGCCATTTTGATTTTAGTGAACAATCCCAATGGGAAACGGTATTAGATACTCCATATCCGGCGCACGTCCCGGATAGCACCGGGTGAAACCGAATCCATTCATTCAAGGTACGGTGCATTCGTTCTTGCCGTCCATTTTGATCCGGGCGCGCGGGTTGAATCCGTAACGGATGAATCCCCAATTTAATCCACCACACCGCTAACTGGGATAATCCCGCCACTCCCATCGACGCAAAAGGAGGTCCGTTCATGCTTCGAATGGCGGGCATTCCGTACGCGCGAAACACGCGTTCCAGGACAGCCTTCCTAAATCGAACAGACTCTTGGCAACGGCTCAACCGCTCGGTTCCATCACTCCAAATCGCCGGGGTGTTCGGTTGAAGTTCTGATTGTGTTCCGGTCTTGTAGCGCCTGTTGCTTTTCTTCCGGTGTAAAGACCACTTTATTGGTAAGAAGATCATTCAATATCCATCCTTCATGCCCGTTCCACACTTGAACGCGAATCCAGCCGGATTCATGGGGGGAGGCGAGTATGGTGACTTGCAGGCCGCGGGTAAGGGCGACTATCGGCGCGGCGCTGTTGGACGGTTGCTCCCGCAAAAAGGTGTTCACCCCGATTAAGACAGTCTCCGTGGCGGAAACGGAATCGACATCGGCCACCGAATATTGAAACACCCGTTTCTCCGGCGTGATGATTGTAATAAGGATGTGCTCAAACAACCGCGCGACCACGATCCCTTCGCGTTCACCAAAGGAAGTTTGCACGCTGGCCGCGTCTGCCGGGAGTGTATGAAAAAGAAAAAACGAGATGATGGCAAATAGTGTTCCCCGCATGTACACACCTTTATTTGAGTTGTGTTCCAATCGTATCCATCTCATCCTATATTAAGAAGGACGGTTTGGATACGCTTGCGAAGGGAAATGAAGAAACCGCGAACAAACGCGAATCTATGCGGTTGGCTGTAGAATGCGGGTGCCGTTTCGGCGTTTGGAATGAGCGGGTTCTTCCTTCGGGCGCATGTCCTCTCTCTCAGTAAAAAAAAGTTGTTCCAGAGAAACAATAAGATTGAAGTGCATAGACTGCCCATCGATCCCCACCCCTAACCCCATGCTACCGACTGTAAGAAATCAACCTGAAAAACAACGCTTTGTCTCCCCCAAAGCATTTGGGGGAGATGTCCGGCGCAAGGAGGACAGAGGGGGTGCGAAGAGAACCATAAACCAGAATGATTCAACCGGTTTTAAAGAAGTTTTTTCCTGGGCAATCAAACGAAGCAATCGGTGAAGCCGTTTTGATTTGCGTGAACAATCCAAATTGGAAATGGTATGATGCCGCATAACCAGCAAGAGAAGTGACATGCACCTTCTTCCTTCTATTTCATCGGCGTTCTACCATAGATAACCGCCATTTCTTTCAGGCGGGCGCTGAGGTTGGGGTCGAGTTGTTCGGGTTTGTAGCGCCACTGCCAGTTGCCTTCGCTTTTGCCGGGTGTATTCATCCGCGCTTCCGAGCCAAGGCCCAGAATATCCTGCAATGGAACCACGGCGGTATCGGCTACCGAACCCATAATCGAGCGAATGAAGGTCCAGTTGATTTCCCAGCCGTCGGTCGCGTAATAACGGCGGACGTAATCGCGTTCTTCTTCCATCTGCTGTTTGGACATGGTCCCGCCTCCGGAACTATACCAACCGACGGTGGTGTCATTGTCGTGCGTTCCGGTATAGACCGCCATATTTTGCTTAAAGTTATGCGGCAGATGGGTATTGTTGGCGTCATCGCCGAAGCCGAATTGCAACACCGCCATTCCAGGAAACCCCAATTCATCGCGCAATGCTTCTACCTGATTGGTAATGACGCCCAAATCTTCCGCGATAATGGGCAGTTCCCCCAAGGCGTTTTCGAGCGCGTTAAACAGGTCGGTGCCGGGGCCTTGCCGCCAAGTACCGTTTTCGGCGGTTCTGTCGCGGGCGGAAACTTCCCAAAACGACTCGAATCCGCGGAAGTGGTCGATCCGGATGATGTCAACAGTCTTGAGGGTGTGCTGAAAGCGGTTGATCCACCATGAATACCCTTCCGCGCGGTGGACATCCCAATCGTAGATAGGGTTGCCCCACAACTGGCCGGTGGCGCTGAAATAATCCGGCGGCACGCCGGCAACAACGGTGGGTTTGTTTTCTTCATTGAACTTGTACAACTCCGGGTTTGCCCAGGCATCGGCGCTGTCTAAGGCAACATAAATAGGGATATCGCCCATAACGGAGATGCCCTTTTTGTTTGCGTATTGTTTGAGCGCGTACCATTGTTTGAAAAACTGAAACTGTTGGTACTTGCGGTTAAACACTGCGTCGGCGGTTTTGTGTTTCCAAGACTCGACCGCCTCCGGTTGCTGCATGGCGATATCTTTGTCCCACTTGGTCCACAGGTTGCCGCCATGAGAATCTTTAACAGAGGCGAACAGGGCATAGTCATCCAGCCAGTTTTTGTTGTCATCACAAAACTGATGAAAGGCTTCTTTTTCTTCACCTTGCATGGAATGCTGGAAGTTCTGTGCCGCTTTTTCCAGAATCGGTAACTTATAGGTGAAGATCCAGCCGTAATCGACCCGGTCGGCAGGGAAGGTGGGCACGGGTTCAATATCGGCTTTACTGAGGTGCCCTTGTTCAACCAAGTGATCCAAATCGATCATATAGGGGTTGCCCGCAAACGCGGAGAAAGATTGATACGGTGAATCTCCATAACCGGTAGGCCCCAAGGGGAGAATCTGCCAGACTTGCTGGCCTGCATCTTCCAAAAAGTTCACAAATTCATAAGCGGATGGACCTAAATCCCCGCAGCCGAACCGTCCGGGAAAGGATGTGGGGTGCGCGATGATACCGCTGCGACGGGGGAATCTCATGATGCCTTACCTTTTTCGTAGAGTCAGTCCGAATGTTACGGGACGGAAATTTCCTGCAAACACGCTTCCAAAATAGACAATGCCTGGTCCATCTCACCAATGCTGATCGTTAGCGGTGGTGTTAACGTAAGAATGTTACCCATTGTCAATTTAAAACTAAGCCCTCGTTTTAGTGAAAGGTACATCATTCTTTCGGCTTCGTCTATCGCTTTTTTTTTAGTATCGGGATGCCGCAGTTCCATCCCCATTTGCAGCCCCAAGCCGCGGATATCATGAATGAGTGGAAACCGGGATTTCATATCGTTCATCCGCTGCATGGCATAGCGGCTTAGCTCATTGGTGTGTTGCAGCAGGTGTTCCTCTTCAATAACTTCCAATGCCGCCAGCGCGGCGGAACAGCCGACCGGGTTTTTTTCGTGGGTATAGTGTCCCAACGCGCCATGCGCGTAAACGTTCAGCTCTTCCGCGGCCAAAAGAGCCGCAAACGGAAAAACCGCCCCGCCCAATCCTTTGCCAATGACAAGCATATCGGGCACGATCTCGTAATGCTCAACGGCAAACATCGTTCCGGTACGCCCCAGGCAGATGGGGATTTCATCCAGGATTAACAAAGCGCCGTGACGGTTGCAGGCTTGGCGGACGATTGACCAGTATTCTTTGGGCGGGATGAAGGGCGTGCAGCGTATGGTTTCGGCCACAACCGCGGCGGCATCGCCTTCTTTTTCCAGCACATAGTCGATGTATTCGGCGCATTTGAGATTGCAATGTCCGTCACAGCCGAAGGGGCAGTTTTGCGCGTCGGGCGGCGGCACATGCTCGCTCCCGGGCAAAAGCGGCCCGATGCCTTTGCGGAACACGGCTTCGCCGCCAAGAGAAATCGCGTCCAGCGATGCGCCGTGAAAGGCATCCCACATCGAGATGGTTTTAAAGCGGCCGGTGGCGATGCGGGCGAGCTTGATCGCCATGCCCATTGCGGAGGTGCCTCCGGGAGCGAAGAGAACGCGGTTCAGATTGCCGGGTGCCAATGAGACCAATTTTTTGGCCAGATCGATGGCTTTTTGGTTGGTATAGCGGCGGGTGCAAAACGAAAGAGTATCCAACTGCTCTTTTATGGCGGCGATGACTTTGGGATGACCAAAGCCGACTTGATGGACGGAATTGCCGTGAAAGTCAAGAATCTTTCGCCCCTCAACATCGATTAAGTATGAACCCTCGCAGCCTTCTATGGCATTCAAACAGGGCGTGGAGAGCGATTGATGCAGGAACACCCGTTCATCCTCCGCCAGAATCGCGCGGGTTTTCCCGCCGATATGTTCCGCCGACCATTGCCGGCGTATGGGAGAGAGATTAATATCGCCTTCGGATTTGAGTGCATTCAAGTCGTGCGGAGTGCCGCTCATGCTTTCTGTGCCCTTTCTGGATTGCCGGCGCTGAAGTTATGTTTGATTGAAACAAAAGATTTACCGTTGGCTTTCTCTGCCACCCACATCTGATGGGCTGAGGCTTACCCTCAAAACGCAGTCTAGTAGTCTGTCAATCAAAAAATGATGGCTGGTTATCCGTTGTTGCCCCCTTGATAAGGAGGGTAGGAGATCGACACCCGTCATTTAATCGTTGACACTTTACTAGAACGTATACGATTATAGAAATGAATCGGGTTGCGGGAAAGACAATGAACAATACCATAAAAACGAGCCGCTCGCGTCCGGTCTCGAGCGTGTTTTCAAACATCCCGGCGCCGCTGTTGGCCTGATATTTCAAAGTAGAAAGGACAGAAAAGGCAGGTATCGCGCGACAGAATATCCGTGCAATGCGCGCGATGTTTTATACCAAACTGCATATAAAAAGTAAGAGAACTTTCACGCAACCATACAGGATCATGAAACTGTAAGATGAAACTGTAAGATGAAACTGTAGGGTGGGCTCAAAGCGAAGCGTAGCCCACCACTCGCGCAAGCGAGACATGGAAGGGCAAGGCTCCCGCCGAGCCAGGTTTTCTTAGGAGGGCGAACCTCCTGGTGAGCCGGAAGAACGGTATTGAAGAGATCGAAAGCGATTAGATCGATTTGTAGGGTGGGCTCAAAGCGAAGCGTAGCCCACCACTCGCGCTCATCCTTTCTTGTGCTGAGACCCATCGCCGCGCGCACTCTACAATCTATAATAGAAACACATTGATTCGCTTCGCCGTGCTTACGCGGCAATTCAAGTGTATGAGATATCATTTATAAAGGCATAAAAATGGGCTTGATATTAATCGCATTCATCGCGTGTTTCATAGCATCTCCAACCATCACTGCCGCTTCGTCTCATCCCTATTGCTGTCTCACACTTGATCCCGCAACTCACACCGGCGCGCCGCAACTGTGTCCGGTTCATATACAACAGGCAAACCGTACATCCACGTTTGTTGTTGAATATGAAGGATTCAACGAAGAAGCAATCACGGCATTCGAGTACGCGGTATCCATTCTGGATAAGGTCATCGTGTCGGATGTTCCCATCAAAGTAAGCGCCAAATTGTTTGAGCCGGACATACAAAACATCCTGGGAGGCGGGACATCCGATTTCGTGAAAGACTTTCCCGGAGGGATTCCGAATGTTTGGTATCCAACACCTTTAGCCGATGCTATCACGGGTACGGATACCAATCCTGACTCTTTCGATATCGAAGTGCTGATGAACCGCAACGTGAATTGGTATTTTGGTTTGGATGGGGATGTAGGCAATATACAACTCGATTTTGTTTCGGTTGTGCTGCACGAGTTGGGGCACGGTGTTGGCTTTATTTCCGGCATGGAAATGTTGGAAGCAGGGGAGACACCATATCCTGAGGCGGTGGGCAAAGTATCATACGGGTTGCGCACCGAACCGTTCCCCTACTTCTCATTGCAAGAATTGGAGATGAAAGGCTTGCCGATCATTTATGACTTGTTTTTGATTAACCAAGCGAGCCAAAAACTCACGAACCGGCGGCTATTTCCCAATCCTTCCGCCATATTAACCACTCAAGCCACCAGCCGGAATGTGTTTTTGGATGGGCCGTTCAGTATATTGTTTAATGATACTATGCATCCCAAAGTGTATGCCCCGGCGGAATTCATCAACGGATCCAGCATTTCTCACTTGGATGAAACGCTCTTCGGACGCGGCAGCGAAAACGCGCTGATGACCCCTTCGCTTTCCCGCCGCGAAGTACAGCATAACCCCGGCCCGATCTTTACCGGATTTCTAAAAGACATCGGCTGGCAAATCAATCCGCAAGTCTTGCCGGAACAATCTGCCGTTATGATGTGGGAAATCTATCACTGATTATAAAAACATCTTATAAAAACATCCGGTAATCCGCTTTCAATACTTCGGCAAATACTTTCGCCGACTTTTTGCCAATCGGTCTTTTATTGTTTTCCATTTCAGAGATATGACGTTGGGGTATGCCTGTTTTTATCGCCAATTGCTCTTGGGTAATATCCTCGCGGTAGCGGTATCCACGAAGCGCTTTGCCTGGCGTCATTGGGGTTTTAATGACCTCTTCAGCAGGGACCGAATCAGACGCGTTTCGAAAACCGATGGATTGCATATATCGTATGGCCTTGGATTGACTTGTGCTCGGGCCGATGAATCGTAATTCAATATGGTTTGTATTTTCTGATGTGTTTTTAGTATGGAGCTTTTTCATGTGTTCCCGCATAGACCACCTCAACAAAGCGAATCGTGTGTTCATCAACTTTCCAAACAGCTACATAAGTGGGGTTTCCGCGTTTCAAGTGACAATGATATAAACCGGGTTTCAATTTGCCGAAATGTTCCCAATTTCCCCGTATAGGTCCAAAACGAGTAATTTCTTCTACCAAAACATCCAGGGTTACCTGTACACGTTTAGGAAGTTTTTTATATTGCTTTTTTGCTGTATTGGAAAATTCAACTGTCCAATTCATGATGAAAGTATATACTAAAATATAGTATAATCAATTTTCCCATTTTGAAAACACTTTAATATTAACTCTTGCATAATGTAAAAAATAAAATAATCTTTAGGACATTATTGAATTGGAAATTGGGGCGGAACAACTTTACAAAAGGATGTGTATGATGAAACATTCCGCGTTCACCCTGATTGAACTTCTCATTGTTGTAGCCATTATCGGGATTCTTGCTGCCATTGCCGTCCCCAATTTTTTGAACGCCCAAATCCGCGCCAAAATCTCACGGGTACAGGCCGACCAGCAAGCCTATGCCACCGCCATGGAAATGTACAACCTCGATCACGGCAACAAATACCCCGTGGGCGGAGAAATCTGGAACCTGACATCACCGGTCTCTTACATTGCCTCTTTAAATCCAGACCCATTTGCTCCCGCCGAACCGGGGCGTTTTAGTTTTGTTCATCAATTCGATCCGTTCTACTTTATTACCACTCAGCCCAACCCGCAGCCCGTCAATTGGAACCTGGTTGCCGATTTCAACATCTGGACCGGATACCCCAACCAATGGACCGGCGGCAGCAATGATGAAACCTTCGCGGGGAAAGTGCGCTATCAAATCCGCAGCATCGGCCCGAACAGATCCAACGAATTCGGAATGCGGTATGATTCCACCAACGGCTTGGTCAGTAATGGCGATGTGAACCGTTTCGGTCCCGGGAACATAGACCGTACCTACGGCGGACAACCCGGCGCGTAATGGGCTACACTGAAGAAGGGCTATACTCAAGAATCGGCAAACAGCCTTGTCCGTGCGAGCCGGCCATTGTGTTCGCGTTGTTCTGTTATTCAGTCGAAAGGAAAATGCGGTAATCAACTTCCAATGTTTTCGCGAATGTTTTGGCTTGGTATATATCCATTCGTGCTCGATTGTTCTCAAACGCGGAGATTTGTTTTACGGTGAAACCGGTTTTCTCAGCCAGCTGCTGTTGGGTTAAATCTTCTTTATACCGCGCTCCTTGCAATGCCGTGCCAGGGCTGGACTTGGGATAGACTTCTTCCCATTCGAAATATTGCCGGCATAAAGGCTTGATGGCTGCTTCCGCTTTTGCCACACTCTCGGCGCTTCCGCGCAGGATCATTTCGTATTGATTGTTAGTAAGGCGCTTTTTCGTGAGTTCCAACATAGGTGACCTCGATGATTCGTTCATTGTTGTCAATCATTTTCCAAACAGCAACATAACGTGGAGAACCTTTTGACAAATGGCAATGATGTAAAAAAATATTTTATTTCTAGTACCCTGACAATCAAAAAATGACGGCTGGCAATCCGTTGTTTCCCCCCTTGTTAAGGGGGGCT
>CAYVAZ010000224.1:0-8258 GCA_964449065.1 uncultured bacterium
GGATTTTGGAAGTTTTTTGAATTTGAATGACCAGATTAAGCTGGATGCAAAACCCATAGCAGAACTGTTTATTAAGGAATGTAACCTTAACGAATTTAACGATTTGATCTTAGAATTTGTAAAAAAAGATGCTCAAGGAAAGCCTATGTATAGGTTTATTTGTCATTATAGTGAACTATTGGGATAAGAATGGAAAGCTACGGAATATCCAACATAAAAAGATTACCATATAAAAATATAGCCATGAAATCCTCTGGGGCTTTTTATTTAACCATTCTAAGGTTCCTGATCCTGGAAGATTTACGGCTACTATGAATAATCCCCAGGATAACGATCTGTGAGGCCTTGACTGTGTAAATAATGATCCATCTCATGCAGACAGCCTGCCGGTAGATTTTTGTTTTGGTTGGGATCTCCCGGCACTCCCGAAATGACAAAGGATTTTTCTCAATGCGGTCGATGGTCTCGAATATTTTATCACCGACACGAATTGCCGTAAGAGGCTGGTGTTTGATATAAGCGATATAGCCGGTAATATCGTCTATATTCCGGAGCACATTATCGGAAATCCTTATCGAGTAAGCTTCTGGAGTTTTTTCTTTTGAGTGGCCCATCGTTGTTTGGCTTCAGAAAGACTTACCGTTGGAGTGTTTTCTGCATACTCGATCCATTTTCTAAAATCTTTCACTGAGACAGGTTCTCCCGGTAGAGAAAAAGAATTTACATCCGGTTCATTGACGATCCTGATCATGTGTTTTTGCTCCAATTCTTGCAGTGCCTTAAGTGAGTTGTTATCTGTAAGTTCTATTGTTACTGTTTGCATAAGGTAGTTTTTTACATTGTATAAGCCTGCCTTGCTTTGGCATCCCTTAAAAAAGTATCAATCACAAAGTAAAGCTTTGATTTAGTGTCTGAATCAAGCTTTTCAATATCTTCTAAGCGTTTAATATCATTTTGATTGTACTTTGCAAAAGCACTTTTGCCTAAAAGATAATCCACAGTTACCCCAAACACATCAGCTATTTTTTGAGCCATCTCAATAGAAGGGGCATTTTCGTTACGTTCGTACTTCCCAATAATATCTCGTGAAGCATTAACCGCTTTGGCAAGGTCTGCTTGAGACCATTTATTTTGCTTACGCAGCTCTGTTATTTTACTTCCAATGTTTAACATATATCACAAAAGTATATCATTTGTTAATAATCAATGCAAATATAGTGAATAATGTTCACTAGTGATGCGTTAATTTTTAAAATATTTTATAAAATATATCAATAATTTACAAGCGTTCTTTGATTTTTTGATTTGATTTGAGAAGTAGCTTTATAGGTTTAAATGTAAAGCTATGAATTCTGGTAAATATGTTTTTTCTCAGTTGCTTCAATTTATTCCAAGGTATGAATTTGAAAAATATGTATCCCTGTACAAAGGCGATTACAGAACCAGAGAATTAAATTGCTGGAATCAATTTATCCAATTATTCTGTGGTCAATTAACATCAAGGCATTCTCTTAGAGATATTTGCACATGTTTAAAGGCTCATAGAAACAAATTGTATCATTTAGGCATTAAACAATATGTAAATCAATCTTCGCTTTCAAGAGCAAATGAACGCAGGGACTATCGAATATTTGAAGACTTTGGCAATTACCTCATTCAACAAGTAAGACCATTGTATTCTAAAGAACCAATTCCTGATGTTAATATTGACAATGAAGTTTTTGCATTGGATTCAACAACGATATCTTTGAGTATAAAGTTATTTAGTTGGGCTCCTGGCAAATATTCAAGAGGTGCTGTAAAAATTCATACATTACTTGATTTAAGAGGAAGTATTCCTTCTTATATCTTGATTACAGATGGTAAATATCATGACAGCAATGTTCTTGATATACTAACTCCGATTGCAGGTGCAATCTATATCTTGGATAAAGTATACATTGATTTTAAAGCTTTATTTCAGTTGCATGAATCAGGTGCTTTCTTTATCTCACGAGCGAAGAATACGATGGATTATTCGGTGATTGAAAGCAATTTCAATATTGATGAAAGCACAGGATTAAGAAGCGATTCGGTCATTGAACTCAATGGATATAAGTCAAAACAACTTTATCAAGACCAAATAAGGTTAGTTGAATTTTATGACAACGAAAATGATATAATCCTTTCTTTTGTAACCAATAATTTCGAAGTGTCAGCACTTGAAGTTGCAAACTTATACCGGAACAGATGGCAAATTGAGGTGTTTTTAAATGGATAAAACAAAATCTAACCATTAAAACACTTTGGGGACACTCTGAAAATGCTGTAAACATCCATGTTTGGATTGCAATTTACACTTATCTGATAGTAGCCAAAGTCAAACATAGTTTGAAAAGCAATCTTTCGATTTATGAAATATTGCAGATTTTAAGCATCTCTGTTTTTGATAAAACCTCAATTAGAGAGTTACTCACAGAATTTCAAACAAACCAAAATGTCAAAGAACAAAGAAATTTATTTAGTGACTAATTTTTAACGCATCAGCAGTAATATTTTATTGTTAATAGTAAATAGTTGTTTAATCTCTTTTGGGCAAATAGATAATTCAATGTTAAAAATGCGCGTTGAGCTAAATGACTATAAAACAACATGCTTAAAAGAAGGATTTAAAGGCTGTCTGTATATTTCTAATATAAGCAATCAGAAACTCAAACTTCCAAAGCACTTTGACCTTGGATATTATTTATTAGATAATCAATACAATAAGCTTCCATACAGAAAGAATGCAATGTATGAATATGCTTTAAAAATTAATCTTGATAAAAGATTAATCAAACCAAATGATACCATTAAAGTACATTTCTTTGAATCTCTTGTCCAATTGTTTGACTATGCCCATTGCTCCATCGTTATGTGTATAAATGTATCTCATAACGATGTTATTTTCAAATAAAACTGGATTATTTTGTAAATAATCAGGAATTTACATGATTTTTAGGCCTGATAACTCGTTAGGTGTTTCGGGAATGCAGGTGAAATGGAAGCGATAGTTTAAGTGTCTCATTTGTATTGATCATGCAAAGATTAAGGCATGAACTTTTGGAATGGGCTTGTCATCTGTTTTTCCTGGTGTAATAACTAACTTTTGCTCTGATAATAAATAGGCTAACATTCAATAGAAAAGTCCGGCCATCTTTTCAAAGGACCGGACTTTCAAATGAAAAATGATCAAGAATGCTTATTTAATTACAATCATTTTATGAACCTGGTAGAATTTTCCAGCCTTCAGTTGACAAAAATAAAGCCCTTCAGAAAGTTCACTGCTGTCAAACATAATTTCATGCTGACCGATTGTTTGATTCTCATTGACCAGCGTGGCCACTTCAGATCCAGAAATATTGTATATCTTCATCGTTACATGACTACTGGATGGAAGATCATAACTAATGCGTGTTAGGGAGTGGGATGGATTTGGATAGTTACTCAGGCCAAGTTCGGCTTTAACTCCGCGCTCAATCACAGAATTCGGAAAGCCATTCTTCCATGCTTTAACCACATCTTCACCGAACCAGTTCAGGTCTCCGAGCGGGTAACCATCCGTAGCAGCATTCATGAGAGCTTCGGCTGTGGGTGTAAAATCGAACGGTAACGGCCAGATGAAATCCTTCTGCTCCGCGCCATCAGGACGCCAGGCGATTTCATGGTCCGGAATCGATGGATTCATGCGATCTATCCGCTGCGCCCAGGAGGCCTCAAAGGCTCCTTCCGGAATCTCACCCATCTCGAACAGAGGATCATATGAATTATTATCTGCTGTATCCTGAGTAAAGTTTGGACTAATGGTCCATCCATTTTCTGCAGCCCTGGTTCTCATCCCCCATGCTAAAAATGGCTGCGTGGTTACATCGTGCGCTTTATGCCAGTCCAGTACGCGCGGTTCGTTATATTTCAGGTTGTTTGTAATAATAACAAAACGGTCATCTGATTCCACAGAATCAAGCACGTGAGGGAAGACAGCACAATCACCATTAAGAGTGTCTCCCAACTGTCTGTAGCTGACATAGTCACCGTTCCAACGTAATGTATCAGTACCATTGATCCATTCACGCGGACCCACGTAACCTCTTAAATGTGTATTGAAAAAAATAGAATTTGTTACCTTAAAACCATCCATTTTACTCTTGTGCATAGACTCGGCCCAGGTGTTAACATAGGTGCAATGATCAGCTTTCTGCCAGCCGGTTGGACCTGTACTGCTGGAAAGATGAATTTTTCCACCAACAAAATAGGTACAGTTATAGGTGTGGTTGGTACAGCTGTCTCCGCCGTATCCAATTCCGCCCCAGCCATTAAAATTATCCCAGCCAGTGGTGCTAATATTGTAATGGATATTGTCATGCAGGATGAAGTCAAGTCCTGCAAATCCATCTGTATTAAACCATCTTTGACACCCTTGCAGAATACATCCGAATGCTTCATAGTTGAGACCTCTTTTCGCTGTGTTCACTACACCTTGAATCTGTACATTGTCGTAGGTAAAACCTATAAAACCTAAATTTATTAAGGTTAGATCTGCACCTGCCAGAAACAGATAGAAGTTGGCTTCCTCACCGGGATCCGGAGCGCCTCTTACCACTGCGGGAGGATCGCCTGAACCCTCATACTGGGAATATGCCTCTCCCATGATTACAGTAGGTTGAGTATTCTCGACCGATTCGCTTACTACATACTCTTTTCCTTTTTGAAGTATCAGTGTATCTCCGGGATTTGCTGCCATTGCCGCCTGGATTGTATTCAATCCGGGGTTAACAATCACGGATGATTGAGCAAATAAAACAGCGCTGGT
Organism: uncultured bacterium; assembly: GCA_964449065.1. Lineage (GTDB taxonomy): Bacteria > Hinthialibacterota > Hinthialibacteria > Hinthialibacterales > Hinthialibacteraceae > CAYVAZ01. The sequence goes on from CAYVAZ010000224.1 coordinate 4,829, forward strand.
CATCATCAATAAACCAGCTGCCAGCAACATGCTTTTGTTAAATGATTGTAAAACTCTTTTCATTTTTATTCGATTTTAATTGTTTAAAATAATGTAGATCAATAAGAATAATTACTTTTTGTAGTGTACCACCACACCTCCTTTCTTAGATTATATGATTCATTGATTAAAACTTGTATCTGACTCCAATATCACCGGAGACACCATACACCTCTTCTCTCGCAATTTTATCGGGATAGTAGGTCATTATCCTCCGATCCGTATTATTGGTCATGTTGTTTATATTCACGTAGAATACCAGTCCTGGTACTTTTTTAAGTTTTTGTGAGAGTTGCATATCCAGTCTCATCAGCGCATCATTATCCTGATCCAACGATTTATTATTGGCCTGCGCAGTGGTGATGGTTTTACCCTGATAATAGGCGGAAATTCTTCCCGAAAAACCTCCCAATTCATATCCCAGCGATACATTGGCGATCATATCGGGCATTCCAATGATGGTGTTCACTCTGCTGTCATGCTTACCTATATTTCTCACATAAGGTGGTTCATCAAGATACTCTTTGTAAAAACTATAAAAGGGGTAACGGGTTTCCGATTGCATATAGGTCAGGTTCATGTTCAGCAAAATACCGTTAAAAGGTTTTGGGAGGAACGAAAATTGCGTTTGCCAGTCAACCTCCAGACCCTGCACATAACCCGGCCATCTGTTATTCAAGGGTTGTATGTATTGCTTACCTTCATAAATCCGATCAAGTCCATACTCTTCCTCTGCATTGATAATCGTTCTTTCGTAATTCAACACCTGATCGGTCAGCTTCTTGTAGAATGCTCCAATGGTGAACAGCCCTGTCTTGCCGGTGTAAAAGGAGAGATAAATATCATAATTATAATTGGTTTGTGGTTTCAGCCAGGGATTACCCAAAGACTGTGTAAGTTGTTTATTACGATAATACCTGGGGCTCATCAAAGTGAAACTTGGACGGGTCAATGTTTTGGTCGCTGCCAGACGAATATCAAACCAATCGGTCGGATGGATCTTCAGATGGATCATCGGGAAGAAATCCTCTCTGAAGTTACTCGCTGTAGTATCCCCAATTTGACCCTGAATATCATAGGGCCCATAGCCTTCACCCGGAACAAACCATTTGGCGGTAGTACTGTAATCATATTTTTCATAACGCACCCCGGGGATGAAGGTGATGACCTCTCCAATGTCAATTCCCGCCATGATATAAGCGGCATAGTTTTGCTGGGAACTGGTATAGTCATCTTTGTCCGCAGCCATATTCTCAAACAGCATATCATCGCACACCTCCAAAACATATTCCAGCCTATCAAAGTCAGTCCGAAACCAGCTCTGAGCGCCCAGAAGGGAGAAATCATGGGCATAGGGTTCCTGTGCAAAAGGTTTAAAACCAAATTCAATATTGGGAGTATATTGCCATCCGAAATCAGGTAGTCTGGCAACAGCACTATCGCCTAACATCTCGCCGGAGTGTCTGCCGAAACTTGAGCCTTTTTGCCAATTATCATATCCATGGTTAATATCACGCAACTTCCCTCCGAATTTCAGAAAACCGTCGATTTTATTTCCCAGGCGAAAAGGTACCTCCACATCCAATCTGGTGGCCAACTCCGTTGAATATTGCTCTTTTCGTCCATAGTAGGCGCTGCTTGCCTGTGTAAAATCTATATCATGAGTAGCGTAACTCATGAATTCATTGATGGTTGTGGAGCTGTCATTACTAACAGCTCCGGCATTATTTCCGGATGGATTATATACACTTAAAGAGAGGCTTGAAGGCACATCGTCATTAATGCTTGACATAGAAACGTTCCAGTCTACTTTCGCACCCAGAAAGGTGTGCTCTCCACCAGCGCCATGTAAAAAACTCCTATTAATCCCCTGTGAACGCGATGAGCTGTAATTCGTGGAGGATTGACCATAGCCATTATTATAGGTGACATTTTCTGAATTGCGCTGACTGAAGAATGCCTGGTAATAGAGCTTTCCATTTTTTAACTGATAATCAGTATAGATAGTGGACCCGAAACGTTGGTTCAGATTTTCGATATGGTTCAAACCTACGCCAGAAATTTCAATGGGCTTTATATCCTCAGATCCTGTCTCTGAAGCTTTGTAGGTTCTGTAACTAGCTGTTAATATATCCCTACCCCGGTTTTTTTGGTCGTAGTTCAGACTCAGCATTACCCCCAACCTGTCATCGAAAAACCGATTACTCATCAGAACCGATATATCGTTCATCTTGAAAGAATTCGTAAAATTGTTATATCCGGTTCTTATCCAAATGTCTTTTCTGAAGCCAGGTAGCGCCTCCCGCATCTTAAAGTCAACATTGCCGCCCAGTACATCCGCATCCTGGTCGGCCATAAATGACTTGCTCAGTTCAATACCCCCGATCATGGAGGGACTGATGGAAACCAATCCGCTACCCAGGCGCATCCCGTTCACAAATAGGGTGTTGGAAGAGACACCGCGTACCTTGATCTCAACAGCCTCGCCACCACTCCTGATCACCGAAACACCGGGAAGTCTGGCCAATGCTTCAGCTGCATTGGCGTCGGGAAGTTCCCGGATCTTCTGTTCCGAAACCACATTTTTAATGTTCCTGGCCGCAATTTGTGTATTGATGGCCTTCGCTTGTCCTCGGACCATGGCGGTAACGACCGCCTCCTCTCCCTGTATGGAAGTTATTGTCAGTCGGAAATCGATGGTGGACACTTCTCCGGCCGATACCTGCACAGTTACTGTATGCTCAGAATACCCTATGAAAGTTGCCCTGAGATCATATGTTCCCGGAGTAACCCGGTTAATGGAATAGAACCCTTTGTCATCAGAGATTGAACCAATGGGTGTTCCTATGATGTGCACATTTGCGTAGCCCATAGGCTTTCCTGACTCATCGTAAATGTAGCCCTGTATCTCACCGTTTACCTGAGCGTTTAATGCTGCTGAAATCGTAATCAAAACCAGTGTGAAAATTCCTTTAAGAGTGATATTCATTGAATGATATATTTTAAAAATTCAAATTTTATGAATTTGAGTTAAAATTTCATTGATTCTAATAATACCGTGGTAATTTGAGAGATTGTTATCAACTGTCAGCCTTCGCAGTATCTTCAATTAGCAGTCTATGCAGTTTTATTTGCCTGGGTAAATATTGTTAATTTGCCTGGTATTTCAACACTCAACTTCAAGATTTAAAGAAGAATTAAAAAGCTAAAATTTATTTAAAATTGAAGCTCTTGGATTTAAGGAAATAGTGATATTAAGGTAAGCTGGAATTAACAGTCTGCTATTGTAAAATTTGATTTATTTAATATTTGGCCCATTCTTACCGGATTAATTGTTTTCCTGACTTGTCCACTTTAGTGCGGTAATTTCAGAGATTTGAGGTATCCTAAA
>CAYVAZ010000225.1:0-8247 GCA_964449065.1 uncultured bacterium
AAGCGGACATTCCATATTTCTTTTGGTATTATACATCTTCGGGCAATTCAGAGTCTTTGGTTTCCGGCGCCCAAATCAGCGCAACGATCCCCAATAAGAATATGGAACACATAATAACACCCGCCCAGCGGAATGATTCTTCAATACCGGATGACAGCAGATAACTATTCATCATCATGAGCATTGGAGGAAAACCGGCCGCTAAATAGCGTACTGTGTTGTAGCAGAAACCGACCCCGGTTCCGCGCAAGCGGGTGGGGAACAGTTCCGGGAAATAGATGGAGAATCCCCCAAATACCGAGAGTTGAGCAAAGCCCATTAACGGAAGCATCCAAAGCGCGTCCATACCGGAATTCAAGTTCAAGAAAACAAACGCAGTTGTGATAATGCATAAAATATACGCGAAGAAGAAAGCAATCCGCCTTCCAATATAGGTTGCGACAAAGGTGAAACACATCATGCCAAAAAAGGCCCCAACATCCTGCATGGCGGTACCGTAGCCGCGGAAGGTATCAATCACTTCCTGCGATTCGCCTTCGAGCGCGGTTGAGATGAGTTCCGGCGAGAAGAAGCCGATGCCCCACAAGCCTGCCATGCCGGACAGCCCTAAACATACACCGACCAGGGTGTTGCGGCGCCAAGTGGGATGTTTAAACAAGTCCGGGATGGAGCCTACATGTTTTGAAGCGCCGATACCGCCTTCGTCGATTTTTTTCTTGGCTTCCTTCCACGCTTCCGGCTCCCGTAACACAAAGATAATGGGAATAACCAATATGGCGGGAACAATCCCCACAAAAAAGATGATGCGCCATCCGGCCATGCCGAACATGGATTCGGCCTGTCCCGGTTGTATTTCGGTGCTGATGAGAGAGCCGATAATATTCCCCATCGCGGAGAGCGCTTGTAAGGAGCCTAAAGCCATCGAACGGAAGTTGCTCGGTACGCTTTCAGCAACCAAGGTTGTGGCGGCGCCAAACATTCCGCCGACACCAAGTCCAACCAAGAAACGGTAGAATAAGAAGTCGTAAATGCCTTGGGAAATGCCGGACAAACCGGTAAACCCCGAATAAATGAGCAAGGTGATCACCATGGTTTTCACCCGGCCCAATTTATCGCTCATCATTCCAAACACGATGCCGCCGGTGGCCCATCCGAACATCATCATGGTGGTGGCCCACCCCCCGATATTTTTGATGGTATCACTGGTCGTGCCGGCGCCCATCAATTCTTTGATGGCCGGTTCGCGGGCGAGAACAAAGATGCGTTGATCCATGCAGTCAAACAGCCAGCCGCTGGCGGCAATCAATACCACCACCCAATGATAATACGTAACCCCTTCCAACACACTCTTCCTTGGCAGAATTTGATTCACGATACTTTTCTCCTATTGCCTGATTTTAAAGTTATATCCTACAGGCAGCCTGTTGATACCAAACCATTCTGACGAATGCATGTATCGACTGTCAAGCACAGCAAACGCAACGGAAGAAAATCCCTAAGAAGCAGTTGGGTCACATGAAATCACGCATGGTTTTGTGTATACTGTCTGGAATTCGTCTAAGGAATGTGTACGCATGAGCGAAATCAAGCAAAATAAAGAACATTATTTGGAAATTCAATTTCAGCGTATCGCGGATGCGCTGGTTTACGTTGCCCGACTGTGGTTTTTGTTTCAATCCGCCATGTTTTATGCGTTTATCATGCCGTTTCGCAATTTCCGCATCATCCGGCGGGAGGCGACTTCCAATATGATGTTGGAAACGGGCTTTAATTCGCTGCCGATTTTGTTGTTAATCAACTTTTTGGTCGGTGTGATTCTTGCCATGCAAAGCGCGTATCAATTAAAAGCATTCGGCATGTCGGAATTGGTCTCCGGATTGGTGGCAGTGACGATTTGCCGGGAAATCGGGCCATTAATTACCGCGATTGTGATCTCGGCGCGGGTGGGGGCGGCCATCACGGCTGAATTGGGCACAATGGTAATCGGCGAAGAAATCATGGCGCTGCAGACCATGGCGCTTCGTCCGGTCCCGTTTTTGGTGGTGCCGCGGCTCATTGCTTTAACACTCATGATGCCGTGTGTGGTGATCATCGCGGATTTTGTCGGCATGTTTGGCGGCTTTGTCATCGGTGTGTTTAATTTGGATATGGCTGCGATGCAGTATGTGAATGGGACGGTAAATACGCTCAAGTTGATGGATGTGTATTCCGGACTGGCAAAGAGTGTCGCGTTTGGGATTGTGATTGCCATCGTATCCTGCCATGAAGGCTTGTCGGTCAAGGGCGGTGCCGGCGGAGTGGGAATCGCGACGACGCGCTCGGTTGTGCTTTCGATATTGCTGATCGTCGTAACCGATTTAATTTTTACAGCGGTTTTCTTTTTTTAAATTAAATCCAACTAGCGCATTTCAGAGTTGGATAGACAGAATCTGTCGTTGTTCCCCTCCTTATTAAGGAGGGTGGAGGAGATCAAAGGCGATCTCTTTCTATCTACGCAAACCTGAGTTGCTCTATCCTTCGATTATATGCGAATAAATCACGGAGACTTCAAATGGAATCGTTGCTGGAACCTGTATGGACAAATTTGATGGAAAAGATAAACGAAGTTTTTTCAAAAGGCTTCACGGTTTGGACCCTTGTAGGATTTTTGGGCGCGGTGATGTTTTTCTCACGGTTTTTTGTGCAGTGGATTGCATCCGAGCGCCGTAAAGAAAGTGTGATTCCGATTTCGTTTTGGTATTTGAGTATCGTGGGCAGTTTGTTGCTGTTGGCGTATTCGCTGCACAAGGCGGATATCGTGTTTATCTCGATGTATATCGCCAATTGTTTGATTTATTTTCGCAATCTGCAGTTCATTTATAAGAAGAGGCCGATGGAAAATGCCTAATCGCGATTACGGCTGAGAAGGGGTTTCAACCGATTGAACTTCATAAATTTTGAAAGTTTCTAAACCGGTATCTTGAAAGAAGCGGTAGGGAATATTGTTGCCGCCCCAATTGTTTATGATCGCGTAGAATGATGCCCCCTGAAAATTCATGACGGCAATGGGAATGGAGGGTGGATATGTGACTTGGTCAATATAAGCCGTTCTTCCAGAGAAGGATTCATTGGGAACGATTTGCGGCTGAACCAAAAGATCTCCCGGCTGCGGAGGCCACTCTCCTTTTTGGATGTACCGGTATCCTGCACGATTCATGTAATACTGCCAGCCCCAATGTCCGTTGAACCAAACGGGCTGATCTTCATTCTTCCATCTCTCTATATCTTCCCGCGCGAATTTTCTGTACACATCGGCCATTTCATAATCCGCGTACTGCACGCCTAATGTAATGAACAGTTGGAACAAAAGCAATCCATGGGCAAGCGGCTTCCATGTGGAAGACGAACCGTGTTGCAGGATACGGAATGAGATCAAAGTGAGTGGAGGAATCGCCAGTATCAAGTGCCTCACGGCCTGAAACGGGACGAAAATAATACTGAACAGAAACGGCGCCATGAACCATGCAAATAAGAACAACTCATCCGAAGCCGCTTTTGCAAACGATTGGTCTACGAAAGATTTGGCGGCTTTGGCAGCGTTCATGACGGCGAATGTGGTGAAAATACACCCTCCAATTGTCCAAAATATCACCTGAGAATCCGCTTCGCCGGAGAAATAATTTTGGACGCCGGCAACACTGAAACCTGCGGCACATACAACAATGACCGCTTCCAGCCACTGCCGGTTCGTGAGTTGTTTCCAGAGCAAAAGAGGGAAAAGATACAAGGAGGCGGAAAGTATGATCAAAGCTCCCCACCATTTATCCTGCCAGCCGATGCCTTCTTCCACGCTGCGCTCCATGAGCAAATATACCATGTGGATCGAGCCATGAACGATTAAATTTTGGATACACCATCCAATCAACAACGCCAACATCGGCCATGCGTAAAGGCAAAACCGCCATTTCTTTTGGAACAATGGGTACAACAGCAATACTGGAAGCGTGACGGCACAGGAGTATTTTGTGAGCAAGGAGAGGCCGCACAGCGCGGCACCCCATCCCGCCGCCGCGGGTTTCGAATCATCCGTGCCTTTGATAAAGAAAGCGATGCCTGCGGTGGCAAGCGCCGCGGCGGGGACATCGCGCATGAGATTGCCGGAGACCACGACCGCCGTGCTGCTCATGACAAACGACGCCATCAGATACGGATGACGGCAAAAGCGGTTCCCAAGCATGACGGAAGCACTAGCGAACATTGCATAAAACAATATGACAGCTGCGTGCATTGCAATTTCAGACTGATTGGAAATCCAGGCAAATGGTGCCAAGTAATAACTCATCAAGGGTGGATTGGTTGTCGCCTCAAAAATCGGGTCTTCTTGCCCAAACCAGTTGAAGGTTCCGGCAAAAGGATCAAAGGGATTCCGCGTGACGTTTTCTGCTATGCGCAGGACAAAGGGATCGTCAATGTGAACCGGTTTATCTAGGAACGGCAGCGTTGTGACGGCTACCAGCAACGAAAGCGTAACAAGAGAGTTATTCCAGCGTATCTTCATGATCAAGCATTTCATTTATGTAATAAGACGGCTCATAGCGGCTAAAGAAATAGACGATATATTCCGTCAGTATACCCACTAAGATGAGATGCCCCCCGATCAAGCCGGTCCCGATACATAGAAAAAAGAAAATAAGACTGCTTAACAAAGACGAATACCAAACGGAACTCATCCCCAGCATGAAAAAGACAAAGGTAAACACCAAACTAATAAGACCAATGGTATTAAAAAAATGAGAGGGACGTTCGCGGAAAATGGTTAAGAACCATACGGTACAAAAGTCAAAAAAACCGCGGGGAATACGGCCCCATCCGTACTTGCTCCGCCCGGTGGTGCGTGGATGGTGCTTGACCGGAATCTCCGCGATCCGAAAGCCGTACCAATTCGCGATGACGGGGATAAAACGGTGCATTTTGCCGTAAAGATGCAGTTGCTCTATCACTTCACGGCGGTAACACTTGAGGCCGCAGTTGATGTCGTGAAGAGGAATGTGAGACGATTGGGATACTAAGAAATTGAAAATTTTCGATGTCAGTACCTTAAACCTGCTGTCATAACGCTTTTTCTTCCAGCCCGAAACCAGATCGTAGCCTTCATCCAATTTCATCAGCATATTGGGGATTTCGTGGGGGTCATCCTGCAAATCCGCATCCATGGTAACAATAACCTCTCCCTTCGCGTGATGAAAGCCGGCAGAAAGGGCGGCGGATTTCCCCTGATTTTTGTGAAAGTGGATGACACGAACGCGTGTATCTTGCTCGTGCAGTTTGCGCATTTCATCGTAGGTGCCGTCGCGGCTTCCGTCGTCAATGAAAATGATTTCGAAGGGAACATTAATGGGTTCTACCGCGTCAATGATTTGTTGGTACAATGACGAAATCACCGGTTCTTCATCCAAAGCCGGCGAGATAATCGTAAGCAACGGTACTTCTTGGCAAGAAATCGCTTTCACTCCATCAACAACAGAATGTTATGACAAGAGTAATGCGAACCGGGGAATTTTTCAACAACCCCACCACCAAAAACACTGAAATATTTACAGCAACGAATGCTACTTACGAATATATTTTCCGCGGCCTTTGCTTTGAATGATGCCTTTTTTGGCTTGTTTGTTCAGTTCCATATACAACAACCGTTTGGGATTGCTGGAGGTGGTTTGGTAGCCATTTTCTTGAATCGCTTCCATGATTTCCGGCACACCTTTTGGCTTTTTATTCAAGACATCCAATATATATTCCGCTAAAGATTTCTCATTTTTCGCGCGTTTTCTGGACGATTTTTTTGCGGTGCTTTTTGTCCCGGACCCTTTGGGTCTGCCGGGGGATTTTTTGGCGGAACGTCCGGGCGGACGGCCTAGCGGGCGGCCAACGTGGGATGGAATTATTGTGGTTCCCCCAACCATTTCACTTATGGCGCTGAGCTTTTGCTGTACCGCCGCCAATTGGTTTTCCCTCTCTTGTTTGGCACTCTCTTTTGCCAAATCCAATAGTTCATCATGACTATAAAACTCTAGAATAGAAGTTCGACTGGGTTTTGCTGCCATCATTAGTATCCTTACTGATGTGATTTTTTTTACCAGTATAGATTGTAAAATCACTTTGTCTACAGCCTGACAACTAAAATTTTACAGAGTGTAATTGAAACTAAGAAGGCCCCCCTTTTATTACGGGTAACACCAGGCAGCAAAAGAAAGTGAGTTATTCCATTTTTATTTTGTAGAGGTAACCCCTGGTTACCCCACAGCAGGGCAGCCACGGGGGGGCAGTCTCTACAAGAGTAAAGCAATGAATCAATAACATTTTTACGGCAACTTTGTATGATAGAAACAAATAAGTTTAAACCACTAAGTTAACAACAGTGGGTTAAGAGAGGGGCATCGGCCAGCGCAATTGACTTAATTAAATTCCGGGCGATTTGTGTAATAAAATAAGTGATTGCGTTCTTCACACCGCCCTCTGTGTCTCCCCCAAACTTGGGGAGAAGAGATGGCGTTTTCAAGCTGGATTGCTTCAATCCATGACATTGGGGCATCGGCTGCCAGCCGGCAAATAGATATGCATCGAAACCTCTACGCAAACTTGAATCGTTCCTACTTCCTAAACGCGTGAACGCACAAGCAAACAGATTGTCTTCAAGCAACCGGAGAGCCCTTCGAAGTTGTTTACCACCCAAAGTGAAAAATGAAGATGGAGTTGATACATCAAGCGCGGCACCCGTTCTCTATCCCCATGGTATTGGCTTGAGCCGTTTACTTCAACAAACTTAAATGTTTTCAAAAGGAGAGAAGATGACGCTGATGGATTCGCCATTGTGGATGCGGCGGATGGCTTTGGCAAAAATTTCGGCCACCGAAAGGACTTTGATTTTATCAATCTTTTTTGGGCCTTCTACCGGGATGGTGTTGGTAACCACCACTTCGCTGAGTTTTGACTGTTGAATACGCTGCACGGCCTCTCCGCATAAGATGGGATGGACGACTCCCGCGCGGATATCGGTTACGCCTTCTCCAATTAAAATATCGACCGACCGCAATAACGAACCGCCGGTGCTGATTTCATCGTCAAAAATAATGGCGCGCTTGTCTTTCACATCGCCAATAATGTGTTTGGCCACGGCATTGTCGTCGTTTCCGTGGCGGCGTTTATCAATGATTGCAAGGGGCAGATTTAACAACCGCGCGTATTTATCGGCGCGTTTGGCGCTGCCGGCATCCGGTGCGACCACAACGGAATTTTCCACATTGGTTTTTTGGAAATAATCCACCAGAACCGGAGTCGCCAGTAAATGGTCGGTGGGGATACGGAAAAAACCTTGGATTTGGAAGGAGTGCAAATTCATGGTTAAGACACGGTCGGCCCCGGCGGCTTCGATGAGATCCGCCATCAAGCGTGCCGCGATGGAAATGCGGGGTTGATCCTTTTTGTCGGAGCGCACATACGGAAAGTAAGGAAGCACAGCCGTGACACGGGCGGCGGATGCGTGTTTAAGCGCGTCAACCATGATTAATAATTCCATGATGTTGGTATTGACCGGGCTGGTGGAGGTTTGAATGACAAAGACATCGCATTCACGCACATTTTCACCGATCCGCACGAAATTATTTTCGTTTTGAAATTGGATCAAATCGACGCTTCCCAGTTCAATATCTAAATTATCACAAATTTCTTTTGCCAGTGCCGGGTTGGAACTTCCGGAAAAAACTTTCATCATTCGACCAGGACGTTGCACAATGTTCTCCCTACTTCATTAATTTATATATAGATTAGCGCGTTTCAGAGTTGAATAGACAGTATCTGTCGTTGTTTTCCCCCTTATTAAGGGGGGTAGGGGGGGATCAAAGACGATCTCTTTCTATCTACGCAAACCTGAATTGCTCTAATACACGTGATTTATTGACTAAGTTTTTCATACGCCGCTCTTGCGACGATGAGTTCTTCGTTTGTTGGGATTACCCAAATGGATACAGGGCTGCTTTCTTTAGAGAGTTTCATTTCGTCTCCATTGCAGGCTTCGTTTTTCTCTTCATCCAATTCGATGCCGAGATGCTCAAGATGCGAACACACCGCGGACCGCAGGCGTTTTCCCCGCTCTCCAATACCGCCGGCAAAGGCCAACACATCCATTTTACCCAATATCGCATAATAGGAACCGATAAATTTTTTGATACTGTAAGCAAAGGCGTCAAATGCCAAGCGGGCATCGTCGTTGCC
>CAYVAZ010000226.1:0-8226 GCA_964449065.1 uncultured bacterium
GGCATTACCCACAGGGATATGATTGCGAAAGAATTTTTAATGATAATTTAAAAGATCCTTTGGCGGAGTAAAAATAATATGAAACGTCCATGATAAAATAATTATGATTTTAACACACACGAGCATGATTATTTTATCATGGTAAGTTCCATCTGACCACTAAAAATTAAAAATAAACAGATGAAAAACATAAAACTGGTTTGTTTCGAAAAATTACCTTCAAGAATTCAATATTGCAAGGAGGGATATGTTGATTTTATCATTGACCAGAATGCGGAGCAACTTGGGTTTCAGTCCCTGCAAAACATGAATGAATGGATTTATTACGACAATAAAAAAACAACAGAAATACGAACACCACTTCAAATCTATGTTAAAGAAAACTTATAAACAATGACAGGAAAAGAACGATTTTTAAGTGTATTCAGCGGCAACATGCCCGACCGGGTTCCGGTAACATTATTCATTGTGGAACAGGGTCATTTCATTACCCAGATTTACCCGGATGTGGATCCTTTCAACTACAAAACCATGCAGCTAAAAATCATCGAATTTCAGAAAGAAATGGGGTGCGATGTTTTTGTCAGGCTGGTATTCGGTGCCAATGATCCCATTTCAATCCATTACGGCGGATTAAAAACCAATGCGCAAAATGAAAATTGGGAAGTAAAAACCACCAAACAGCAAAGTGGCGACACCACCGTTTATCATTCAGAGATAAAAACACCGGAAGGATTGCTTTATCAGGATTTTTCAGCCTACCGGCTTCGTCCCGGCACATTCATGTATTCATGCACGGTTCCACCAATAAAAACCCGCAAAGACCTTGACCTCGCCATCAAATACGAACCCAAAATGGATTCTGCATTTCCTGAACAAGTAACCGCATGGATAAAAGACATTAAAAACGCTGTTGGAGAGGATGGAATTGTGGGAACATGGTCTCCGCACGGGCCTTTTAACAATGCTTCCATGCTCATTAACCAAAATGATTTATACAGCTTGTACCTCTTTGACCCTGAATTCTATGATAAACTGATGATTTTTGCCATGGACAGAGTAATTCCTTATGCAAAAGCAATTGACCAGGCAGGCCCTGATGTTCATTGCGTGGGAGGAAATGCTCCCGGTGGTTTTCTTGGTGCCGATGTGTATGAAAATTACATCCTCCCTTATGAGAAAAAATACATCAACATCTTGCAGCAAAACGGCATACCCGCCATGTACCATAATTGCGGAGAAATCATGTCACTAATCAACTCATACAAAAAACTGGGAGCACGCATAATTGAACCTTTCTCTCCTCATCCTTTGGGCGATGCAGAACTGTCCAAAGCAAAAAAACAGGTTGGAAACGACTATGTTATCCTCGGTGGAGTGGATCAGGTAAACGTAATCCAGAAAGGAAATATTGAACAAATAAAGAAAATAACACGAGAAACAATGGAAAATGGAAAACCCGGCGGGAATTTCATCATACAATCTGCCGACTTCCTGGAATACGGAACACCTGTTGAAAATGTGCGGGCTTTCGTTGATACAGCCATTGAAAATGCCTGGTACAAATGATAAACCAAACGAATCGAAACGCAAAAAAACAACCGCTTTCAGCACTAGAAAAATAAAAAAATGTAATTATGGAAAAAAAAATACCCGGATATTTACTGGAAACAGGCGAATCGTTTGAGCAAAAATATCAGCCTGTCCTCGATTTTGAAGGTTGGAGAATTGCCATGTTGCGACACTCAGCTGAACATGATAAAAACCATCTGGAAAAAGTGGAAAGACACAACGAAACGAACGAGGTCTTTATCCTTACAGAAGGAGAGGCAGATATGATTATTTGCGAAAATGGCAATACGCCAGATGAGACCTATATTTTCCCAATGAGAAAAAATGTGGCATACAACATTCAAAAGGCAGTATGGCACAATGTGGCAATGTCTCCCAATGCGCATATTATTTTGGTAGAAAAGACAGATACCACAGTAGAAAATTCAGATTATTTCTTTTTTTCAAATGAGGAATCAGGGCTGATAAAAGAAAAATGCAGGGATTTTTAATGATAACCTGCTCGATCCTCTGGCGGAATAAATCAGGAGATGCCTTATGGGCAATGCCTGCAACTGGCACATGCCGCTGCCTGGCACAACCTGAAATGCGAGAACAGTACAGATGGGGCGGTAAGTACAGATATACTGAAACAATTTATTAAAAATCATAAAAAATGCAACCTCATGAATGGTTTTTGAAACGTAGTGAATAGTATTTAATGGATATAAAACATATTTTTACCGACACACACCTACCTATGTTTTTAATATCAACTGGTTTACATTTATAAAATAAAATCGTATGAAATCACATTTGACAACAAAAATCAGTTTATTTTCCTTAGTAGGGCTTGGTTTAGCTGCCTGCAACAACACCAGTAAGTCATCCAATGACTTAAAGTCATCGGATGACTATGCCGGTAAACGCCCAAATATCATCATCATCCTGGCCGATGATATGGGCTATTCGGATATTGGCTGCTATGGCAGCGAAATCCCCACTCCCAACATCGACAAACTGGCCGAAAACGGTTTACGCTTCTCCCAGTTTTACAATACCGCCCGCTGCTGCCCTACCCGCGCCAGCCTGATGACCGGTCTGCACCCACACCAGACTGGCATAGGGCACATGACAAAACCACCCGAAAAACCCAACGAATACGACGAGTGGGGCACCGAAGGTTACATGGGATACCTGAACCGCAACTGTGTTACCATGGCCGAAGCTTTGAAACAGGGAGGATACAGCACCTACATGACCGGCAAATGGCACCTCGGATTTCACGATAAGAGTCGCTTGCCACTGCAACGAGGCTTCGATAAATTCTACGGTATTTTTTCCGGAGCCAGCAGTTACTTTGAACCATCGGGATTACGGGGCTTAAGATATGGCAACGATACCCTGCCTGCCCCATCGCAACCCTATTACACCACCGATGCCTTTACCGATAGTGCCATAGCTTTTGTAAACCAAAACCCTGAAAACCAGCCGTTCTTTCTGTACCTGGCATACAATGCCCCACATTGGCCCCTACATGCTAAAGAAGAAGACATTGCAAAGTTCCGCGGCATTTACAAAGAGCTGGGCTGGGACAAAATGCGCGAAAACCGGCTGAAAAAACAGATAGAATTGGGAATTTTTCCTCAGGGCACTAAGCTCTCGGAACGCGACACCATTGTAAGGCCCTGGGACGAAGTGGACAAAAAACAAAAAGACGAATCGGATTACCGCATGGCCACTTATGCTGCACAGATATACTCCATGGATTACAACATTGGAAAACTGGTAAAAGCACTCGAAGCATCAGGACAACTCGATAACACCATCATCGTGTTCCTATCCGACAATGGCGCTTGTGCCGAACCCTACAACGAGTTTGGGGGTCAGGACATCTCGCAGATTAACGAGTTCAGGGTGTGGTGGAATGTTTCTATCGGTACCGGATGGGCCAATGCCTGCAACACACCGCTTTACAAATACAAATCAATGACACACGAGGGGGGGATAAGAACGCCTCTTGTAGTGCACTGGCCGGCCATGATAAAAGAACAGGCAGGAAAAATAAGCGATGCAAAAGCATACCTGATTGACTTAATGCCAACTTTTTTAGACGCTGCCAAAACAGATTACCCCACCACTTTTCATAATGGGAACAACATACACGCTAATGAAGGGATCAGCCTGCTTCCCGTTTTCAAAACCGGAACTGGTGAAGCGCATGAATACATGTACTGGGAACATCAGAACAATTGCGCCATACGTTGGGGTAACTGGAAAGCAGTGAAAAAAATCGATGATGAAAAATGGGAACTATACAACATCGCCAGCGACCCCATCGAAGCCAATAACCTTGCCAATACACATCCCGAAATTGAGAAACAGCTAAACGATAAGTGGTATGAGTGGGCAGAAAGCCATTATGTTTTACCGAAAAAAATACAGTAATTATGAACAGACGAAACTTTTTTAAGCAATCAACAGCAGCCGGACTTGGAATGGCCGGTGCGCCGGTTTTAATAAGTTGCAACACAACTGAAACCAAAGCGGTAAACGAGTACCAACCCATAAAACCTGCCATTGATGCGCCCAACGGAGCCATTTACATCCCTGCAAAAGCGTTTAACGTCTGGCAGCAATGGAAAGATTATAACCACGAAGAAGCAGAACGCGACCTTGGTTATGCTGCCAGTATCGGACTTGACAGCCTTCGCATTTGGGTGAGCTACGAATACTGGGAAGCCGATCCAAAGCATCATGAAGAATGCCTGGAACATTTCCTGAACACCGCAAAAGCACAAAATATCAAAATCATGCCATCGCTTTTTGACAGTTGCGGAGTGGATGACAATCCCGAAATACGCGAAGACCGCAACCCGGAAACTGCCGTCGCCATCTGCTCTCCCGCCTGGGCTATTCACCGTGACAGGAGCCGCTGGAAAGAAACCGAAAAGTTCGTGAACCGCTTTATGGAGCAACATGCCAACGACCAGCGACTATTAGCCATTGAAATTATGAACGAACCGTATTTGGTGGACAACCGCATGGCTTTTTCGAGGCAGATGTTTAAAACAGCAACCGAAAAACGAGGCGCTGTTCCTTTAACTGTTGGCACCAGCCGTAACATGGAAGGATCTGTTTACTTTATGGATCTGGGATTGGATATTTTACAATCGCATTATAACTTTCCGGCTTCCATAGAAGATTTTGAAAAACACTTAGAAAAAGAAAAAATGATGGGAGCAACCCTCGAACGCCCCATTTGGCACACCGAATGGCAGCGTTTGCGTCCTGTTGGCGACCCTCCCTCCAAAGAAGTACCACCCGAGCAGCGCACACCCGACTATGCCAGTCTTGCTCCAAGTGTTTTCAAATCGGGACTCGGTCATTTCTGGTGGTCGCTCATGCTCAAACCGGCTTACCTTATTTTTCATCGTAAATCGGGGGTAATCAACGGACTGTTCCACGAAGACGGCACTGTTTATAGTCTTGCTGATGCAAGGGCTGTTTCGCAAAACCCGGCTTTGAAAATTGAAGAAAGAAGAGAGCTGCCTGAAATAATGAAAATATAAATCAAATAGAACAACAGACTTCCTTATACAAACTTATTTGCAAACGCTGAAAATACACAAATAAAAACAAAGAATATGAAAAAGAACATCCTGCTTTTATCGTCGTTAACTGTTATTGCTTGTTGCCGAAATGCAGAAAAGGCAATTGAAAAACCTAATTTTTTGATTATCTATACTGATGATCAGCGTTTTGATGCTGTTGGCGAAAATGGAAATGAAAATATTATTACTCCAAATATGGATAAGCTGTTTTCGCAGGGTGTCAATTTTCAACAGGCTTGTGTGGTCACTTCCATTTGTAGCCCTAGCAGGGCTGCTATGCTTACAGGTAGGTATGGTACTGCAAATGGTGTATTAACGGTAGGACATGATACATTTAGGGAAGGAGAGGTCTTTTTGCCGGAATTAATGAGGGCAGGAGGATATTCAACTGCTCAAGTTGGTAAATGGCACCTTGGCACATATCCTTCTGAGGTTGGATTTGATTATTACCGGTACATCAATTCAAATGGTTCCTTCTATGAAAGGGATGTTTTTACCAATTCAGGTGAAGTGAAGATGAATAAGTATATTGAAGAGTTTATTGCTGAAAATTCTATCGACTTAATTGATAGCTTGATGCAAATTGGAAAACCATGGTTACTTTGGCTATGTACCCAGGTTCCGCACATGGATCATACCTTCGACTGGGATGTAAGAAATGAGACGCTTGAAAAATATAAAAACGTGAATTTTCAAGTCCCTGATAGCTGGTCGGATGATTTATCAACAAAACCAGACTACCTTAAAACCAATCGCAGTCACCTTCGTGCTATTGACATCTATGGATATGACGATAAAGATTCTCTTATTAATCATATTAAACGTTATCATGCTGCGGTTACAGAAATGGATGAGCAGTTGGGTCGGGTGTTGGATTATATTAAAGAGAAGGGGCTCGATAAGAATACTTACATTATTTTTATGGGTGACAATGGTTGGTTTAACGGAGAACACCAGTTTACAAGTAAAGTGCTGGCCTATGAAGAGTCGGTTAGGGTACCTTCTGCTGTTAAAGGTCCCGGGATAAAACCTGTAAAAAATAATGAACTAATACTGAACATTGATATTGCACCTACTGTTTTGGAGCTTGCGGGCTTAGAAATACCACCAAAGATGCACGGAAAAAGTCTTAAGCCCATTTTATCCGGAGAATCAAAGGGATTGAGGGATGATATTTTTTACGAAGCTCCCGTTACCCAACTGGGCAGTTATCCCCTTTTTGCTATCAGAAGCAATGAATGGAAATACATACAGACCTACGACAACATCAATCAGGATAGCTTAATATATCAGGAATTGTATCACCTGAAAACCGATCCTTTAGAAATGAATAACCTTGCATTGAAGGAAGATTATTCCGAAAAATGTAAAAAATTCTCTGTGAGTTTAAAAGAATATCGCAAAAAATATAAAAAATAGAAAATAGTAAAAAATATATCCTAAATGGATGCAATATATTGCAAATATTGAGGAATTTAGCGGAAATAAGTATGAATATATTTGAATAGCGTACTTATATTTAATTATTTATTTTAAACTCATTGGTCAAGAAATATCAATTATTAATTCTGATTTGCTCAATTACTTTTTCCTGTAATTCTCCTTCATCAAAATCCGGGACTGAGAAAGCCTGTGTGACGCAAGACCATCCGAAACGTTTTTTTAGCGATGATAGTTTTTGGAATTTACCCATAGATGAAAATGCCGAGGCTGACCCCAAAAGCGACTATTGGATAAGTCTGCTCCAACGCGACCCAAGCGGTGAAAACATAGGACTCAACATAAAAAGTTATACCATACCTATTTATGAAGTAAACAGTAAAGCGATTCCTTTTCAGAAAATTGAACAAATAGAACACTACATAGTTGACGGAAAAATACATACCCATTATGGTCACGAGCCTGTATTTGACAGCTTGGGTGTTCCTGTTCCCATCAATATGAAACCATCTCCCGGTGGTGATATGCATGTGGCAATTATTGATTGGAAGGCCAACCTGGCATGGGACATGTTCTTTGTAAAACAAAAGGAAGACGGCTCATGGGAAAGTGCAACCGGCATGGTGTATCCCTTAGATGGATCGGGCGTTTTTGATTCCGGAGAATTTAATGTGAAACCAAACGAATCCATTCATGGACATGGTCCCGGTGTTGCTGCCGGTATGCCCATTATTGCGGGAGTAATAAGATACGATGAGGTAATGTCGGGAGAAATAAGACATAAATTATGCGGAGCACTCAGGTACGTAGCTTTTCAGGAATATGTTTATCCGGCAACCTGGACCGATGGTAATTTTGAAGGAGGCATACCAGAAGGTGCTGTTATTCAACTCGATCCTCAACTGGATTTATCACTGTTCGACCTTACCAAAGAAGAATTGGTTGTGGCCAAAGCATTGCAGCAATATGGTTTTGTAATAAATGATTTCGCTGCCGGTTCTACTGTTCGTGCAGAGTATTTGGTGGACAACCGCATGGCTTTTTCGAGGAAGATGTTTAAAACAGCAACCGAAAAACGAGGCGCTGTTCCTTTAACAGTTGGCACCAGCCGTAACATGGAAGGATCTGTTTACTTTATGGATATGGGATTGGATATTTTACAATCGCATTATAACTTTCCGGCTTCCATAGAAGATTTTGAAAAACACTTAGAAAAAGAAAAAATGATGGGAGCAACCCTCGAACGCCCCATTTGGCACACCGAATGGCAGCGTTTGCGTCCTGTTGGTGACCCTCCCACCAAAGAGGTACCATCCGAGCAACGCACACCCGACTATGCCAGTCTTGCTCCAAGTGTTTTCAAATCGGGACTTGGTCATTTCTGGTGGTCGCTCATGCTCAAACCGGCTTACCTGCTCTTTCATCGTAAATCGGGGGTAATCAACGGATTGTTCCACGAAGACGGTGCTGTTTATAGTCTTGCGGATGCAAAGGCATTGTCAAAAAATCCAAATTTTAAAGCAGAAGAAAGAAAAGAGAAGCCGGCATGGTTAAAGTAATTGATAAAAATAACAACAACATGAATACACAAAGAATACTGATACTTTCGGGATGTTTGCTA
>CAYVAZ010000227.1:0-5891 GCA_964449065.1 uncultured bacterium
ATCATTGATTGCGTAACATCAGTTATTTAGTGACTATCAAAACGGATTTAAATCTCGCAAAAATACCTACCGTATAGAATTTTGCGTACCATGAGTTCAGTAAATTACAGACAAGTTTACCCATAGTTCCGGCGGGTTAAAGCGCTGTACCAAAAGATACCCCAAAACGGATTGCTACCTTGTGGATTGCAACTGTTGATTCCACACATCCACAATCAGTGCTCCGGATTCTTCTAGCGTGTTTTGATCGGTACGAATCACATGATCAGCCGCTCTCTCATACAACGGAATTCTCCGTTCCAAAACCTCCAATATTTCATCCGCGGGATCTTTCTTATTGGTCAATGGAGGGCGGTTCGGATCATTTTTGATAAAGCGGGTAATGTATTCCGGATCGGCATGAAGCCATACAAGAAATCCGTTGCGCTTCAGCCAAGTAATGTTTTCGTCCCGTTCCACAACCCCGCCGCCGGTGTCGATGATAAGGTTATCCATCTCGGCAAGTTCTTCCACCAAAATGCTCTCTTCTTCCCGGAACGAATCCCAGCCGTATTCCGCCACATAATCCGCGATTCGTTGTCCCAGCCGTTCTTCCAGCCGCTCATCCATGTGGCAAACATCCATCCGCAGTTCCAAATGAAGCCAGTCGCTGATTGTCGATTTTCCGGTTCCTCTATATCCGATTAACACAAGATTCATGTTTGCTCCAATGCGTGTATAACGGCCGATTCCATCACCGCCAGCGGTGCGGGTTCGCCGGTCCAAAGTTCAAATTGCTTGGCCCCCTGGTGTACAAACATCGGTACACCATTAATCACTTCACAGCCACACGATTCTGCGCGCTGTAATAATAGTGTTTTACCCGGATTGTAAATGGTGTCAAAGATGACTTGCTCTTTTTGAAACCAGTCTTTCGGGATCAAACATTCGTCTACATTCGGATACATACCGACAGGGGTGCAGTTAATGATGATATCTGATTCTTGAAATGCCTTAAAGAACGATTCATCTTCAAATGAGGTAACCTGCATTCCTGTTGTAGTATGTGGTTGTAAATCAGAGAGTAACTCTTGCGCTTTTTCTGTTCGTCTCGCTGCTAATGATAATTGTTTCGGATGCCGTTCGCAAACCAATCCGAAGGCAATCGCCCGTGCGGCGCCGCCCACGCCAAGCAGCAAAATGGTCTGGTCTTCAATCGCGCATTTTGTTTCCAAGGCCTTTAAGGCGCCATAACTATCTGTGTTGGTCCCCACCAATTTTCCGTTCTCATTGGATAGAGTGTTCACGGCGCCAATTGTTTTGGAAAGGTCATCTATTTCATCCAAATAGGGGATCACAGCGGTTTTATGCGGAATGGTCACGGAAAGCCCCCGGATGTTGAACCCGGTCATACCTTGGATGGCCTTTTCGATATCGCTGACTTGAAAAGCCACATAAACAAAGGGAAGGTCTTTCTCACAAAACGCGGCGTTGTGCATGCACGGAGACAGGCTGTGTTCAACCGGATTCCCAATAACGGCACACACGTTTGTCTTCCCATCGATAGAACGCATTTCCAGACTCCGCATTTTGATAGATGCAATAATAGATGCAATCATAGCAACGACGTTTTTACCGGTGAATGTCTCGTTCTCTGAAATAATGAAATAGAATGAAAAAAAAACCGGATCGCTTCTCTCACGACCCGGTTGGATAGATGGAAATCAAACGAAATCTCAATCGATATAATCGCGCAACTTTTGACTGCGCAGCGGATGACGCAATTTCCGCAGAGCTTTCGTCTCGATTTGCCGTACCCGTTCGCGGGTTACTCCAAAGCGGCTTCCCACTTCTTCCAACGTTCTTGAGTATCCGTCGGCGATACCGAAACGAAGCCGCAATACGGTTTCTTCCCGCTCGGTAAGCGTTTTTAAAACGCCTTCCAAACTAGTGCTCATCATTTCGTTTGAGGTGGTATCCGATGGGGAAGCGGTTTTCTTGTCTTCAATAAAGTCGCCAAATTGGGTATCGCCCTCTTCTCCTACCGGGGTTTCCAATGAAATCGGCTGCTGTGCGATTTTAAAGATGCTGCGTACTTTATCGAGTGGTAAGTCGATTTCTTTCGCTACTTCTTCCGGAGATGGTTCGCGTCCCAACTCTTGTACCATTTTGCGCGAAAGCCGGTTGATCTTGTTTATGGTCTCAATCATGTGCACTGGAATACGAATGGTTCGTGCTTGATCGGCAATCGCGCGGGTAACTGCTTGGCGAATCCACCATGTCGCGTAGGTGCTGAATTTATAGCCCCGGCGGTATTCAAATTTCTCCACCGCGCGCATCAAACCGATATTGCCTTCTTGAATTAAATCCAAAAACTGCATCCCGCGGTTGGTATAATTTTTCGCGATCGAAACCACCAAGCGAAGATTGGCTTTCACAACATCCATCTTGGCTAGATAAGCAATGTTTTCGCCGTTTTTTACATGCGCGACGATCGATTGAAGCTCCGGAAACGAATCGAGCGATTGCTTTCGCCATTTCTCCAATGTTTCCATGCTTCGAATTAAGCCTTTACACGTCTGTACCAATTCTTCGCGCGGCAAACCGGTGCGCTTTTCCAACTCGCTGCGGCCGAAGGTGGTGTATCGCAGCTTTTTGTAGAGCTGCTTGAGTTCCCGCGACTTGATACCCAACCGGGTTTCGACGCGCTTAATCTCTTCCTGGCAGTCTATTATTCCGTTGTGCAAATCGATGATCCTTTTTGCGACTTTTCCGGTCACCTCATGATCAATCTTCATGCCGATCAGTGTCTTGCCCATTTTCACTTTTAATTCGGCAATCTGTTTGCTGCTGGAACGGGTATTTTGTTGGCGGAGTTTATCGATTTCGGCGTGCAGTTTTTCCAATTGGTTGCGCTTGCGGGTGAGGTCACGTTGAATGTTTGTCTTGTCGGATTCGGTTAGTGTTTCATGGAATTCAAAGTTTTGCATTACCTCTTCAAACCGCAACTTGCCGTCCTTTAAATTTTGAATCAATAGGGTGTATTCCTGCAAGGCGGTTTTGCTGAGCGCGAGTGACTGGCAGACTTTAAAGCGGCCTTCTTCAATTTGCTTGGCCAGATCGATCTCTTGTTCACGGTTAAGAAGGGGTACCCGTCCCATTTCACGCAAATACAAGCGCACCGGATCATCGATTCGCTCGCGTGACTCTTCTTCAATGACTTCGGGCTCTTCCGGCTCTTCCATCACGGTGACCACTTCTTCTTCCGCGGCCACCTTCAATTTCGGCTGATCGTTCTCTTCCACCACTTCGATATCCAAATCTTGCAGTGTGGATAAAAGTTCATCCATGTCATCCGAAACATTTTCACTGTTCATGAACTCCGTGTCAAAATGCTTGTGAATCTCTTCGTACGTTAACTTTCCGTTTTTCTCTCCCAGTTCAATGAGTTTTTTCAATTTGGCGTTTTGAGGGTGATCTACTACACAATCTTTTTCCATGGACAACATCTCCCTGATTAGCCGCTTGCAGGCATGGTTTTCGGAACGGTACCACGACCGAATCCGCCTCAACCGATAACAATGGATATAAACGAATCAAATAAAAACGAATAGTGTAAACGGAACGACGCAACACCGCGTGAATGGATGGGTGAGTGTTGGTACCGGTTTGGGATGGGACAGAAAGGTTCCTGTCGGATTGCATGGATATGCTGTTGACCGGATTGTTCACGCAACTCTCTCCATTCAACATAACAACTCAAATCAATAGAAATCACAACAAATTTTCATAATCAAAAGTATAGACGGAAACGCGGACGGTGCAAGAGATTATTTTAGAAAATCATATTCTTCCGATTTTTCGATCTTGTTCTATTGTAGCGGGTAGTATTGATGCGGCTAGAGCAATTCAGGTTTGCGTAGAGGTACAACGAGTACATCCATGTACCGGCTGGAAGCCGATGCTGCCCGGCTATTCATCTCTGAAACGCTCTAAAGTTTACCACACTCATTCGGTTTTCAATCCGTTTCATGAAATATGTCCATGGACTCTTGATTCTGTAGTATGGGGATATCCCATGTCCGCCAATACAAGAAATACGTACTTGCTGTGAAGATATAAACGGGCATAGATTATCAAACACCGGAAAGAAGTTGAACGCTATGAAGAATTAGAGAAAACGGAGATTGATTGCCGCGAGTGTATTATGCTGCAATTTCGTTAAGTGTTGATCTGTCTAATTTTCAAGTATTACTCCGACTTAGGGCATCGGTTAATCAATGCCAAAGCCTGCTCAATAAAGATCTCTCCCGTCATTTCGCCAAGGCTGGTGCGGCAAATGTATTCGTAGCGTTTATAACTATTGAAGTCTTCTTCTAACAGGATGTATCCAAAAGCGTCGTTGGTTAGCCCCAGCAAAAAGTTATGTTCGCCGTGCATTTTACGTTTAAGGTAGTAGCCGATATTGGGGAGTGCTTCTCCTGGAATTGTCAGCATCTGGGCGTTGCCGATGTTTACGACCGCGACTTGGGTTGTGACGCTGCCGTCGGCATTATGGGGATAATCGAATTTGGCATTTTCGATCAAATAGCGGAAGACATTGTTGTCATTCGGGAAGGTAACCGGAATGGATGCGATGAAGAGTTCCGGATTTTCCTGCGTGGGTGCTTTTTGAATAATGCGTAACGATTCTTCTGCCAGCAAGTGCCCAATCCGAACGGTTTCTTGCCACATGGCATCGTTGTCATCTTCCACGTTCCGGTTATCGGCGGTGACCATGCCTCCTTGGGCTCCGTTCATAAAAATACCGGTACCACCAGTTTTCTCTGCGATGCGGTCGTACAACGGTCCGACCATATCGGGGCTGAGAATGCCGCGGTTCGGCCCCAACGCTTCGGGGTGAATGGCATAATTTACGAATGTCGCAAAGGCATTGCCATCTTTATCAATACATTGGAGGACGTTGCAGCGGGGATCATACAACTGTGGAGCATAGTAGTTAAAGGCGATTTTCCCTTTGGCCTCGCCGGTGTTGATTTTGACTGTACAGGGCTGGAGAGTTTCGACCGCTTCGTTGATTGCTTCAGCGGTTTTAGAGCAGACCATATCAATGTAATCAAGATCGACGTGGTAGTTGCCTTGTTCATCGGGAAAACCGTAGATATCCGGGGCGCTGTGGGTGTGGGTTGAGCCGATCAGAATGTGCTTGGGCGGGATGCCTTTCACCTGTGCGCGTACCCGGTCACACAGTACCGATGGGAACCCGATGAAATCGACGCTGACGATGGCCATGCGGATGCCGTTGTTTTCCAGCACCAAAGCGCGGACGGTGAGGTCGCCTTTCTTTTCGAATGTCGGGTTGGCGGGGCCTAATCCACCGGAGACGGGGAGGAGGGGAGCGGGATTGACGTTGCGGACTGCAATGCCGGCTCTCATTTCGGCGAATGTATTTAAAGAAAGAATACAAATCAAAAGAGTTAGGATGGTTTGCTTTAGCATATTAGCTTCACCTTGTTGTTCATGAAATAGATTATAAATGCGGATGAAATGATCGTATTTTAAGGGCGTTTAAAGCAATGAGGAAGTGAGCTTGCCGCAGATCGCTTCATCTCAATCCCTAGAGCGTTTCAGAGTTGAATAGCCGGGTAGCACCGGCTTCCAGCCGGTAAATGCATGCGCAACCCTGGGAGGGCGAGGCTCCCGCCGAGCCAGCGTCACGCTATGCCTCCCCGATAATCCTAAATAAAACCGATGTGAAACTATAAGAACTGAGTATGCCTCCGCTGTCATTCACGTGCATTCGCGTTCATTCGCGGTTGAAAAATGTAGTGCAGACTTCCAACCTGCAAAAGCCTTAGTCTCCCCCAAATCCTTTGGGGGAGATGTCCGACGCCAGGAGGACAGAGGGGGGC
>CAYVAZ010000227.1:5991-8184 GCA_964449065.1 uncultured bacterium
GTGTAGACTTCCAACCTGCAAAAGCCATTGTCTCCCCCAAATCCTTTGGGGGAGACACAGAGAGGGTTGTGAAGAGCGCAATCACCTATTTTATTTCACAAAACGCCCGTAATTTTCTTAAGTCAATGACATTGAGACTGGGGGAGTTAGAAGGGGGGGGGATGATCGAGCGGTCAATCCCACCCTAATCCTCTCCAGTCTTGAAGGGGGAATTCGCATCACACAAAATTAAATTGAAACCGAATAATTTCTTTGTATCTGTAAGATTTCATCCTCCATACCGGACACCAATTGACATCGAATGCTTGTCCCGCGCTCCAGTTCGGATTCAATCGTCAACTCTCCCCCCAACTGGTTGGCGAGCGACGTCATGATCTTCATCCCCATGCCTTGTTCTGAGGGGATGCTGACAGGAATCCCTTGGCCGTCGTCTTGAATACAAACCGTTCGGCCATCCTCTGTTTGAGTGCAGGCAATGGAAATGCACCCCGCGTTGGCGTGCTTCAGCGCGTTGAACACCGCTTCGCGGATAAGGCGGTAGAGGATATCCGCCTCTTCATCGTTTTGAACTTGAAACTCCTCATCATACCGCAACGCAATTTTTGGGGGATAAATCCGCTGATACGATTCCAGCAAATCTTCCAACGCGCTCTTCAGTCCAAACTCGCCCATCTTGACCGGATGCAGACCCATGCTCACCAGCCGGGTTTGTTCAATAGCCTTGCGCAAGAGCGTATGCATGGATTCCAGAATAGACTGGTAATCTTGTTCGGATTCATAATCCTTCATGCACACCCGGTTATTCATATACATGATCGAAGAAAGCAGTTGCCCCAAGCCGTCGTGCAGTTCGCGCCCCAACTTCTCTTGCTCATACCGGCTCATGGCTGCCAACTGATCTTGCAGCTGCTTTTGCTCGGTATAATCCAGCACCACCAGTTCGGTATACTCTTTCTTTTGCATACCCGATACAAACGCGTAAAACGGCTGAGAAGACCGCAGCGTTGTTCCGCTTAGCATGATGTTGACCGGCTCGTCTTCATCTTGCACCGACCACACAAAACTTCTCCACGCAGACGTATCCGCCCAGGTCTTCCAACCGGGAATCTCTTCCTCTCCCGCTTCAATCAGTTCCTTCATCGCGGGGTTCATATACACGATGTTCTGCTGTTCATCCAGGCGCAGAATACCCACCTGCGCGCGGTCGCAGAATTCTTGAAAGCTGAGTTTCTCCTGCATGAGGGCGGATTCCGCCTCGCGCTGCTGGGTGATATCTACACCGATTGCAAGAATTTCCTGCCGGCGTGAGGATCTGTTCTTCGAGGCGCGCAGAAACCACGAGATCCAATGGCGCTGGCCTTCCCGTTCGACTTGAATGGAGCAGTTCTGCTGGGTTTCCGGATGAGAGACCGCGCGCTGCACCGCCTGCTGGAAGCGCTCTTGTTGTTTTTCATCCGCGGTGATCCACGCATCGACCGGGGATTGTTGAAAACCGGGTTGGATGGCGCGGAAAAACGTTTCGGCGGCTTCGTTGCAGTACGTAAAGATGCCGCTTTCATCCCAATTGAGCACCAAGGTCACCGCTTCTTTATCCACCCAACGGCGGTAGCGTTCTTCTGAATGCTGCAACTTGATATAGTTGCGGTACCAGATCAGCAAAGCCAGTATGGCGATTAGCAGGGAGGTACTTACCGGAACAAGAAATGCAGGAGTCGTCCAAAAATAGGGCGCTACCGAGAAACTCGCAACCGCGGGCGTGACGGATGTATTGCGGCTTTTATCCTGCGCGCGGACTTCAAAACGGTACGCGCCCGGCTGCATGCGCTGAGTGTTGACCAGGGTTTGCGGGCTGTATGCCGACCAATCCCCCAGCGGCTGTCCGTCGCTTTCATTGACCACACGCCACGAATAGACCA
Organism: uncultured bacterium; assembly: GCA_964449065.1. Taxonomy (GTDB): domain Bacteria; phylum Hinthialibacterota; class Hinthialibacteria; order Hinthialibacterales; family Hinthialibacteraceae; genus CAYVAZ01. The sequence goes on from CAYVAZ010000227.1 coordinate 7,908, forward strand.
ACTCATCCTGTGGGGTTTCGTTCCACGCATCCCGCCCTTGAACTGAAAACACCGCGCGGTCATTTGGATACACGTTTTTACTTCCCGCCTCGATTGCGGCATGCGGTGCTTGGCGTTCTGGCTGAAACTTGGTTATAGAATCAGCGTTCAAAATCCAAATCACACCGCTTTGATCTTCATACAGCGAAATAACTGTGGTTTCCGGAGCGCCATCCGAGGCGTTATACTTTACCCAGCGTCCGTTTTTATAAGACATCACCCCGCCTGAAAACAACCC
>CAYVAZ010000228.1:0-7586 GCA_964449065.1 uncultured bacterium
TGATATAAAGTATGAAGACCATTGGATGAATTGGCTGGCGACGGGGACACATCATGGCACAGAATGAGAAATGGATTTGTATAGAGATCGTGAACAGTAAAAACAATAAGACGATGAAACTTTATCATCCGCCAAAAGATGGTGCTGCTGGAGAAGATGTTGATCGGGATTGCTTTATCCCATAAAAAAACTCTTATAAAATCTCTCGTTATTACAACAAAACTCTTCGCATACCAACCTCCATGTTCATCCCGGGAAGTCATCCTTTCTGATTTTCACACCAATCCGTCCGCTCGCGTGCACTAGAAAATAGGACTGGATAATATGACTTGGCAATAACCACATAAGGTTATACCATAACCTATAAAATATGAAGTCAAAATCAAAAAGAAAATAAACCGCAGGCTGAAAACACTGCCTGTCGATGTGCAAAAACTTCTATTTTTACTGATTGAAGACCTGAAAGCTGATAGTCCGATTCAGAAAAGCTGGAGCAATTTTTCCCCCTTGGGTGATGACAAATACCATTGCCATTTAAATTACCGCTATGTGGCGTGCTGGACGTACCGGCAAGGGGAAATCGAAATTGAGGTGTACTATGTTGGCTCTCGTGAAAAAGCCCCATATTGAGTTATCTCTTCAGGGAGAGAAAGTTGATGAACTAGTGGATTGGATTCGTCAAAAATATGAAATTAGCATTCTCACCCCTGAGAATTCTGACAGCATATCGATTGAAGAAACGGACTTTTGGAAAGAGATGCAGTCAAACAGAATTGGCAATCTTCTTGTAGGCGCAAGACTGAAAGCAAATCTTTCACAATCGCAGCTTGCCGAAAAACTTGGTGTCCGCCAAAACATGATCAGCGATTATGAGAGAGGAAAGCGGAAGCTGTCTCCGGCAATGGCAAAACGGATAGCCGAAGTTCTTCAGATTAAGGTTGATAGAATCTCAGGATGCAAAAAAACGGCTTGATCCGGCACCGGGAATTCAGTCAGAGTGAATGAAGGTTGTTCGCGATACCCATCATGACTTTTTTCATCCTTGTTATGAAATCAAACATTTTCATTGCAACTTGATTGAATACAATACCGGTTTAATCAGTCAGTGGATATGACATAAGATAAGTCACTTGCTTTATGGGAGACCGAAACATCCCCAATCATTTCTATACAATTTGATTTTATAAATGGGTTAAGCCGCATGATTCCTGGATACCAACAACTGCGCCAATTAAAGATGGATAAGCCGGTATACGGCATCGGCCTTATGTCGGGGACATCCGTCGATGCGGTGGATGCGGCGTTGGTACGAATTCACACCAATGAATCACCGCCGTTGAAAATCGAAGCCTTTATCGAACACCCCATCGCGGATGCGTTGCGCGAACGCATCTTATCTTCCATGCAACCGGAACACTCGCATGTCGATACCATCTGTCAACTCAATTTTGAGATCGGGGAACAATTCGCGGGAGCCGCTCTGGCATTGATACAATCTGCATCCATACCACAAAAGCAAATTGCTTTCATCGGTTCCCACGGGCAAACCATTTATCATATTCCGAAAGTGGATAACTCGCGAAACTGGCATACGCCTTCCACGCTGCAAATCGGTGAGCCTGCCATCATCGCCGAACGAACCGGAATCCCTACCGTCGCTGATTTTCGCGTACGCGACATGGCGGCGGGCGGCACCGGGGCTCCGCTCATCCCCTTCTTCGATGCCTTCATGTTCGCGGATGATTCGCAAGATATACTCTGCCAAAACCTGGGAGGCATTGCCAACTGCACCCTCATCACCAAGGATGCCAACATCACCGCCTTCGATTCCGGTCCCGCCAACATGGTGATGGATGCACTCATGCGCCATTTCTTTGTCAATAAAACGCATGACAAAAATGGTGAAATATCCCGTAAGGGAACGGTGAATGAGGATAGACTTACGGAACTGCTGCAACATTCATTCTTCAAACTGCCTCCACCGAAAGCAACAGGACACGAAGACTTCGGCGATGCGTTCGTGAAAGACTTTCTCCAAATGACAGATTGGAAACCGGAAGACGCCCTCGCCACCGCCTGCGAACTCACCGCCCAAAGCATCACAAACGCTTACCGCGATTTCATATTCCCTCACGCGCGGCCAATGCGCGTAATATGCAGCGGGGGCGGAACGTTAAACCCCCATCTTATGCGGCGCCTGCGAACGCGCTGCCCCGAAATGCATTGGAACACCATCGACGAATTCGGCATCTCCTCCACCGCCAAAGAAGCCGCGGGCTTTTCTCTTTTAGCTTTTGCCACTCTCAACCGGATCACATCCAATGTTCCATCCGTCACCGGAGCAAGACACGATGTTACGCTTGGTAAGATAGTAACCGCTATATAGTCGGCCGCAGGTTCGATCCAATTCCCGGTTGTAGACCAATCTTGAGATTACAATAATGTAAGACTGTACCATCGTTGCGTAACATCAGTCAGTAATCTAGTAGATTGTCAATCAAAAAATGACGGCTGGTCATCCGTTGTTTCTCCCCCCTTGATAAAGAGGGCAATGTCATTGATTTAAGGTATTAAACTTGAAAACGCAACATCATCTCCCCCAAATTTGCTAAGGTTTTCCCAAAAAAATTAGTAAATCACTTGCCATCGATATGTTCGTTGTGGGTAGCACTGGCTTCCAGCCAGTACGTCAAACTGTACAACTCAATGTGAATATACTTAAAAGAAGTCGTCCAAACAATGTTTTTCAAAAAGCGGTATTTTTGGGAGGGCGAAGCTCCCTCCGAGCCAGAAGCACGCTCCGTTGTTGCCCCCTTATTAAGGGGGGTTAGGGGGGATTCAAGAATCAACGCAGCCCATCCACTCACAAAGCGCAACCCTAGGAGGGCGAGGCTCCCGCCGAGCCAGCGGCACGCTTTCCTTCTCTGATAATCCTAAATAAAACCGGTATGAAACTCTAAGAACTGGGTATGCCCACGTTGTTATTCGCACGCATTCGCGTGCATTCGCGGTTGAAAATATGGTGCAGGCTTCCAGCCCGCAAAAGTCTTTGTCTCCCCCAAAGCATTTGGGGGAGATGTCCGACGCAAGGAGAACAGAGGGGGTTATGAAGAACGCAATCACTTATTTTATTAAACAAATCCCCCGAAATTTTTTTAAGTCAATGACATTGGAGTAAAGGGAATTGACACCCGACATTCAATCGTTGACACAGTACGAGAATTTTCTCGTGTACCGAAAAAGTACAATCTGTTGATTTTCAGTCCGTTTATGCTAATATGCTTGTATACGCATAAACGCTTATTTTATTTTAATGAAGTCAATTAGAATTTTCCGTCTATTTTCTTATTGTCAAAAAGCGCCCCGCTAGTTCCCGCTGTATTTTTGCATTGCAATGTTTGATGTTTTTATGCTTTAAAATCTTGTTGAGAGGTGTGTTATGTCTATGAATAAAAAACAAAATACGATCGAAACAAAACACTCTAATGGAAATAAAAGAGTGAAATACATTCGTAAAATCGATCAAATCCCGAACATTCCAGAAAACGACCGTAAAATTCTTGAAGAAGTCTCAAAAACGTATGTTTTCCGTGCCAATGATTATTATCTAGGCTTAATCAACTGGAATGATCCTTACGACCCCATCAAGCAGCTCATCATTCCCCGCGCAGAAGAACTGCACGATTGGGGCGAGTTGGATGCCAGCAACGAAAAAGCGGTTACCGTCGCCAACGGTGTGCAGCACAAATACACCGACACGGTTCTGTTGTTGTGTAACGAAGTTTGCGGTGCCTACTGCCGCTATTGCTTCCGCAAACGTCTGTTTATGGATGAAAACGATGAAGTCACCAACGATGTCTCTGCCGGAATCAACTACATCGCCAACCATCCGGAAGTAAGCAATGTCTTGCTGACCGGCGGTGATCCGCTCTTAATGAGCACCCGCAAGCTGGTGGATATCTTTGAAGCTCTGCGTCAAATTCCACATGTGAAAATTATCAGATTAGGCAGCAAAATGCCTGCCTTTAACCCTTGGCGTATTTTGAATGATGAAAAACTGCAAGAAGCCTTTCGAACCTATTCCACCAAAGACAAACGCGTCTACTTAATGGCGCACTTCGATCATCCCCGTGAATTAACCGAACCGGCTATCGAAGGCATTGACTGTGCCATCCGCAACGGTGTCATCTGCATCAATCAAAACCCGCTCATTCGCGGAATCAATGACGACCCGGATGTCCTCGCCTCGATGTACAATAAGCTTTCCTACATCGGCTGCCCGCCCTATTACCTGTTCCAAGGCAGACCGACAGCCGGTAACGAACCGTATGAAGTACCGCTTGTCGAAGGATGGAACATCTTTCAGGAAGCCATCACCATGGGCTCCGGCTTGGCACGGCGGGCACGCTTCTGCATGTCGCACGAAACCGGAAAAATTGAAATCATGGCCGTGGATGAGAAATACATCTACACCCGCTATCATCAGGCGAAAGATACCCGAAACTATGGCCGTTTTATGATTTTCCACCGCGATGATGAAGCCTATTGGTTAGACCAGCTCGAACCGGTTAAACTTCCCGCTTTCAGTGAATTGGAATTGGAAAGAGTGTAAAAGGATATAGTGTATTCTTGATTTACGTTGCAGCGGCAGGTTTGGTCTGCAAAAAGGCGTCGGCGAATATCTCTTTATTCGAGGCACCTTTGATAAATATCTTCTTCCGCATCGAAAACACCAAATCCGGATTCCCGCATAAATACGCGCGCCATCCGGCAAACGAATCCGCCACGTTCATTGCCAATTCCTGCAAATCACCAATATGAATTTCATCGCTGTTTTCCCCATGCAACGCACAGGCTTGATAGTGAACATTTTCATGCCGCTGGGACAGTTCGATCAACTCATTCACATAATACAACCGGTCCGCAACTGTTGATCCATGCAAAATATGGATATCACCCGTATGCTGATGCTGCAAAGCATCCCGCAATATTCCAAACAATGGTGCCAATCCGGTAGCAGTGCCCGCCAATAACAGCGGTTGATCCGTCTTGGCTTTTACATAAAAACATTCGCCAACCGGCCCGCGGATTTTAACGGCATCCCCCTCTTGCAGCGTGGTGAATATCCACCCGCTCATTTCACCCTGCGGCACCCGCTCAACATGCAGTTCGATATCCTCACCCGGCAGCGAAGCGATCGAATAACTGCGAATCACATTGTCTTCCCGCACCAACTGCAAATACTGCCCGGCCCGGAATTCAAAAGGGTCTTGCGGAGCCAATCTGAGCCGCATTACACTTTTATTCAACAGGTCTTTACCGGTTACCGTTGCGGTTACTTCACTATGCGCTTCACCGATTTCCAAATCCTCAGTAGGAACACATTGACAAGCCAAAAAATACCCCTGTTCAATAAAGGTATCCTTCAACCCATGTTGAGAATTCGCGGGGGGATTCCCCTTCGTAGTACGCATCATGCACGCTTGACAGGCCCCGCTGCGGCAGGAATATGCGGCATCAATCTGATGCCGCAACAGTCCATCCAAAACGGTTTCATTCTCCAACAACTCAATGGTTTTGCTTTGATAAATTACGGCTGGCATACAACACGTTTCCTATTCAACCTTACCGGTTCAAAACATCATCCCGGACACTTTCCGCAACGGCGGCCACCTCACCGATAGTTTCATCATCCACGCCCAACTCTTTTAACGTCGTGCCCAAATTCTCAATCACGGCATCCACGTGCGAATCATCCATGCCCCGTTCCACCAAATGCTTATGGCCTTCCCGCATATCCTTGCCGGTATAATTGTGCGGACCACCGAACGCCATTGTCAAAAAACTCTTTTGCTTGGCGATTTGTTGGTCCATGTCCACATCATCAAAAAACCGGTTGATGCGGTCATCTGCCAGAACCTTGCGGTAAAAAATTTCAACTGCTTTTTCAACAGACTCTTGTCCACCCAAACGTTCATACAATGAAGCCATAATCTTCCTCCTTAATAAAGATGTATATAATATACATCTTTAATGGATTCGCGCAAGAGTTCAGTTCAAAATTCTTGGCACAAATTTATTTTTTATGTATTATGTACTGTAAATATATAATATTCTAATCGCATCGGAAAGACTATGCATCTAACCCACTATACCGATTATTCATTACGAACCTTGATTTTTCTATCCATCCATCCGGAAGAAAAAGTATCCATCCAAGAAATCGCCGACTTTTTTGAGATATCCAAAGACCATCTTGTCAAAGTGGTGCACAACCTTAGCTGTTTGGGGTATATAAATAGCTTGCGGGGGAGACATGGCGGTATCCGTTTGAACGGCAAACCGGAAGATATCAATGTAGGCGAGGTCGTCCGAAAAGTAGAACCCCATTTTCATTTAGTGGATTGCTTAAACCGGGAGGCACATTACTGCAAGGTTACCCCCGTTTGCAAACTCAAACACGTCTTAGAAGATGCCTTGGAGCAATTCATCGCCGTCTTGGATCAATACACTTTGGCCGATATGGTCGAAGATCGCGAAACCGCCGTTCAACTCATAGGGATTGAACCGGTAGCGAATTAAATCTTACGATTTCAATTCCGGTTTCCAGATGACATCGAGTATATTGCAGCGATGGTTTTGCACCCGCGCCATTACAAAAAGCAAATCCGAAAGGCGGTTGACAAACCGCAGCAGGATATAGCCCTCCTGTTCGGCTTCCACCACATTCACAATCAACCGTTCCGCGCGGCGGCATACCGTCCGGGCTTGGTGCAAAAATGAAGAGGCTTTAGCCCCTCCCGGCAAAATAAAATTCCGCAATTCCGGAAGTTCGGCTTGCAGTTCATCAATCCACTGTTCCATTAGCGTGACATGAGAGTCTTCAATCCGGCTGGGTTTCCATCCCTCTTCGGTACGCGAAAACGCCAAATCGGCTCCCGCGTCAAAAAGCATATTCTGGATCACTTCCGTTTTTTCTTGCAGACCCGCATCCAATCCAAACGCGGCCGCACAGCCCAGAATCGCGTTCAGTTCGTCAATCGTGCCGTATGCTTCCACCCGGTGGTCGGATTTCCGAACCCGGATTCCTCCCCCAAGCGCAGTCGTGCCATCATCGCCGGATTTTGTGTAAATTTTTGTCATAATACCTCATGCCATTTGAATTTCCGAGTAAGCGCGGCGATAAGCCTCAGCGATAAGAAGACTTAGCAGTATCGATACTCAAGATTGTTAATGGTATTGCTATTTAACCATACCCAACATAAACAGTCACGCGCAGTCTACCCAAATCATACACGCATTCCACGGCAACAAAAAAATTGATTTGGAGAATGTGTAAGGGACATTGTTTTGCCGTCATACTAGCGAATTTCGGTATCACGTTTTGAATACTAATACCGTCTTTCGTTTGGATTGCAGCCAAAGCGCGGCGATAAGACCCAGCGAAAGAAAGACGTAACGGTTTTCTTTCACCGATGCGAATTAATGGATTGTTTTTCGCGGGGAGTTGGCTACAATTTCCAATCCAAACGAAAATTGATTCGGGGTGTAGCGCAGCCTGGTAGCGCGCCTGCTTTGGGAGCAGG
>CAYVAZ010000228.1:7596-8181 GCA_964449065.1 uncultured bacterium
ATCCCTCCACCCCGATACTCATTTAACCGGGCTTACATTATCTCTTCAAAATCCATATGGTTAAAAAGTAACTATCGAGTAACTGCCGGAACATAGGTTTCAACGATTATGGTAGAAGTTCGCAATTTCGTTGAAATTCGTATGTTCGCAGGAAATTAACCCGCTATCTGGGAGTAGGGAAATAAAAATTTCCAAATCAATTTCGAAATCAGTATTGATATAATGTGTCAATCTATTCTTGTTGCAAGAAGAACACCTGCCGAACTTCTTTTTGGTTTCAAGCCAAAAAAGATTAAATGCGGCAGTTTTTTTCTTTGTAGGGGTACAATAGGCAATAGGAAAAACCACCCCTTACCTTTGAACAACAAGCAGACAACCTTCTCCAACGCGGCTTAATCGCCAACCGCAATGATCTAGTTTCCCGATTACAGCAAGTCAATTACTACCGTCTTAGCGGCTATTTATATCCGTTCCGCTTTCATGATGACCACTATGCACCCGGAACGACATTGGAGAAGGTGTGGAACATTTATACCTTTGACTACAGGTTTCCGTTGATAGTAATGGATGCGATTGAGCGGATTG
>CAYVAZ010000229.1:0-8166 GCA_964449065.1 uncultured bacterium
CCCTTGTTAAGGGGGGCTAGGGGGGATCAATACCCGTCAATAAAACGTTGACACTTTAAAGGATTCAAACAAGGGAACCCATGCCGGAACGAAATCAGCCACATGACCGCTTTTTTACCAATATCTACGGCCAGCCGGATACCGCTGAAGATATGATGATCCATAACATCCCCGAACTGGCAGATGTTATTGTGCCGGGATCCATAGAAGCCGTCGGAGGAAAGTTGGTGGATCAACAACTAAACTTGCTGCTTCCCGATCTATTGTTTAAAGCCCAGTTAAAAATTGGAACGTTAGGCTATTTCTATATACTTCTTGAACACAAGAGTTTCCAACAAACCCTAATGGCGTTCAACATGCTGGATTACATGATGCAGATTTGGAAACAAGCGATTCAAAATGGCGAACCGCTGCCGTTTATCTTTCCCATCGTTATCTATCATGGCCCGAAAGAATGGAACTCCGGTACCGGTTTTGCTTCAATGGTAACGTGTCCGCCGGGGATGGAACGCTTTGTCCCGAATTTCGAATACTACTTGCTGGATTTGGCAAAACGCGATGATGGAGAGATCAAAGGGGCCATTCCAACACGGGTTGGACTATCAATCATGAAGCATATTTTCGCTCCAAATTTTAGTGAGCGCTTTGTAACGGCTTGCAAACCGTTGTCGGAATGGGAAGATAGAAAAGCCGCTTTAAATTATTTACGGTATATAATAGAATATGTTGGTAACACCACAGATAAAATGACAGAAGAACAATTGCGGGAAGGCGTAATCCAAATCCTTCCAGAAGGAGAAAAACTGATGCCGACATTGTTTGGAAATATTCGGGAAGAAGGACGCGGTATGGGATTGATTGAAGGGCTGCAAATGGGGATTCAAGTCTCCCTTGAGATTAAATTCGGTGAAGAGGGATTGGCCTTCTATAACCGTATCAATGAACTCAACGATATCAATACGTTAATGAATATCAAAGATGCGATCCGAACGGGATCATCCATTGCGGATTTGGAAAAGTACCTGGAAGAGAACTGAGGTTAAAGAGGTTAAAGAGTTTTGCAGAGTTTGTACCATTCGAAAAATGAAGTGACCTTTTTCGGTACGTATGGTGAACTACCGGAGAAAAAGCAGCTCGATTTGATTCAGGCTTACACCCAACTTTAATCGTGGTAACACCCCCCTCTGTATCTCCCTCAACTTGGGGGAGAAAAGGCTTTGCGTTTTCAGACGGTTTGCCTTAAATCAATGGCATTGTCCCATAGCCCCCTCCTGAATGGCACATACACTTACAAATTGGAAGCCCATGCTCCCCACCCATTTGAAACAGACATTTTGATTTGCAAATGGTATTTTACACTTCAAATAAATAATGACTGATAAGCCCAGCGAAAGGAAGATGTTATGTATTCAATATGCAGCCAATCTCAAATTGCATAGGTATTAACTAAGAAATCGTGATTTTAGTGCATTCAAAAAGGTCTGGCTCACAAAGAACCAGACCTTTTTATGTTAAGCCTGTAGGATGGACGCAAATTTATATTTCAAAGAACATCAACGTTACAAAGAGAGAAATAGGTTTGATTTTTCATTCTCTCTTCTTCCGGCGGCCTACCGGTCATACTCTTTCAACTGCCTTAAAATAACGACCATTCCGATACACTGCTGCCGCCACTACCTAAAATACGGAAGTTATCGAATCCCCAATACCAGCTGAAGGTTCCCATATACATAAACGCGAACTTTACGGATGATTGGTTATCCAGCCCCGGAAGACGGATCCGCTCAAAACGCTTGTTATCTTTAAAGCCGAGGATGTCGGTGTTTTCTTCAATGGTTGGGCGGATAAACGGAGCCATATCCTGGACGTTATCCACAAACCCGCGGGCAAGGGTGTAATCTTCGAAAAAGAAATCGGTACCATCAGCTAATTGGAATAACGTGAAGTCTGCATCAATACCGGATGAAGGATCGCCTTCCACGTTTGGTATGATATCGACCTCTTGCAAGTAGTAGAGCGCCGGATTCCACGTGCCTGTAATCATACGGTTGTCAACAAGACTATCAGTTCCGTTGAAGGATACCGTCCCGCCATCCAATGAATATTCCATACTGGCAATGTTGTCTTGGTTTTGCAAATAATCGCTGTTGAAGGCCACTACTACATCGGAAACACCGGTAAGATCAATTTCCGGGGTAATGACATATACCACATATAATCCGCCACCGTATCCGCCGGAATCGGCGTGCATAGACTTGTTCTCCACAATTGGAACACCAGTTTCGTAAGTTTCGGGAATTTGATTGGGAGCGTCACCCAAGCCCAAATACCCCGGATAGTAGCGAATGGTATTCAAGAATTCCACTTCCTGTACCGACCAGTTGAAAAAATCGCTGCTGTAACCCGGACCGAAAGAATCGATCGGAGCCGGAATAAAGTTGGCAGTCTCCCAACCGGCAGGAATTTGACCAACCGGGGTGCTTTCAAAGGTTTCTTCATACACCGTGTTCAGGTTGCTGAAGGAGCTTAGGGTAAATTCCAACGGGTCTGACCATTCCGAAGCAACATCACCTTCGGATACATACTGCACGCGAATATTGATCGGCGTATCAAACGGAACCACAGAGTTGGGGATGGTCACTCCCGTGTTGCTGTCATTCGGGCGGGTAAGGCTGTCAAAAAGAGGGTAATCTACAGGAAAGGTGTATTCCCGGTAAACGGTTTCGCCATTGTTTGGATCGTTGATGAAGTTGGTATCAATATCCAACTGCCAATTGGTGCGGATATGCGGGGCGCTGCCGCTGTATGCGGATGCGGTTACCACAATGTCATCCAACCCTTGCGGATTGTCCGGAGAAATTTGCGTAATGGACGGTTTCGCCGGTTGCGCGAATGAAAAACCTGCAATGCTGGCAAACAATACGGCAATGCCAAATCGTTTTAATGAAGACATGGATACTCCCTTTCTTTTTATGGGAATTTGATGTAAATCCATTATCTCAAAAAAGGTTTAGATTTTCATGATTGTATTGTTATGATTTCATTAAATTTAAGGCGGCATGAAAAAGACAAGAAAATTAGACTATGATTTAACCATAAATCATTCCATGAGATTTTTAAAAATGAATTGTCCGAACAAAATGTTATTTTTATTTCTTATCGGGTTTCCAACTTTCTTTGGATGCGCGTATCAAAGCGGCAAACCGGATTTCGCTTTCCCCAACCATTCGGTTTTACTCATCAGTATCGATACCTGCCGGACGGATTATGTAGAACCATTCGGCCGCAAGTCTTCCACTCCGTATATAAACCAACTGGCAGAAGATGGTGTTTGGTTTTCCAACGCGATCACAACCGTGCCTTTAACCGTGCCTGCTCATGCTTCTTTGTTTACCGGATTGTATCCGGTAGAAGTGGGGGTAAGAGACAACTACAAAGCGGTTCTGCCGTCAGGTGCGATCACGCTTGCCGAACACTTTCACGAAGCCGGGTACACAACCGCTGGCTTTATCGGCGCTATCCTGCTCTCCGAAAACTGGGGCTTCCACCAGGGCTTTGAAGTGTATGAGGATGAGTTCACAACCGAAGAGTACGAGGCGCAAGAACATACTGTCGAACGCACCGCCGACAAAGTCAGCGAACTCGCCATCCAATGGATAAACAAATATGGCCAACAAGACGAACAAAACCCCTTTTTTTTGTTTCTGCATTATTACGATCCCCATTTGTCTTACATTCCACCGGAACCGTATCGCACGGAATATGCGGATGATCTGTATGCGGGAGAAATCGCCTTTACTGATGAGTGCATTGGCCGTGTATTGGATGCACTGCACGGACAGAATTTGTATGACGATACAATCATCGCCCTGGTCGGCGATCACGGCGAAGGCTTGGGAGAGCATGGAGAAACCTCGCACGGACTCTTTTTGTATGATGAAACCATCCAAATCCCTGTGCTCATTAAATTGCCCAGCCAAGCCGATAGAAAGAATATCGAGAGCAGGCAATACATCAATATATGCGATTTGCCGCCAACCTTGCTGGACATAACCAAGACCGTTGCGCCGGATGATATCGTCACCTCCGGTATTTCGCTGACGCCCTGGTTATCCGGTGAGGCTTCGTTAGAAGACAGAGAGTTCATGCTGGAAACGCAGTATCCCACCGTATACAACTGGGCGCCTTTGTTCGCGTTGCGTACGGAACACTGGAAATTTATCCAAGCCCCCAAGCCTGAATTGTATGATTTGCGTCACGATCCGGATGAATTAAAAAATGAGATGGAATCGAACGCGGCATTGGCGGGAGAGATGAAAACCCGCTTGGAGGATATGCTGCTGACGGCGTCATCCACACTCAAGGTGCAGCCAGGCGAAATGATATCCAGCAGCCGCAGTGAGCAGTTGGCCTCGCTGGGCTATGTCGGCGGCAGCTCACTCTCATCCAGCGATACCCCGGCAGACGAATTGCCCGACCCGAAAGACAAAATCGGCATCCACCGCCGCTTTGAAAAAGGCTTGGCTTACCTTGCCGAAAATAAATTGGAACCGGCCGAAACACTGTTTTTGGATTTGGCAAAACAAGACCCCAAAAATCCATCCATCCATCATCATCTCGCCCATATTTATGTGGAACGCAAAGAGTGGGAAAAGGCCTATCAATCCGAAAGCAGAGCGTTAGAAATATCCCCGGAAAACTATACCTATCAACTGCAGCTGGCTTGGATTCTTTTGCAGCAGAAACAATACGATGAGAGCCGAAAATGGCTCTTGCAGGTACTCGGCAAACAGTCCAACATCGCCGAAGCGCAATTTTTATTAGGCGTAATCGCCCTGGAACAAAACCAGCCCCGCCAAGCCATGAGTTACTTCATCCGCACCGAACGGCTGGCCCCCAACTATCCGGGACTCGAACAAATTAAAGAACAAATGAAATCGATGATGCAGGCGTTGCAGCGGCACTAACTTGCCAGGACGGTAATCGCTTCTTCATGTTCTTTGGCGATGGTTTTAAATTGCTCTTCTACTTGCTCAAACGCATCAATGATAATGGGATCAAAATGGCTGCCTTTTCCTTCCAGAATGATTTCCCGGGCTTTTTGATGCGGAAAGGGTTCTTTGTACGGCCGCCGGCTCACCAGCGCGTCATAGACATCGGCCACCGCCATCAGGCGTGCCGCAAGGGGAATATCCTCTCCCGCTTTGCCAAAAGGATATCCCGTTCCATCCCACCGTTCGTGATGATGATAGGCAATATCTCTCGCGATACGCAAAAATGAATCATATCCTAAAATGCTGTCGGCTTCTTTCAGGGCTTCTCCACCATACAACGTGTGTTTCTTCATATCGTCGAACTCTTCCGCTGTTAACTTACCCGGTTTAAGCAGAATCGAATCGGGAACCCCCACTTTCCCGATATCATGCAAGGGGGTGGATTTGTAAATCTTTTTTATTATCCGATCGCCCAGCAGGTTGCTGTATTTGCTGTCTTGTTTGAGTTGAATCGCCAAAACTTTTACATACTCTTGCGTCCGTTCCAGGTGGGCTCCGGTCTCGGTATCGCGAATTTCGGCGAGCTTTGCCAGGCTGAGAATTGTGACATCTCTGGTGCGTTCAATTTTCTGCGTGCGGGCTTTAACCAGTTCACTTAAATTGTGGCTGATATTTCGGAGAAGCCTTTCTTTCGATTTCAGAGCGGTAATATCATGGCCGTGAACAATGACGGATTTCAAGCCGGGATAGGGAGTAAAGAGATATTGAATATACTTTGCCCCAATCTCGACTTCAACGTTGTCAACGACACTGTTTTTGCTGGAACACTGTGCAATGATTTCTAAATAGTTTTGCGGGAGAATGTGGGAGTATTCATCTGATGTTAGTCCGGTTTCTTGCAATAGCGCTTGCGCGGAGGAATTCATATAGAGCAATTCACCAGTGAGATGAAAGCGGAAAATCGGCTGCGGGTCCGCTTCGGGAAACCGGGATAATATGGACGTTTTTTGAACGTATTCATTGGTTAAGGATTCGTAGTGCTCGCGGTCGTATTGCAGTGAGGCCATTGTTTTAATCAGATACCAGATTAACAAGGAAATCCAAATAAGATTGAATGCCCCCAGAATAACCGCGGCGACGGGAAACCACGGAATGAGAACAAAAGGCAACAACATGCTGATAAATGCGGCAAACGTAACCCTGGGTGTAACGGCTTCCAACACCCGGTGATCTTTGTATTTGGAATGCGTATTGAGGTAGCCTCGAACGGTCTTCGAAAAAAACAATTCGCAATAGTAGTAATGAATTTTGTAAACCGACGCGGATTTTTGAAGTTTTATGAGTGCGCAAAATTTATTCAATCCACCGGCGCTCATTGCTTGATAGAGAGCTTCGCCGCTCCATTGCGGGGCGATTTTTTTCATCCATTTTGAGTACCAAGGACATTCCTTGGCAAAAAACAGCAGCAGAAAGGTTTCGATCATTTGGCCGAATTCAAGATTGGTTGCCAAGTGAATTTCTTTTATTCCATGCGTTTGCATCCAGTTGGCAAACGCTGAACAATTGTTGAATTGGTAGGAATTGTTGCCGCTGAATC
Source organism: uncultured bacterium (assembly GCA_964449065.1). Lineage (GTDB taxonomy): Bacteria > Hinthialibacterota > Hinthialibacteria > Hinthialibacterales > Hinthialibacteraceae > CAYVAZ01. Next base: position 6,592 of record CAYVAZ010000229.1, read on the forward strand.
CTGACAGTTGCATGGTATCAATCACCTTATGCGGCTTTAGAATTAAGGTGTTTTGAGAGAACTCCCGCAAATTGGGAAACAATTGGTTTTCCAAATACATGGTGAACGGACGCAGGTCTTTTACAAGCGGGTAGTAGTGCCAAAAAGATAATTTCAGTACCGCTTTACCCGCAAGATGATCAACCACAGCTGTTGCCAACCGCAAAAACGAGTTGTTTACGGCTTCAATCCTTGGTGATGTCGCCTGCGTCATGACTATATCTCCCTGTTATACAGTCTACGGCAGGCCAAAAGAAGATCAAAAATAAATGATTGAAATATACATTTTTTACGTGTTCGTCAATTCCCTTTAGTCTGGTGTGGTACTTATGTAGGATGAAAAATTTGCGAAGGAAATATATTCTTAACAATTGAGTGAAATACTCCTTTAATTATCTGGAGGACGGTTAGATATCTATGAAACAAGAAAACCACACAGGTTTCACATTAATCGAACTTTTGATCGTCGTCGCCATTATCGGCATCCTGGCAGCGATTGCGGTCCCCAACTTTATGAACGCGCGCCTGCGGGCAACAGTGGCAAAAGTGCAGGGAGATATCAAAGCGCTGTCCACCGCCGTTGAAATGTACACTGTCGATCACGGTGCCTACCCGGATGACGGTCAGGTTACCGGCGTGCCCTGGTGGATGAACAACCGCCATTTAACTACCCCAATCCCCTACATTGCCACAATCCCAACCGACCCGTTTTTGGAACGCTCTCCCGCCGGAGAAACCACCAACGGATTGCGCCAGTATTGGTACGCCTCGTATGACGGCTACGGCTTGATGCGCAACCCCGGGAGACAGACAAGTGTTGCAGGCCGCAACAATGTGCGCTTGTTTGACCCCCCTCGCCAAAACTTCCGCTTTGCCTTCATCAGCCCCGGCCCCGACGGCTGTTGGGAGTGGGACCGCGGCAACGGGGTATCCGATTGTTATGCCGGAGACCGGCACATGGGCGATGTTTTTTATTACGATATGTCCAACGGTCTAATATCGCAGGGCGATCTCTACTCGTACGGCCCGGGCAGCGCGTACAACCCACCCTCGGATTTTCGATGATGTATTCAATGAAGGACTTGTTGGGCGCATATCCTCTTTCCTGGTAACTCACCTTACGCATACGTTATGAAACGCACGTTCTTCTAATCGTTCGCTGTGCCAATCGCCCTTGCCCAATGGGAGAGGGACGGGGTGATGGTTTCAGGAGACAATCCCCTCTAAGGACACGATTGCGTCATAGGGAACAATTGCTCTCTTCTCCCTCATCTCTTATTTTCTCCCAAAGGGAGAAAACGATAGACCTTGCGTTTGACTGATACCAGGTTGCAAAAAGAAAGTGGGTGTTTCCATCTTTTAGTTTGCAGAGGTACCCCCCCCGTGGTTACCTCCAGCAGGGCAACCACAGGAGGGGTAGCCTCTACAATCGTAAGGCAATGTATAAACCTAAAAAAAGCAGTTGCTATTGAAAAGTATGCCATAACTTTTTGAATATAATATAATTATGAAATGCGGAGCAGTTGAAAAATAATC
>CAYVAZ010000230.1:0-8154 GCA_964449065.1 uncultured bacterium
CGCTCGGTGCTTCAATCCCTCCCCTAACCCCTCCCAACTTTGGGAGGGGGAATTTCTCTTCAAGCGGCTGACCTATGACAATATTTCATACTCCTTGCCTTATCCCGCAAGTTCATGGCACAATGATAACGCAAGACAAATTGTGTATGAAAGGGCCTGTAACATGCTGCGCTTCATAGTCGTTCTTTCTTCTATTCTTCTTTCTTCTTTCGATGTTGCGTCTCAGCCGTCCGGTTTTAACTACGATGAGTCAAAGGTACCGGAGTATGAACTGCCGGATCCCTTAACCATGGAAGACGGTACCCCTGTAAAGGATGCAAAGATATGGGTCGAAAAACGGCGACCGCAAATACTGCATCTATTCGAAACACAAGTATACGGCAAAACGCCGGAGGCCGCTTATGAAATCGCCTATCATGTTGAAACCGACAGGCACGCCCTTAACAACACCGCCATTCGCAAACAGGCAACAGTATATCCATTCGGGAAAGAGAAAGCGTTTTCGTTTGATATTCTCATTTATCTGCCCAAAGATACTTCCAAACCGGTTCCTGCGTTTGTCGGGTTAAACTTTGCGGGAAATCATTCCATCCATAAGGATCCGGAAATTAAACTCAATCCCGGTTGGATGAGAAACCGGGATGGAGTGGAAGATCACCGCGCGACGGAAGAGTCGCGTGGGGTATCCGCCAGCCGCTGGCCGGTCGATACGATTCTGAAGCGTGGGTATGCTCTCGCCACGATTTATTGTGGAGATCTTGATCCGGATTATGATGATGGATTTCAAAACGGTGTTCATCCTTTCTTCTATACGGATGGGCAAAGTAAACCGGCTGCTGATGAGTGGGGAACCATCGGCGCATGGGCCTGGGGATTAAGCCGTGCGTTGGATTATTTTGAGGAAGACCGGGAAATCGATGCGAAACGGGTTGCGGTAATGGGGCATTCCCGATTGGGTAAAACGTCTTTGTGGGCGGGCGCGCAGGATGAGCGCTTTGCGATGGTGATCTCCAACAATTCCGGCTGCGGTGGCGCCGCGCTTTCGAGACGTGCTTTTGGAGAAACCGTAAAGCGGATCAACACCAGTTTTCCCCACTGGTTCTGTGACAATTTCAATCGATACAATGAAAACGAAAGCGCATTGCCGGTCGATCAACATCAACTGATTGCCCTCATCGCTCCGCGTCCTGTCTATATCGCAAGTGCCGCGGAAGATCAATGGGCTGACCCGCGCGGTGAGTTTTTGTCAGGGAAACATGCCGATCCGGTATACCGCTTGTTGACAGGTGTGGGATTAAACGCCAATGAAATGCCTGCTGTGGAAGAGCCGTCGATAGGACGTATCAGCTATCACATCCGCTCAGGAGGGCATAATGTGACCGATTTTGATTGGGAGCAGTATCTCAAAACTGCTGATCGGTTTATGAAGTAATTTCACTTAAACCAACACTCCCGGTAATTTTCCAGTGCTGTCGGCAAAGCGTTCAACCGGTGTGCCGAAGGCATCCAACATGCTGACATACAGGTTCGACAGCGGAGTATCTTTTTCATATTTGAGGTGCTTGCCGGTATCGATTTTTCCACCGCCTCTGCCGCCTAATAGAACCGGCAGGTTGTGCGGCGAATGGCGGTCGCCATCGTTTAGGTCTGAGATAAAGAGGACCATCGAGTTATCCAGCAGGGTGGATTCGCCCTCTTGAATTTGGCTCATGCGTTCCAGCATGTAGTTGTACTGCTCCACATGCCATTCGGCGATCCGTTGGTATTGTGTCAAATTCTCCTCTTTCTTTTGATGGTGCGAGACAGAGTGGTGTCCGCTTTTAACGCCATCCAGGAACGAAAAGTTCTTGTTGCTGACTGAGTTGCCGAACATAAAGGTCGATATGCGGGTAATATCGGTTTGATACCCCAGGATCATCATGTCAATCATCAATTTGCAGTGATCCGCATGGTTGGCAGGGATTCCTTCATCCGGTTTGTCTGCCGGGTTGATATCGGATAACGGTTCCCAATGGTTTTGTTCCGGATCATTGGCGCGTTCGATGCGTTCTTCGATGGAGCGAACGGAATGGAGGTATTCATCCAATCGCTGTTTGTCGTTTGCTCCCAGCTTGCGGCTTAGTTGGTTGGCATCCTCCAACACGAGATCCAACAGCGGTTTGTCTTGTTTGGCTTTATCACCGGTTTGATTGGCGGCACGGAACAGTCGTTCGTAGACCAACCACGGATTGATTTCCTTGGCAAGCGGACTGGTGGGAGTACGCCACGCGATGTGCGCGCCGTATACACGAGTATAACCGACCGCCGCGTCAACGCCGGTGCGGACGGGTTCGGTTCCCAACTCAAGCGAAGGCAATGGGGTTTGCCCTTTGGTATGTTTTGCCATCAACTGATCGAGCGAGATTCCATTGCTGTTGATATCCATACCCACGGTTTTGTTGATCGTGGTGCCGGTTAACACACCGGCGGTTTTTACGTAGTGACCGTCGCCGGTGTTGCTGGCTTGGTTCCACAGGTTAGTGAGAACCAATGTGTTGTCTTTCATTTTGCCGAGTGGCTCTAAACACGGGGTGAGATCGTAATCCCGTCCTACCTTTTGCGGAGTCCAGTATTGAGGAAAGGTGCCGTTGGGCATAAACAGCACACCAAGACGCACCGGGTATTTTTGGGCGGCAGCGGCGCGTGTCGGCATCATGGCTTCCAGCCAAGGCAGGGAGAGCGCGGCGCCTGCACCTTTCAATAGCGTTCTTCTGGAAAGTGGTTGAACGGATCGGCTCATCGGTATATTCTCCTTTGCAAAACACAGAGCGTAAACGCCCTTAAACCTATACTATACACGCAAAGTATAGGGTTTGGCAAGCAGAAAAGTGAAGCCTTTTCTCCCCCAAGTTTGGGGAAGACACAGAGTTCACCTCCAAGTCGATACATCTTGCCGGGCGCACCGCCAACAAAAAAGGCCTCTCTGAGGGAGGCCTTTTTTTAGTACTCTGCAAAAAACTTAAGCGGTGTAACATTAGTCGCTTAGGTTTCCACCACCGGTCATATATACATCCCCGATACTTTGAAGACCGTTTGTAGTATTATACGGAATACCGCGTTCCGATGTAATACCGGAAGCGCTTCCTGCTATGCCGTCAGGGCCTAAACCAACCAAACCAAAATCGCCGGTTTGCATTGGCTGCAAGCCATTCTGTTCCGCAACGGGAGAATTGAATCCCGCGATCCCTTGGTTTCTTCCCGGAATCTTCGGATCAACATCGGCATAAATATAAGTGGTGTAACCACTACCAAACCCACGGCTGTCTTGATCAGTTAATTTCGATATAAACGGATCAATCGGCACAGAAGACATATAGGAAATCGGGCTGGTTAATACAGCCAAGTAATGGGTTGTCGTTCTCTCTGCTTCCGGAAAGTCTCCAACGCCGTTAAAGACATCGGCAAGAATTTCGCGGCCTTCAGAGGTATCGTCATCCCACCCGTCAATCGGCAAATGGTTGGTATCCAATTGCAGCATCTTGACACTGGTCACGATAGATTTCATGTCGGCAAAACTTCTCGCGACCTTTGCGCGTACCTGCGCGTTCAAAAAGTTCGGCACGGCAATGGCAGCCAAGATTCCAATAATGGCAACAACAATCAACAATTCAATCAGTGTAAATCCTTTTTTCATATTCCTTCCCCTTAAATTATATTTGTATTAATCATCATATCTTTTTTTGGAGAAAAGATATTGATAGATCAGTAAAAAATACTACTTTTTACAATTGAACTCAATATCTACGCTTTGATCTCACAAAGAAAAGCATAAATAAACCATGCGAACGCATGGTCTTTCGATTCAATAACACATTTTCCATAATAAGTTATAATCTAATCACTGAGATCCCCACTGCTCAACATATAGATATCACCCAGGCTGTTTAGACCGTTAGATGAATTGTAGGGTGTTCCCCGTTCTGACGTTATTCCCGCCGCGCTGCCGGCAATCGCATCCGGGCCCAATCCCACCAATCCAAATTCATTTTTCTGCATACAGGGGACACCGATTGTTTCACATACCGGCATCTCAAACCCTGCAATGTTCATGTTATTGCTATTGTTGGTTGTTGGAGGAACATGCGGGTCCCAATCCGCATAGATATAGGTGGTATATCCGCTGCCGAAACCCCGGCTGCCTTGATCGTTCATTTTCGAGATGAACGGATCGACCGGTACGGATGACATATATGAAATCGGGCTGGTTAATACCGCCAAATAATGAGTGGTAGTCCGTTGCGCCTCCGGAAAATCACCAACACCGTTAAACACTTCTTTCAAAATATCACGGCCTTCAGAGGTATCATCATCCCAACCGTCAATCGGCAAGTGGTTGGTATCCAATTGCAGCATTTTCACACTGGTCACAACAGATTTCATATCGGCAAAACTCCTTGCTACCTTTGCCCGAACCTGTGCGTTTAAAAAGTTTGGCACGGCAATAGCAGCCAAAATCCCGATAATAGCGACAACAATCAACAGCTCGATTAAAGTGAATCCCCGTTTCATGTTTCTCCTCCCATCATAACAAAACGCCGTGGTAAAAAACTGAATTCTATAGATACAATTTAATTTTACAAAAAGTATGGACTGTTTTATAGGGAGGAATAGGAAAAAATAAAATTATAACGATAGAGATTCAAGTAAGATGGGAATTTCACCGGAATTGGTAACTTCATCGTCCGCGTTAATGCATTGTATCTTAACCCAATACTGCCGGTCAGGTGTCAAGCCGGAAACCACGGCTTGATGGTAAATCACATTCCGTTCGTCACCATGAATAACCCGGTTGAACACAATTGGACTCTCTGAAACAAATACCCGGGAATGAGAAGGCATGTCCGTCTGCCAATACAGCACCACTTCATCAGCATCAACCTGCTGCATACGGATACCGGAAATCCGGTTCCATTTCCGGGGCTCCTCCCCCAACAGCACATGTGGAAATTGCCCCCGTATTTCCGAGAGTAAAGATGCCGCTTTCTCTCTTTGCGCGGACGCCACCCCACTCTGCTCCGGCTGCAGCAGCGCCTCCAATTTTTGAAGATGGGCTTCGAGATGCAGGGCTTCCCGTTCATCTTTCGTTTGTTTCCATAGCAAAAATCCCAACTGAGACTGAAGCGTATAATGACGGATGGTGGTTTGATCTTGTAAGATTTGAATACTGGAAATCAAATTCTCATAAATCTTCGGCCGCATAACGGACTTCAAGGATTCTTCCGCTTGTGACAAAGAACGCCGGCACCATTCCACAATCTCGAAATGGTCTTGGGCCGTATCAATCAAAAGTTGTGTATCCGGATTGTTGAGTTTTAATTTTAAATAGCGTACGGTTTCCGGAGAAACATCCGCATCCACAGTTACCGTTCGAAGTTTTTCAACCGGGTCTTCTTCTAGCGAATGCCGCGTGCCTTCTTCCAACATCCGCCGCAGCATTCTGCCTTCATCAGAAACCGGCATAACGCTTAATGTGTCTTGCATCCAATCATCCCAAAAAGCGTCAATCCATTTCATTCCCGGCGACCAATTCACAAACGCCTTCCAGTTAACGCCATTCACGCTGCTCCAAATATACGCATCATCCGCCTGTGCCACATCTACCAGCACGCCGGCATAATCCTCGCGGTTTACGGCCCGAAATGAAGTTTTTATGTCTTGAGAAAAAGCATAAAAGGGCGCCTGCTTGTAATCACCGGTTAAATCCGCCAACCAATAAACCGGTAGATCCGTCTGGAATAAATGAACGGCTCTGTTGGGTTTTGATGAGGTAAGGACGGCAATCCGGCTATCACGTAAAGATTGAATGGCCTTGACAACAAAATCAGTTTCCGGCTTGGAAGAAGGAATATTCACTATTAATTGCTTACCGAATTCATCCACCACCACTTGCTGAATCATTTTAACCACAAACGCAATCCGCCCGGCAGAAGTAATTTGACGGGATTGAACGGTCGCGGCTTCCCACGGAGGAAGTGGCGCGTCATCAAAGGACAGAACGATGCCGTCCAAATCCGGCACCCGGCGCATCAAATTACGGTACGCGGTTTGCCGGGCCGCCGTAGATGGAGCATCCGGTTCGAATACAAACATGGATCCTTCAACACTTAATTCCCGCGTCCATAAAAAAATATTGGTATTGTGATTGGTTGCGGTTTGTACCGCCCCCCGTAGATTTTGCAGTTGATCCGGATTATACAAGAGCATATCGACCGAACGCATATTTTGATCTTTCAATACAACCATATCGACCGATTGAAAACCGCTTTGTCCGGTCAACTCACGCATTGACTGGGGATGAACGCGGTTCAAGACCACTCCTTTTTGAAACCGGTCAACCGCCGCGACTTCCGCGGGAGGGGTATCGGCGTCTTCATCCAAGCGGCTTGGCGGAATGGAAGGCGAAGGCTCTTGCGCGGCAGGATCGGTCTCCAAAGCGGAGGGTTGCCGTATATCTGGACGTTGGGGTGTACTGGAACAGGCCGTCAACAAAACGATAGCCGCCATCACCGGAACAAGAGTTTTATAAGGAAAATAAATTAAACGCCGTGTCATGTTTTTTCTCTCCGGAACTTACCGGTCTGGAAACAGTTGCCGTAAATAAGAGTATAGATTTTCTGCCAAGACAGGCAATGAATATTTTTCTTCCACGGTTCGCCTGGCGTTTCTACCCAAAGAACCGCGCAACTCCTGCGAACGCGCCAAGCGGACGATCCCTTCCGCCATTTCACTTTCCGTGCGGATTAAATACCCCGAATGCTGATGATCGATCACGTGAGCCGCTTCACCAACCGCGGAAGCAATCACCGGCAACCCGCTGGCCATATACTCAAACAGCTTGGTCGGACTCTTGCATTGCAGCCACATATCATTGCCCATCACCGGCAGCAAACCAATATCGGCGGATTGCAATATGGAAGGCATTTCTTGAGGAGACACCCATCCCGTCAATTCAATCGGCAAAGACGAATAATCGGAAGCGATTTTCTTCGACAGCCTATCCCATTCCGAACCACCGCCAACCAACAAAAGCCGCAGCGATTGAATTTCGGAATGAGCATACTCAAATGCTTTCAACAAGAACAACAGGTTTTGCAGGATGGGTTCTCCCCAAACCAACCCGTTCCAAAGCAAGGTAATACCATTTTGTGGTGTGTAATTCGGTTTGGGAGAAAAAGACGTAATATCCACACCTGTTGGAATATAACAGACATTCTCATGCCGTGCCTTCATATAATCCAGTAGGACATGGCTAGCGGCCACACAGCCGCTCGCGTTTTCGATCAACCGGTGGGTAATGTCATCCCACTTATTGGTACCGAAAAAGAGGCGGTTCCACACCCCCCGGTGAAAAAAATTGGATAGCGGAATATCAAAATCATCGTAATCAAAAATATAATTAGGCGCAAACCCAAGCCGGTGCAGTAAGTACATCGCGGCGGAATGGTAATGGGCTTTTTGCATATAAAGCACCGATTGCTTTTCGCCCAACAATCTCGCCACTCCTTTTATGGTAAGTCGAAGCTTCGTCCGGTCCTTGAGATTGTACATATCGGCTTCACTACATTGAGGAGCGAGATCATCCCGGTAAGACAGCACCGCCGCTTCAATACCCGGCATCGTTGACAGCATTTTGGCAAAATGATAACAGCGCACCCGGGTGTGGGGATAGCCGTACCCGTTATGCCCTATGAAAACAATTCGCATACCGCTACTCAGTCCACAAGAAAAAGCCGAACTTCATATCAACCATCCCCTTCCCGGTTCACGGTGGGAGGATCACCCGGTTGAATAAACGTATCTTCCGGCACCACTGGGACCGTTTCGGTGACTGAACCGGTCCCTTCCGGTAATGGAATTTGTTCATAGGCATCCGGCAAACCGCTGTTATCAACGGGGTTTGTTTCATTGCTGGTGGTTTCAGCCTCTGGCACGGTAGAGGCCGCCTCAAAATATTGGGCATAATCCGGCCCCATCAGTTCTTTCACACGGGGGTCTCTCAAAAAGAATTCTTTCCAAGGCGCATTTAAATCGTGTTGAACAATTAAGTCTTTTAGATCATTTCCTTTTTGCCGAATCGCTTCCGCTACCACTGGAAACACCTCATTCCAGGAATGA
>CAYVAZ010000231.1:0-8102 GCA_964449065.1 uncultured bacterium
CTCCCAAAGGGAGAAGACGATAGTCGTACTGAAAATTAAAGGGCTTTCAATAGACCTCAATTTCAACAGGAACTTTCTATTCCATTTTGCGTAACGTCAATTCAATAAGATAGGCAAAACAATACCTTTCCCATCAAGACCACGAATATGAATGAGCAAGAATTAAAACAAACACTCTTTCAACTCGGCAAAAACATCACCGTCATCCCGGTGGTCCACGGCAGTGTCGATTTCGCCATGGAAGTCCGCCGTGTCATGCTTTCGCAAACGTGGGATTGTCTCGCCATCCCCTTGCCCGTTTCCATGCAGGATCAAACCGAAGTTGCCATCCGCTCTTTACCCATTGTGCAGGCGGTTATTGCTGAAGAACTCAGCGATGAACCCTCATACAACTTCATCCCCATCGATCCTTGCCAGCCGGTCATTATGGCGATGCACATTGCTCTGCAAGAATACATCCCCATCGAATTCATCGACCGCGAAACTCCGATTTACGAGCCGGATTCCTTTCCATGCCCCGATCCCTACTCGCTGAAATACACTACGATCGAAAAATACACCGCGGCCATGGTTCCCGCGTTTCCTTATCCGGAAAAAGATAGCCAAGTCTATCACCGTATCCAAACCATGGCGTATCAACTGCGTAATTTAACAAACCGCTACCGGAATATCTTACACATCTGTTCGCTGTCGCATTGGATATGGCTGCGCGACTGCTTTCTCCAAAACGAAGAGCCGCCGTATGAAGAACCATTCTTCGCCCCCGTTCAAACCATGCCGGTGCAGGAACGCTCCTTGGTCTTTGTGTTGGGAGAGCTTCCCTACATCACTTATCAGTATGAAAAAGCCAAACGCGAGTTTCTGCCCGAAGAAGGAATCGCCATCGACGGCATTAAACAGTTGCTGATCGACACCCGTGAAGAGTGGCTGCGCAACTATAACCCCATTACCAATTGGGCTACTCCCCAGCGTTTAAAACTGCTGCTGCAATACATCCGCAATCTTACATTACTGCACTCCCGTCTTACGCCGGATCTATACACCCTCGCATTGGCGGCAAAGCAAGTCGTGGGGGATACCTTCGCCATTGCCTTGATGGAAACGGCTAAGCAATACCCTTATCAGCATATTGAGGAAAAAGGAGCCGCGTTTGGCGTCCATCAAATTCAGATCGAAAACGGAATCGTCGGCGAAGCCAAAAACCGTTTAGCGGGTCCACCGGTGCAATGGCGCAACCTCCCCTTAAAACGTGTTCCCGAAAAAGAGAAACAACAGCAATGGAAGCAGCGCTGGAATCCTTTCGGCATCTGCTCTTACCCGCCTGAAGACGGCAGAATCGAGTCCTTCAACACCCACGTCCGCGAAGCGGCCAAATCGCTGATCGGTGAAGGATTATCGCGTTCGGAAAAATTCACTTCCTCCATCAAAGACGGCTTGGATATCCGCGAAACCATCCGCAATTGGCATACCGGCGATATTTTCGTCAAAGAAATTCCCCCATCCCGCGGCACCATTGAAGTCGTTGTCTTTTTATTCGATCTCCCTGCCGATCCGAACAAATATCATTTGCAAACAACTTGGTATGCCGAGCACGAAGAAGAATCCACCCTTAGTTTCTTCAGCACGCCAATCGGTGAAAAATTCGTCGGCCCCGGTATCGCGCAATGTACCTACGGCGGCTGTATGTTCATCTATCCGCCCCGCTACATTCCGGATATTTGGATAGACCGTCGTTTTCAGCAATACCGCAAGTTGGAAGACCGCTTATTAGCAGGGTCGTTTTTCCATTCGCAGGAAAAGCATGTCACGGTGGTCAGCCCCAAACCGCCGACCCAAGGCTGGCGCTGGCTGGCGAAGCGCTACAAAAAAAAGATCGTCCACATCCCTCTCTCCCGCTTCTCCAAACAGATGGTAGACCGCCTCCGCGTCTTCCACGTCCTAAACGGAAAACAAGTCCGCTCTTACGCAGCAAAATACATCCGCGAATTGTAAACACGGCGTAGGCCAAAGACACAGTTCCTTAGCGCATTTCAGAGTTGGATAGACAGAATCTGTCGTTGTCCCCCCCTTATTAAGGGGGGCAGGGGGCAATGTCATTTTTAAGGAAATTAACCTGAAAAACATTGCTCTGTCTCCCCCAAAGCATTTGGGGGAGATGTCCGACGCAAGGAGGACAGAGGGGGTGTGAAGAGAACCATAAACCTAAAAAAAGCAGTTGATATTGAAAAGTATGCCATAACTTTTTGAATATAATAGAATTATGAAATGCGGAGCAGTTGAAAAATAATCACCAAAAGGGTGAGAGCGGTCAATCGTAGAATTTCTTGAATTCGTTAGACTTATCACTCGTCACTTTTCACGAATCACTGTTTTTAGGATAAACCAGAATGATTCAACCGATTTTTTAGAAGTCGTTTCCAGGGCAATCACACGAAACAATCGCTTAAGCCGTTTACCCCAACGGGGTTATAGATGATAGCCAGGGGCAGAGTGACCGAAGGGAACGCCGCCCCTGGAAATCTGAGAGAAAATCTGACCCTGAAAGGGTCAATGAAAAGAGTAGGTTCTTTAAGTCAATGGCATTGGGGCAGGGGGGATCAAAGACGATCTCTTTCTACCTACGCAAACCTGAATTGTTGTAATTGCAAATGGTATAAATGGGTAAGACAGGGTTCATGAAAACCGTAGACAGAATCCCCCTTTCCCGGCGGCATAGAAAGGGGGATTGATCACTCCGTCCAATTCTAATTGGCTAATTCTAATTGGCTAATTAATTGCCAAGAAATCTCGTTCCGGGAGTTCAGGGAATGGTTGGTGTGGTTCGGTTTGGTACCAGAATGCTACTGACGCGATGTCATCCTGCAATGGCAGATACCGTCCTTCGGATTGCCAGCCTAGGGCTTGGATGGTGACCCGTAAATTGTCTTCAAAGCGAATGGGGTCTACCACGTGCCAGCGGTAAAGGCCAAAGCGTTGATTGGCGCGATTCATGCCGTCGGGGCGGATGACTTGGGGCATGCCGGCATAGGGTGTGTTGTATTCCAAATATTGGCCTTTATGCGCGAAACCGTATGAGCCGCAGAAGTAGTCTTCCAATCCGGTGCCGCAGATGGTGGGGAATTCATCGTCGCCATCCATGTAAAATTTAATCTCGCCTTCGCCCCACCAGCCGTTGCTGTTGACCTGCCAAGCCATATAGGTGCCGATGTAATGGCCCTTGCCTTCGATGCCATCAACAATAGTGTAGACCTCTTTGTAGGGCAGGGGATTGACGCGGCGGAATTGCGCGTGGAAGTAGGCGGCATCATCCGGGATATCGGTGAGAGTATAATTGATTTGGTAGTAAAGCGTCATCCGGTTATCGGAAATGTTTTCCATAGTGATTTTGGCGTTTTCGCGGAACGGCATTTGCCAGTAGCAGTTGAACGCGCTGCCGGGATTGACGCAGACCGCGAGTGAACTGACTTGGGAAAACTCTCCCCAGCCGCTAGCGAAGAAATCGCCCACCGGGCATTCAACGGATGGATTTTCTTCACCGTCCCAATACATACGGATGATGGAATGGCGCCAGTTGCCGGTCGGGGTCATCCAAATTTGCTGGATGGCTCCAGGGCCATCGATTTCGGCGAGGGTGAAGGTTTCGCCGGGTTCGATGTGGACGGAAGGCGAGACTTTCCAGCCCTGACCTAAATCGCGTGATGCTCTTGCTCCGGTACCTTCTTTGGCCATACCGCCCTTGCCTTTGGCTCCGGTAAAGTTTTCCGGGCTGATGGAGCGGGATTTGGCATCCGATAAGCGGTAGAGATTGCCCATGTGCAGGTTGAGGCCGTTGAAGGATTCCTGCGCATGGAGTACAGGTGAGAACGCGAACAGCACTGCGGTGAAAGTGAATAGGGATATGAACTTTGTGATGGACATGATGACTCCTCCAATAAGATTGATGAATTGATTAATCATGCCATATTGGAGGATGATTAGTCAGGTGATCGAGAGAAAAATTATTGGATATTCGCTTCATCCAACACCCGAATCTCAATATTTCTATACCTCGCTTCAGAGGGCGGGCCGGAATGGATTTGCAGGCCGATTAAGCCGGTTTGGCTGAGGGATTCATCCGGTTCGAGATAATCAACGGTTTGATAACCGTTAATCCAAAGTTGGATACGGCGGCCGGTGCAACGGATGGTGTAGTCGTTCCAATCGGTGGGTTTGAGGAATTTGGGAAAGTCTTCTACTTTCGGTCCAGCGAGCACTTTTCTGCGGCGGGATTCGTCATACAAAGCCCCCCAATAGTGCTGTCCCATATCGGCTTGATAGCCGATCATCTCGTTGTGGTTAGGAATGCGCCGGCTGCGGATTTGGATGCCCGCGTTGGCGTCTTTGGATGAGAGTTTCACTTGCAGGCGCAGTTCGAAGTTGCGGAATTCTTTTTCAGTGGTGAGGAATTCATTGCGGGGGATTTTTTCGTTCAAGTTTCCTCCGACAATGGCTCCGTTCTCGATGCGGAAGAAATCGAGGTTGCCGTTCCAGCCTTCGAAGGTTTTGCCATCGAAGAGTTGAACCGGTTCGATTGCATCGAAATTGATATCCAGTCTGCCTAAATCCAATAGATTGTGGCGTGCTCCGCGCTGAATGACATTCGGTTCATTTTCATCATGAAGTTCCGTTAAGATTTTCACGGCTTGATCAATCTTGTTGTCTTTTATAAGTTGGAGGGCACATTGCAGATAGGCGTTGGATAATTCGAATTCGTACTCAGATAATTTTACTTTTCTTATTGCGGATAATAATGCCATACAGTCGGGTGTGCCCAAATTTCCCAATGCGGAAATGGATGCTGTTACCACTTCTTTGTTGTTATGCTGAATAAACTCTGATATGGCTTTTAAAGTTTGTGTTGGGTTTTCTGAGTGACGTTCTCCTAACAAGTGAATTACGGGAACTTTTGATTTTCCTGGTAGACTTTCTAATGCTAGTATGAGTGCGTCATTCACGTTTGGAAATGGATTGTTTTTGAGGGCAAAGCAGGCGTATTCAACGGTATTTTCGTCCTTCAACAATTCGCTTAATGCGGGTATGGAGGCGTCCGTTCCGATGACGGCCAACTTGCGGCAGAAGAATTTTGTGGCGGCTAGCGTGGTGCCGTCATCTCGCAGCGCTTCTGCGATTTGTTGTTCTAAATACAAGCGCATGTCCGGGTTGTTGTGTGTTTCATTGATGTAGCGGTTGATATCGCGGTGGCTTTTGGCGGATTGGCCGAAGTCGAGTGTTTTTACCGCATCGACGGCTTGTTTGATATCGGATTGATTTACGGAGATTGCCGGATTGGAAATGCTGATGGATAGCAAAGTTGTGAAGATTGTTTTGGTTAGATTATTCATGTTTCACCTGATTTTAATCGTTCCTATGCTTATTGATAGACTTTCTGAACTTCCGGCTCGGCAGGAGCCTCGCCCTCCCAACTTCCGGCTCGGCGGAAGTCTTGCCCTCCGGTATTAAAAATCAATTTCATGAATCCCTATATAGTCCACGGGATTCGCATGGTTTTTGAGATCATGCGGTTGGCGTCGTCATCGTCAATGAACATCTCTTTCTTGTAATTCCACTGGAGTTTGCGGCCCAAGCGCAGGCAAATGTTGGATGCATGGGCGATGGTGTGGGAGCGTTGAGCGATTTCCGGATTGCATACAGTTTGTTCACGGGTTCGAATGCAATCTAAAAAGTTACGAATGTGGGGATCGAGATTGTTGTAATGTTGGGATACCGGATTCGAGCGTTCGCTGAGCGATTTAGGATTGGATTGAATCTCTCCGGTTTCGTCCATGATCTCAATCCAGCCTTCATCGCCGATGAAGCGGATTTTTTTGGTGCCGACTTTGGAGAGCATACGGACACCGTTTTCGTACTTGGCTTCGATATCCCACTCGTAGGGCACGCAGTCAAAGCCTTCTTGCGGGAAGGTAGCGGTGCCTGCAATTTCTACCGGGCCGATGCGTTCGGATTGATTGCCCATCTGCGCGAGGTCATACATGTGCGGTCCCATATCGGAAAGTTGCCCGCCGCTGGTATCCCAATGGTTGCGCCAATGCCTGACGCTGAACTCAGAGTAAGGCCTCCAGGGGGATTGCCCAAGCCAGCGGTCGTAATCGAAGCCATCCGGTACCGGGGCGGGCACAGCGAACCCCGGTTTATGCCTGCCGGGACCGAGGTTGATATGTATGGTGTGGAGTTTGCCGATTTTGCCTTGGTGAACGCAATCGATGACATAGAGATAATCCGGGTTGGAGTGGCGTTGGGTTCCGCATTGCCATACCGTGCCGTATTTTTTGGTGATATCCACCACTTGGCGGCCTTCGCCGATGGTGAGGCAGTAGGGCTTTTCAGAATAGATGTCTTTACCCGCTCTGGCGGCATAGGAAGACATCACCCCATGCCAGCGGTCGCCGGTGGCGATGATAACGGCGTCGATGTCATCGCGTTCTAATACATCCTCATGATAGCGGTGGGCGGTGCAGTCATCGTTGCCATAGCGTTTGTCGATTTCAGCCTTGGCTTTGGCACGGCGTTCTTGCCAGCAATCGGATACCGCAACGAGACGAACATCATCCTGATGATAGAAATTGGGGAGCAGAGCTCGCATGAAGCGGCCGCCGGTGCCAATGGCGCCGATCATGATGCGGTCAGAGGGAGCGATTGAACTGCCTTGCCCCAAAGCGGATGCTGGAATGAATAATACCGCGGAAGCAGCAAGCGAACTTGTTTTTAAAAATTGTCTTTTTGTTTTTTGATGCGATTTTGCGTTTGCACGATCCATACGATTTCCCCAAGATAGCAAGATAACCAGATCTAAATTTAATCTTCTATGAAGATATCATATTACGTATGAAAAATGAATGAGCAGGATAGGGAAATGGATAATGGATAATGGTTTATTTATTTTCTTTTTTCTTGCACATCTTGCGAAGATTTATTTTGTTTTGTTTGATAACGTTTTTTTGCCGCCGGGCTTCTTGCGCCGGTATCATTTTCGCGTTGGTTTTGGTAATTGTTGGGCGCTGTGGGAGATATGCTTTGGTATCTCGATAAAGGATAGGGTAGAAAGACGCCGTTTTGATTGACCGGTGCTGGACGCTGTATGCGGTGTTGCGCCGGCGCATTGGCTGCTCTATTCACCGGCGGCCGTACGCCTTGGGATTGGCTGCTTGTATGCAAGTCATAAGACTGCCGTTGAGGTTGGTTCCGGGGCTGATTGATTGGCGGTATCGATTGGTTGCTTGGACCGTAAGCGTTGGGTTGATTGGGGAAGTATCCTTGCCGTGGATTTTGTACCGGATAGGTTGTGCTTTGGATTTGACCGGTATAGCGTTGCAGCAATGATGGGGCGGTCAACAGAGAGCGAAGTTGTTGTTTACGATGGGGGTCTATTTCTCGTTTTTGTTGGGCATTGATGGGGACTCTTACACCCGGGGTGGAAAAAAAAGTCGTTTGGTTTCCGGAAGTATTTTCATCCGTGTGAACTTGATAGTTATGCGATTGATCCAGAGACGGCTGCAAGTTGGCTCCGGCCCGGTGCGAATCAAAGTGAATTCTAATGTCGCCGCTAAAGCGTTCGCGCCGACGACGAAAGCCCTCTTCAATTGCGCTTTCGCGGTAATTCTCCGCGCCATAGCGTTCGCGGTAATTTTCGGTGTTGAATCGTTCGCGGTAACGTTCACTGAAGGATGGTTTTGCTTCCCGTTCCTGGCGTTGTTTTTCTTTGAGGGCGGCTACATTGCCATCTTTTGAACTTTCGTCATCTTGCGCGGAGACCGTAAGAACAACAAAAGTAGTCAACAAAAGAAAGAAGAAAATGTGTTGGAATCGTATAGAGATATTCATAGTGAAAGCTCCAATAGCCTTTTCTGTATACTAGTCTGTATACTAGTAGTCTATCAAAAATGAAATGATGGTAGGTGGATGCATACCCCCGTTAAGGAGTCTGTCGTTGTTGCCCCCCTTGTTAAGGGGGGTAGGGGGGATCGAAGCACGCTTCCAACTACGCAAAATCCCCCGGAGCCTACGGCTCCACCCCCTTATGCAAGGGGGTCGTGGCACTGCGCTTC
>CAYVAZ010000232.1:0-8096 GCA_964449065.1 uncultured bacterium
TCAACCTGCTTTTCATTTGTATGAATTGTATTATGATGTATGGCTACGATATGATTTGAATCGGAACACGGTTCGTTTGGAATTGAGAGGAAGCAGTATGTTAGTTGTTGATGTCAAAATGCGCGACCAGCGCATGACCGCCCGTTTTAAGCACGATCCCTTGGAACATTTGGTTCCTTATGATTATTGCATAATCGATGTCGATGGTGATCAAGACCTCGCCAAAGTCAAATCCAAACCCTATGAATGGCAGGATGATATTCCGCCCGAGGGCGATGCCTTTATTTTACGCCAAGCCGAAGAAAGCGATTTTGAAACCATTCGTAAACACCGCGTGGTCGAAAAAGAAGCCTACAAAGTCTGCATCGAAAAAGTCCGCGAACATGAGCTTCCCATGGCGTTAGCCGGGGTGGAAAAGTGCTTTGACGGCAACAAAATCAAATTCTTTTTCACCGCGGATAACCGCGTGGATTTTCGGGAACTGGTCAAAGACCTCGCGCATGTGTACCGTACCCGAATAGAAATGCGGCAAATCGGAGTACGCGACCGTTCCAAAAAAGTGGGCGGCTATGGCATCTGCGGGCAGGAATTGTGTTGTTCCCGTTTTTTGCAAAAGTTTGAACCCATCACGATCCGTATGGCGAAAGATCAAAACCTCGCATTGAATCCCACAAAAATCTCCGGTCTCTGTGGCCGGCTGATGTGCTGCATGGCGTATGAAGTGGATAGTTATGTGCAAGCCCGCAAACAGTTCCCCAAAGAAGGGGTACGGGTAAGCACTCCGCATGGGGAAGGAGAAATCAGCTCAATGAACTATGTGCAAAATACAATAAACGTTCGAATTGACGGCTTTCGCGAAGTCCCTTGCCGGTTGGATGAAATCACAGTCATTGCAAAAAGAAATTAAGGGAAATCTACCCTATTTGTTCTTTGTAATTATGTGTTCCAGTTCTTCTAGGGTTACACTTTCCCGTAAGACACCCTCAATTTCATAAAGCCTATCTATTGAATCTATTTCTTTAATCTGCGGGTAAAAAGCCAATCCTTCTTGACCGTATTTCAGCTCTAAGGCCAACTGTATGCCTTTTTGCAATCCCTCAATTAAGCCAGAGTTTCGCCCTTCCTGCCGCCCTTCTTGCCGTCCTTCCAGTCGCCCTTCCTGCCGTATTTGTTCAAACAATGTTGGCATCAGTTCTTCTCCTTTTTGGGGTAAAGCTTCTCTTATGCCTTCCCGCACCTCATCCTTGCTTATGTGCTCTGCCGCATTCCCTATATATTCTAATACACTACGCATAAATTCCAAAGCGGATTTTTCTTCGCGCAATTCCCCTAATAATTTACAAATAGATATGAACCGTTCCCCAAAATCCTCGTCAAATATATGTTTGAATAACAATAATACCACACGCGATACTATCGCGCCCTTTAAGTCATCGTCATTATATTGGGACAGGTCAAATAAGTAAAACTTGAAGTTCGGGGTATAGTCTTCCATGCCCTCTGGCGTTTCTACCATCGAAGAGAAATAGGGATCCAAACTCCACGTTGACTTCCCATGATAAAGCACAATGGGAAACAAAAACGGCAATGGCTTACTTTTTTCCCTTATTTTTCTCCAAATTTCAACCATATAGCCAATTAAATCAAACGATACATCCGGTTCGTGAAAACTTTTATGTTCAATCAAAAGGTAAATATATGCTGACTTTCCATTGTCGAGTTGGCCCTTCAAAAGCAGATCGGAATAGAACCGTCCCAATTCGGGATTGACTAATTTCTCTCCTGCTTGTTGAAGTGATCCCGGCTGGATGATACGGGATAACTCTGGGATATTGCTGAACAGTATGTCCTCAACGATATCCATTCGGGCGAAGGTCTGGCTAAAAAAACGGTCATGCGGCTGGTTGAGTTCAGACATGATTTACTTTGTCTAAGATACGAATGTCTATTAATGTTATAGTGATCTCAATTCCCTTAATAATCCCTGCCCATCAAATACTGAACAACTTTGAAGAAAGAACCGGTCGCCAGCATACGCTCCACGAGAATCAATCCAACAACAATTAGCAACGCAAAGGCAGACAAAACCCATCCCCAAACCGAAGCATGATACTCCATCGATATCATCCAACTTCCTGCCGGGATATACATGGCGCGCCAGCCGCCGCCGGTTTTATGCACGCGCAATTCTTTCCGGGTGCCATTGTCACCGGCAATAAACGCTTGCCAGCCGGGATAATGCCATTCTGATACTTTTACCCATGCATCTTGATCAAACGATGTTGAGAATTGAATGGCATGTGGAGAATACGAAACCAATTCAACCGTCTCGTTGGGTTCCCATTCATCCGGTACCGCAGAATCATTATTCTCTGAGGAAGACCACCCCCATGCGATACGGTCACTCGTCCGATTATACACCCGAAAATTCTCTCCCGCGTACATAAACTCAAGACTTTCATCTTGGATTACCTGAGTGGTCAGTACATACTTCACATTCAGCACATCCAAACTGGGATGTTCAAAATTACTGAGTTGAATGTTGTCCTGATACGAACCTTCTTCCCATTGTTCCATTTCCGCAACCTGTTGATTGTAGGTTTGCAAACTCATTGGGTCGTATCCGGCGATGTTGTAAACATGCCACAAAATGGCCCGGTTGGGAGCATAGATATCCTTCAGTGTCGCCACACGATAATGCCCACCTTCCTCTTCTCTGGATTGAAGAAACCCGATTTCTTGCGGTAGGGCGGATACCGTTTTCATCTGCGACTCATTCAACAATTGAGCGGCGGCTAGATACCCTCTGCCGAAGACAAATAGATCCAGCGCAGTTAACGCGGCCAATGAGATTGAGATAGCCATGCGGGGATAGTTCGGGATATGGCGGGACAGGAAGTACAATGTCCCCCCTGCCAACACCATACAAAACCCGATGGATACCGAAAGCAGTTGAATCCATTTTTCATTTCCTCTCTCTGTGGTCCGGATGTATCCGGTCATCTCTGAGAACACTTGATAACCGAACACGAACACTACAATCCAACACACCGCCAGCATGACATACCGCTGTGTGGACGTGGAAACCGGCGGGGTTTCCCGCAGCCGTCTATACGCATTCGCGCATAGCCGGTCCAAGCCCAATGCCGCAAGCGTACAAACCGCTGTTATGTAATACGGCAAATACTTTGCCGGAGCGCGAAACGAACCGAACACAGGCAGTTGATACCAAAACGCATAGAAGGGATTGTCTCTTCCCCACGCCAGCAACAGACCAAAGAACGCGACAATCAGCAACGGGATCACAACACCCTCGCGCGGCTTCATTAGCAAGGCATAGACCGCCAAGATGGGAACAATCACCCCCGCGTAGGCGCAAGACCAATACACATACGAATCATAATGGTTATCGCCGATATGGGTGCCGTAATATTCTGGAAACAACAGCGATATCAACCGGTGAGGCGCAAACGAAAATTCCGTGGCCTCTTCCAAACGGATTGGCGCGGCCCGGTTTGCCAATTCGGCATATTCCAGAGTAGGGATCAGCTGAAATCCCGCCAGAAAGATGCCCAAACACAATACGGCAAACCATGCGGCAATACGGAACAACGAAAAGATAGCCGGCCGCCTCTCAATGCGAATATGCAGCCATACCGTGTATACCAAACAAAACAGCATACTGAAAAAGAGCGAGTAAAACGCCATCTGCGGATGCCCGCATAAAAAGTGCAGAAACGCGATGAAGACCCCAAACAATGCCCATTTGATCTTTTTATCCTGCGAGCGTACAAAACCAGTGGTCGCCCACATCAACCAAGGAATCCAAGCGGCTGCGGTATAGGTTAAATGATTGCCGAACGGTATGTGAATCATCGTAAACCCGTTCAATCCATACGCGACACCGGCTAATAGCGACGGGAACGAATTCGCACCGCTTTTTTTCGCGAACAAAAACGCGCCAACTCCCGCCAAACACAAATGCAGCCACAACGAGATCCCATAAAACCGCTCCAGCGGAAAGGTTAGCAGCACGATCCAATCCAGCGGATAAAACACGCCTGACTGCATATTTGCCAACAACGGCGAACCGCCGAACGTAAAGGGATTCCAATACGGCAACTCTCCATTCATCACCGATTCATATACATAACTCTTCCAGGGATAAAACTGTTCCACGATATCCCCGCGAATCGGCGAACGGCCTTCAACAATGAGTTCATAGCAAAAGCCGGAGGTAATCAGCAGCAATAAAAGTATGGCGGTCAGGTCTTTTTTCATCGATTCACAACATTTCCATAAACAATATGCAATCCCGTATTATGGCGCGGGGATAGGGAATGTTAAGGTACTCAATTGTGACAGAAGAAGGAAAGATATAGTATTACGCTGCTCAAATAAAAAAAACCGATTCTTGAATCTTTTTGTCTCTTATTACAATCGTCAACTCTTCTACTTCAACTTGAGCGGCAATCATTCAGTCAAATGGAATTCAAGCGTGCTTCCGGCTTGGCGGGAACTCCGCCCTCCTTGGCTCTGCTTCGTGAGCGGTGGATTACGCTTGCTGAAGTGCGCCTATATTTACCGGCTGGAAACCGATGCTGCCCGGCTTAATGGGAGATTTGTTTCTCGTGAAAATGATATGTACTGAGAGTAGCCCTTTGGAAGAAGATAAAAGATGAGGACGGGCAGAGTGATTGCACCTTGTGTCGCAATAATGCGCTTAGAGAACATTGTCTCCATAAGTCCTCAACCCATCCCTCTCCCGGTGGGCGTGGGCGATCAATACAGCGAACAATTAGAATCACTTGCGTATCATAACGCATGCATTAGGTGAGTTAATAATGACCGTCCCGATAGAATTATCCTCTTTGAGCACAGAATCGTGCCACCGACTTTAAGCAATAATTTCATCAAAATAATTCACAGGTATTTCCCTATGCGAATTTTCAATTTTGATATGTAAATATAACTATATGTAATGTAACATGTGCCCTAGACTGAAACCGTCTGAAACAAACATGCAAAAAACAGTGTATGAAAGAGAAACCCCTACCAACAAGACGGAGGGAGATTGGGGGAATGAACATCTACGGATTTTCCCCTCCCCCCTCTTGGGGAGCGAATGGACTCCAAACGGTTGAACTGTATCCATGTTTGTATGCTTTTTTATATTGGGAGTGTTGAGATATGGCCAAGGTGGTTTGCCCAAAATGTGGAGAAACGAATAAGGATTTGGCGACCAAATGCTTTAAATGCGGGACGTCTTTGCGTAGAGATAAAATCAAAAACTATGTGGAACGCAAGCACAGTGATCGGTTGAACTATACGAAGAAAAACAAATCACCCTCTACAAAACCGGTTCCCGCTCCTGCCGGTGGTTCGTTCAACATGCTCGGAAAATTAACTCTTGTTTTTGTGCTGCTGATTTTATTAGGGGCAGGCGGCCTTATCGCAGCCCTTTACTTCCGTTTGATTCCCATACCGGTGTAACAAACGCTGTCCAACTTGACATCACGCGTTCATTCTTGCTTGAGGATGTAGAAGAAGGGGAATTCATACCCGCTATTTTTCATTTCACCTTGTGAATTTGGTTTTTTATGGTTAATTGAAAATTTGAAATTATATGATACCGGACGAATCTTGAATCAATCAATAATCCATTCAATTCGAGCGATTTGTTGTGTTTGTTTGCTTTGTTCAATGGGTGGTGAAATGGGGTGGGCGGATATCGGGGGCGACTCGCTTCGTGGGTACTTTACCATCTTGTTCCGTTCCTCTACCGATAGTGTATTCCGTGGAAATCTTCAACGGAGAAGCATCGATAATAACCGGGCAACCCTCTACAACTATCTCACCATCCAACAACTCAAAATCTATCAAAACGATCATCTTCGTATAACCGCAAAGGGCAGCCTGTGGTTCCGGCATGAGTTGAATGAAGTTCCGGATGGCGATGAAAACCGTATTGAATTCAGCCAAGGATCGATTCAGATCGACAATGGAAACTTTACCGAAGGCTTTGCCCGCTTTGGCCGTATTTACAACTTTAGGGGATTATTTAACCAACGCTTCGACGGCGGGGAAATCTATTACCCCATCAACGATTTTGTCGATATCAATGTTTATGGTGGGAGACGTCCTCACCGCTTAACGGAATTTTCCGATGAATCTTACCTGACAGGGGGCCGTTTGGGGATCAACCTAAAACGCCGCAACACCATCGGGTTTTCCTGGCTTCTTTCCCTCACGGATGAACAATGGGACGATCAAAAAATCGGCGGCGATTGGCGCTACTCGCCTTGGCATTGGATGGAGATGAACGGCAACTGGGGCTATGACATCATCAGCAGTCAGCTCTATGAGTTTCGCAAATCCATTCGCTTGCTCACGCCTTACGAACTCGATTTTCGTTTTAGTTACAACTTTATTATTCCCGGTTTATACATTCCCAAATCCTCCATCTTTTCGGTGTTTTCCTTGGCGGAAGAACATTCCTTCAATGGACAGATCATTTACCATCCCGGCACACAATGGACCTTCATCGCCGACTCCACCTATATCGATTACAAGAACGAGGGCGGGCAAGGAGGCCCCAACAACTTCTTCACCGAAGAAAACGCGCTCGACGGCGGCTATCAATGGCGCTTCGGATTGGAAGTTTCCTACCGCCACACCCCCAACGATGAAGTCACCGTCCGTTTTGAACGCATGCTTGAAGCGCAATTCGGCTATACGGTAACCGACCTGATCCGCACCAATTTTGATTTTCGTGATTTCAACTTCGCCAACCCTCCACCGGAAGATGAGGGCTTTGTATTCGGGCAATTGGAAAACGGGTTCAGTTCGTTCAGTATCAGCCACTGGCACCGCTGGTTGGAAAACGTTTCGCACTCGTTCAACTTTTATTACTATGCCTACGACCACCCGTTGTTTTTGCGAAGAACCAACGGCGACAGTTTTTCTACGAACCTGACACTCAACTGGAAGGCAACCCAAGCGTTGGATATCCACGTCGGCGGGCGGTACATCAACTCATTGGCGGATCAAGATGAATTGCAATATTTCACTCGAATCACGTGGCAATTTTAGTGGAGCATTCAAATGAATGAGAAGAAAGACACGCAAAATATGCCGGTGAAAATGCCGGTGAAAAAGCCGGTGACATGGGTGCAAATGGGCGCGCTGTTCTTTCTCTGTGTGTCCTGTGCCGGCGTTGCGTTGTACCGCAGCCAACCGCCGCAGACCCATATCTACAACCACAAACTCCACACGGTCGAACTGGGGTTGGATTGCATGATGTGCCACTACGCGGTTGAAACCAATGGCGTGGAACAATACGGTATGCTCCCCCAAATGGCGGACTGCCTGCTTTGCCATCAGGATCAATTTGACGCCAACAATTGCTCGTTCTGCCACCGGACAGAAGAACCGCAGCCCTTCCCGCAAAATCCAATCCATACCCACATCAATTATGATCACCCGCAACACGCGGCTCTCGAAGATATCGGGGGCGATTGCCTTCTCTGCCACCATGAAGCGCATGAAACCACCAAAGCGGTGATGGAACAACTCCCCGAAATGCAGACCTGTTTGGAATGCCATCAAGAATGGTACGACCGTTTGCAGTGCTTAAATTGCCACAAAAATTTCGGGAAAATTCCTCTGCAGCCGCTTTCCGAATTCTCCCATACCGGCAATTTTACTTTGGAACACGCTTCGACCGCCAAAGGCAACGAAATGCTCTGCGCGCAATGCCACGAGCAGCAATACTGCATCGATTGCCACAAACAGGAAGACACCGGCATCCCCCCCGATTTGAAATATCCCGATGTCACCAACCGCCATTGGGTTCACGAAGGGGATTTTATTACCCGGCATTCCATTGAAGCCCGCTTCAATTCAGGCCAATGCATCACATGCCATGCCACCACGTTCTGCAAAGATTGCCACGAAAAAGAAGGCGTTGCGGATTTGACACCCGGTTCTCAAAACGATTGGGCGCTGAATCCCCATCCGTTGGGCTTTGGCTTTCGCGAAGATCCAACCGATCCCAACTTCCACGGCCGCATCGCCCGCCGCGCGGTCTTCGTGGA
>CAYVAZ010000233.1:0-8058 GCA_964449065.1 uncultured bacterium
ATAGGCGTTGAGTCCTCATTTGAACATAATATACTTCTCTAACTTATAACACAATATCGCATTGAAAAAAACGATGAAATTACCCTATTCCTGGCTAGCTGAACTGGTTGAAAACCTGCCCCCCGCGGATGAAGTGGCGGAACAGCTCATCATGCTCGGCTTTGAGGTCGAAGATATTGAAGAGCAGGGCGCGGGTATTCGTGACGTGATCGTCGCCGAACTGCTCGAACGCAACCCTCACCCCAATGCCGATAAACTTTCATTTTGCAAAGTAAGCGATGGCGAACAAGAACATGAAATCGTATGCGGCGCCGACAACATGAAGGCGGGCGATTATGTCGCCTTGGCGCGTGTGGGTTCGGTCTTGCCGGGAGATTTTAAAATTGAAAAACGCAAAATCCGTGGAGTGGCCTCCAGCGGGATGATGTGCTCCTTGCGCGAACTGCAGCTGGGGGATGATCATTCCGGCATTATGATCCTGCCGAAAGACTACACCATCGGCAACCGTTTGGTTGATGAGATGGGGCTGAGCGATACCATCTTCGATATCAGCATTACCCCCAACCGCCCCGATGCCTTGAATGCCATCGGCATTGCCCGTGAACTGGCCGCCCGCAACAAGACCGAACTGAAACTGCCGAAATACAATGAACTCCCGGCGGATGAGCGGCCTGATTTCGCGCCGGATATACAAATCGAAGCCGAAGATTTGTGCTACCGCTATGCGGGGTTGGTCATTAAAGACATTACGATCGGCCCGTCCCCCGACTGGCTGAAGGCGCGTTTGGAAGCCTGCGGTGTACGCAGCATTAACAATGTGGTTGATGCCACCAACTATGTACTGCTGGAGATGGGGCAGCCGCTGCACGCCTTTGATTACGATAAGCTGCAAGAAAACCGTATCGTGGTCCGCAAAGCAAGAAAAGGGGAAACCATCACCACGCTGGATGAAGAAAAACACGAACTGCCGGATTCCACCCTGGTTATTGCCGATGCCCAAGACGCGGTGGCCATTGCCGGGGTGATGGGCGGTGATGACAGCGAAGTGAGTGCATCCACCACAACGCTTCTATTGGAGAGCGCTTATTTCTTCCCTTCATCGATACACAAAACCTCCAAGCAGTTGAAACTCTCTACCGAAGCATCTTACCGCTTTGAGCGCGGGGTGGATTTTGAATCTGTGGTTCCCGCTGCTTGGCGCTGCGCGAATCTCATCGCTGAACTCGCCAGCGGCAAGATCGCCGGAAAAATGACCGTAGCGGATACATCGAACAAAAACGATATCGAGGCGCTGCAAGGCCGTTCGCAATTGCTGCACTTTACTTATTGCCATCAAGTTTTGGGAAAAACGTTTACCCCGGATGAGATGGAAGCGCTGCTCAATTCCGTCGGATTCGCCACGCAGGAAAAAGACGATCAAAAAATCATCGTGCGGGTACCGTCTTACCGCAATGACGTGCAGTATGAAGCCGATTTGGCCGAAGAAGTTGCCCGTTGTTACGGCTATAACCAGTTTGAATCAACCCTGCCGGTGCTGCCGTCGCGCCCGCCCGAACGGCAGGAAATCAGCCATCAGTTTATGAACCGCCTGCGCGATTACTTGTCGTCCAACGGGCTGGATGAGTGCATCACCTACAGTTTTTCCGATCATGAAACATTGAAGTCGTTTTCAGAAAACCAAGAGGCGTTAGAGCATCCACTGGTGAATGTTGCCAATCCTATCAGCCCGCGCGAAACCACCATGCGCGCTTCGGTTATCCCCAGTTTGCTGTTGGTGGCGCAGCGCAATGTCTCTTACTTTAACACCGATTTCGGCATCTTCGAAATCGGCCGCGCCTACTTCCCGCAGGAAGGCGAACAGGCGCGTGAGGTCGAACGCGTGGCCGGATTGCTCATCGGCAACTTGAACCATTCCTGGAGAGACACCCGCAGCGAGTTGGATCTATTCGAAATCAAAGGAATTGCAGAAGGCATTTTGGGGTTCGCCAACATCAAAGGCTACCGCCAAGCCGCGGCCCCATCCTGGCTGCACCCCAAACGCAGCGCATCGATCCAGTTGGGCAAAGAAATCATCGGCTGTTACGGCGAACTGCATCCCGACACCGCTGAACAGTTTGATCTAAACGGAAGAGTGGGTGTGTTTGAGATCGATATCAAACCGCTGTACGACAATCAAACCATCAAAACACCCAAGTTCAAGCCGTTTTCCAACTTCCCCGCGGTGAAGCGTGATTTCGCGCTGCTGGTGCCGGAAGATGTGACGGTCAAGAAAATTGAAGACTGTATTTCACAAAATTCCAATAATTTGCTGGAAGAAGTGAAGGTTTTCGACTATTATCAAGGCAAGCAGGTCGAAGAAGGCAAGGTCAGCGCCGCCTTCCGGGTGGTGTTCCGTTCCAATGAAGAGACACTCAAAGAAGAAACGGTTGACCAAACCTGCCAAAAAATATTGGATGGATTAAGAATTAAATTAAACGTCGAACGGCGTTCATAAATATTTTTTTAGAAATAACTGTGTCAACGATTAAATGATGGGGATCGATCCTCCCTTATCAAGGGGGGCAACAACGGATAACCAGCCGTCATTTTTTGATTGACAAAGTACTAGTCACTAAACACTAGTCACTAATTTTATGGTTTGAGGGAACGTTATGAGTGATGAGAATTTGGTCAATGCGTTAGAAGCGCTGGATCAGCGCGTGGAAGAATTGGTTGGAACCATCAAAGATTTGCGGCACGAGCGCGATGTGCTTCGCCAAGAGGTTGAAGCCGCCAACAATGCCCGTGAAGAGATGGAATCCAAACTCAATTCGCTTAACGGCAACAAAGATGATATCCGCAACCGGATTGAGTCGATTATTGAAAAAATCAACGCGGTGCAGCCGGAATAACAATTTGTAAAAACGCTGCACCCGGAGTAGGTGAACGCATGCCTGAAGCATCGGACATCATTGAAGTATCGATCTTGGGCGAGAACTTGCAGTTGCGCGGCGGCAACGACCCGGAAGGGGTGCGCCATGCTGCCTATACCGTAAAAGAGATGGCGGAATCGCTGGCGGAAAAAGCCCCGAAAGCGCCGTCATTGCAGGTCATCATTCTGGCGGCGATCAACCTGGCCGATGATCTTAAACACGCGCAAAACTGCCAAAAAACGTTAGAAGAAGCCGTAAAGAAGGCCAAAGAGATCATCGCCAAAGCCGAAGCGGTATAGCGAAGAGTTCTCCTGCAACCGTGCAAACCAAACCCTTACGTGTTCTTGCCCTGAATTATGAATATCCGCCCATCGGCGGGGGCGGCGGCAACGCCCATCAGCACATCCTGCGTGAATTAGCCAAGATGCCCGCGATAGATGTAACGCTAATCACCACCACGCCAAAAGCGGAACCTTACACAGAAACCTATTCAGACAACGTGCGCATTCAATTCCTGCCCATCCAAAAGCAAAGCCTGCATTATTGGAAGCGCGGTGAAGTTATCCGTTATTTAATTGCGCATCACAAATATCTAAAGCAGCATCTTAAAGAACACACGTATGATTTATGCCACGTGTTTTTCGGTTTTCCCACCGGATTGCTTGCATATCTGCACCGCAAAAAAATGCCCTACATCGTCTCGGTACGCGGGTCGGATGTCCCCGGCTACAACAAACGCTTTTCGCTGGATTACATAATCCTGCGCCCCATCCTCAACCGCGTTTACCACCATGCCAAAGCGGTCATTGCCAACAGCCGCCAATTCGCGGATTTGTTCGAGGAACAGTTTCCGGAATTGAGTGCGGAAGTCATTACCAACGGAATCGACACCGAAACGTTTCAGCCGCAAGAGCATTACAACGATGTTATGAAAATTGTCACAGCTGCGCGGTTGATCCCCCGGAAAGGGATCGATATCTTAATCAAAGCTTGTAAGCAGCTGAAGAAAAACAACATCCTTTTTGAGTTGAACATCGCGGGCGAAGGGCCGGAAGAAGAACCGCTGAAGCAGTTGTGCCACAAACTGCATATCGCATCGCAGGTGAATTTTTTGGGACGTGTAGAACGGAAAAACATGCAAACACTCTTGCCGCAATGCGATGTATTCGTGTTGCCCTCGTATGCCGAAGGCATGTCGAACGCCGCGTTGGAAGCTTTAGCCTGCGGCTTGCCGCTCATCTTAACCAATACCGGCGGTACAAAAGAATTGATTAACCATAACGGCTTCATCATTCCCTTTGGGGATGATTTAATGCTGGCAGACAAACTGATGGACCTTTGCGAAGATAAGACATTGCGCCAACAGATGGGAGAGCAATCCAGACAACACGCGCGATCCTATTCTTGGCAAAAAATCGCACAGCAGTATTATGATGTGTACAGACAAGTGATGAGTGATGTTGGATAGACAGAGAATTGGTATTGCACTTGCCGTAGGGGCACATTGCAATGTGCCCCTACAAAACGTCTACGCACATCTGAATTGCTCTAAATCGAATCCCTAATCCCTAAACTCTAAACCCTATGAACCTATACGACTCCATCAAACAAGCCGATGCCAAACTCGCGGACAAGACCGCCGGGTCGGATTCGTATTTCTACCTTTCACCAACGCGGGTGAGTTTGTCAAAGGTACTCTTCCCGGCGATTGAGCGGCACATTCGCGGCCGTTGCCTTGATGCCGGGGCGGGACGCACCGCCTACAAAACCAAACTGCTGGCGCAGGCGGATGAAGTCGTCTCGCTGGATTGGCAGCGGCGTGAAGCATTGGATTGCAGCGGCTCGGTGATGGAACTGCCCTTTCAGGATAATGTGTTTGACTCGGTATTTTGTTCGCAGGTGTTGGAGCATGTGCCTTCGCCGGAACAGGCCTTGCAGGAATTCCACCGCTGTCTAAAGCCGGGCGGATCGCTGGTGATTAGCGTTCCGCATTTGGCCTATTTGCATAATGAACCGCACGATTACTTCCGCTACACAAAACATGGCCTGCGCGTCATGCTGGAACGCAACGGCTTTGATGTCATCGACATCCATCCTGCCGGCGGGCTTTTATCTTTCCTTGGCCACATCCCATCGGTGATTGCCAAGGCACTGTTCGCCCGCGTTCCGGTTGTAGGCAGCGTGGTGATGTTTCTCAACCGCTACTACTCACAATTCGTTTCCTGGCTGGATGGGTGGGTCGATAAGAAAAAACTGTTTGCGTTGAATTATGTGGTTGTAGGCACAAAATAACTATTGATGGCATAAAGAAAATTTATTGATAGATTGGTATTATTTAATCTTGTTTTCCATATTATTTTTGGCATCATTAGATTGAGACGCTTATTATATTTTCCACGGTGAATTCTATGGTACTATGGGAGTCTAAATGCATGGAAATCACTCGGGGATTCAGTTTGTTATTATTATTATTATTATGAGATATTAGATTATTTTTTTGAAAGTAACAGAACATTGTAATCGGGTAGTTTTTGAAAATCCAAGCGATTGGTTTTATTAAGTTACCTGGGATTTTGAAATTGCTTGCTACAACCGAAGACGCAACGATTTAGCTGTCTTCGCCGTTTCGGATATGGATTCACTTAATTATTCTTGCAAGTATCAAAAAAATTGATATACTTGTACAACAAATCGTACAATAGGAATCCATCATGAGAGTGATTAATTATTCCGAAGCAAGAAGCCGCTTAAAGCATGTGCTAGACGAAGTCGTCGTAGATGCCGATTACACCATTATCTCGCGCCGTAATGCGGAAGATGCGGTTGTGATGTCGTTGGGTCAGTTCAACCAATTGATGGAAACCGTTTATTTGCTGACAAGCCCTGCCAATGCCGCTCATCTTACTAAATCCATCCAACAATACCGGTCCGGCGAAGTAGAAGAACACGCTTTGACTCATGATTGAAAAACTGGTATGGACAAAAGAAGCGTGGTCGGATTATGTCTATTGGCAGGGCCAAGATAAAAAGACGTTAAAGCGAATTAACCAATTGATCAAAGAAGTGATGAAAAATCCATTTGAGGGAATCGGCAAGCCAGAACCGCTGAAAGAAAATCTATCCGGGTTTTGGTCGCGTAGAATAGACGATACAAACCGCCTAGTGTATGTAGTGGATGAGAAAACCGTAACGATCATTTCATGCCGCTATCATTATAGATGATGGTGTAATACCATTTACAAATTGGATCGTTAGCTAAAATCGAATTGGCGCAACTGATTGCTTCCATTGAATGCCAAGAATGCTAGCCTGTTAAGCCAGACGAAAAAAACAGCTGCTTGTCATCCTAAAGTCAGCGTAAACCTCTTACATTTACACCGTCACGCGCTTATACCAATCGTTGTACATGGCTTCGTATTGTTTGACGAGATCCGGGTTTTGTCCAGCGAGATTGTTGGTTTCGGTCTTGTCAGTGTTCATGTTGTACAGTTCCCAATCGCCGTCGCGCCAGGAGACCAGTTTCCAGCCGTCGTGAATAACCGCCTTGCCCCTGCTCCATTGAAAGAACACCGGTTTTTTTCGCGGTGCTTCATCACCTTTTAAAATGGCAGCGAAACTCTCGCCCTCCATATCGGGCACAGCCATCTCTCGTGTGATTTCGGGATAGTCCGCTCCGGCTAGTTCGACCAGCGTAGGCATGACATCAATAAAATGCCCCATACGGTGGCTGATGCGCCCAGGGTTTTTGATGCCGTTCTTCCAATAGGCGACCATCGGCGCGCAGGTTCCGCCTTCGTGGCTGTAGTTTTTAAAGAAGCGGAACGGGGTATTGCTGACATTGGCCCAATCGCCGCCCAGCGATGTCCAGCGTGCCATGGTGCCGATCAGATCTGTAGGCTTGTCTTCATCCACCCGCACCACCTCGGCGGAGCAGCCGTTGTCGGAGGCGAACATGATCAGAGTATCATCCGCGACGCCCAGTTCTTCCAACTTATCGTTCAGTGTGCCGATGCATTGATCCACCCGGTCGATCATGGCGGCATACACAGCCATCTTTAGGTCTTCCACATCTTTTTCTTGTTCCGATAACGAATCCCAATCGGGATGAATGGCTTCCGACTGCGGATAGCGGTCATCGATCAGCCCCATCTCCCGCTGCTTTTGATCGCGCCGGTTGCGGATGGTTTCGTATCCTTCTTTGTACTTGCCGCGGTATTTGGCAATATCACCCGGCCATGCCATCAACGGATCATGCGGCGCCGTGTATGAG
This sequence comes from uncultured bacterium, assembly GCA_964449065.1. Classification (GTDB taxonomy): domain Bacteria; phylum Hinthialibacterota; class Hinthialibacteria; order Hinthialibacterales; family Hinthialibacteraceae; genus CAYVAZ01. Next base: position 7,183 of record CAYVAZ010000233.1, read on the forward strand.
AGATATAAAAAGAAGGGATCATCCCCGCCTTTGGTGGTATCCAAAAATTCCAGCGCGTAATCGGTAAAGGCATCGGTTGAATAAAAGTCTTTGTCTTCCGGCGTATAGGGCTGCACGCATTCGTCATCAAAGCACCAGGTGCGGTTGTCGCGTTTGCGGCCGGGGTCTGGTTCGCCTTTACGCTGCTGTCCGGGATTAAAATGGTTGCAGGCACCGTCACGCAGGCCTTTGTAGCGGTCAAAGCCAAGGTCGAAAGGGTTATCCAACCCGTGATGTTTACCGGAATAGAAGGTGCGGTATCCCGCCGTACGCAGTACATCACCCAAGGTGTTGCAGTTGAGAAAATGAGCCGGTTTATTCCCCATCCCGCATTGCTGCGCGTACAGTCCGGTTAACAAACACGCGCGGGAAGGAAAGCATTTGGCGGTGTTGTGCGTTTGCGTAAAGCGGATGCCCTCACCCGCCATGCGGTCCAGGTTGGGCGTGTTAATCTCTCCACCAAAGCAGCCGATGTCAGACCAGCCCATATCATCGACCAGAATGAAAATGATGTTCGGTTTGTTTTTCGGTTGTGATCCGGCGATACGTGGCATGGTTAATGCCGCCGATGCAAGACCGGCGGTTTGCATAAAGGTCCGGCGAGAAGTCATTGGTATATCCCCAATCAATAGTAATGTAATTTACTTTACTCATGTTACGCAACGAAGAGATTGTCGTTGTTATCCCCCCTTATTAAGGGGGGGTAGGGGGGGATCGAAGCACGCTTTCAACAACGCAAAATCCCCCGGAGCCTACGGCTCCACCCCCTTATGTAAGGGGGGTATTGTACTGCATTTCAAATTTCTCAACGTTTTTATACGGGCATTACTGCCTCCA
>CAYVAZ010000234.1:0-8040 GCA_964449065.1 uncultured bacterium
GCTAATCCAAAACGCTATTGAAAAAATCATCGGCTTGAATACAATGGTATGATATATTATCATACTCAGGTGTCATCATGCCCAAAAGCAAAGTTGCAATCACTCTAGATAATCATACATTAAGCCGGGTGGATCAACTGGTTAAAAATAACGTATTTTCGAATCGAAGCACGGCGATTCAAGCAGCGGTTGATGAAAAACTGGAAAGGATGGAACGTAGCCGTTTGGCCCGGGAGTGCGCGAAACTTAATCCTTCTTTTGAGCAATCATTAGCGGAAGAAGGTGCTGAAGAGGAATTTAGCGAATGGCCAGAATACTAAGAGGAGATATCCGTTGGGCGGATTTCAATCCAGTCCAGGGACACGAACAAGCCGGAACGCGTCCCGTTCTCATTCTTAGCCATGAAGTGTTTAACTCCCGTTCAGGAACGGTTATCGCAATGGCCATAACAAGCCAAGAACAGAAGGCAGGATTTCCACTAAACTTAGAAATCAACTCGACAAAACTTCCAAAGCAATCATGGATAAAGATCAGCCAAATCCGAACAGTATCCGTGGAACGAATTGGCAGGAAAATAGCATCCGCTTCAACGGAAGAAATCCACAAAGCAATAGATGGTTTAAACGAAATTATTGGAGATTGATAGTGAAATTTTAAATAAACGCACTCCATTTTGATCTTTTGATTTTGATCTTTTGTATTTGAGTTCTATTGTATAGTTTGATTTACTTAAGAGCAATTCAAGTTTGCGTAGAGGTCCAAAGTGTACATACATGTAGCGGCTATTCAACTTTGAAACGCTCTAGTAATAACAGTTTTCTTTTACAGGAAATACTATCATGGCTGCATAACCTGGACTCTCAGCAAAATACCGTCACACTTTGTACTGTCCAGTGCTATTGTACAATTAACATAATTTTCGCTTTGGAGTGTTCTATGAAAGCCATTGTCATATCAAATTTAGATGAGCAAGTGTTTGAATTGCTAAAATTAAATGCTGATTTGCATGGTGTATCTCCTGAAGAAGAAGCAAAAAGTATGTTGGAGCAAAACCTGATACCGAACCAAACAAACAAAAAACAAAAAGCTAGGGAATTCTTAAAGCAGTTCAGGCTAGAAAATGCTCATCGACAAAAAACAGACAGCGTTCATTTAATTCGTGAGGACAGAAACCGTTGAAATTAATTATCGATTCTTGCGTTGCTGTGAAATGGTGTTTCAAAGAGGAATTCAGCACTCAAGCAATTCATCTGCAAAATGATGAGTATGAGATTTTAGCACCGGATTTGATCTGTTCCGAGATTGGAAATGTCATTTGGAAAAAATCATTGAAAAATGAAATGAATTTCATTCAATGTGGCGAAGTATACAATGCAATTATGGATCATTTCAATGCTTTCTTTGATTCCAAACGTTTCATTGAGAAATCTATTGAACTAGCAATAAAATATAACCACCCTGTTTATGATTGCATATACATTTCAACGGCTATGCATTACAACATTCCGTTAGTAACTGCTGATAAAAGAATGCATGAATTAGGGAAAGACACAGAGGCACAAGATCTTTTTCATTGGATTGGCGATTATGCATTAGAATAGACGGAACATAATCAATAATGAGTGAGGGTGAAGAATTAGCAAAAAGAGTTAAGCAGATGGGGGAGGGGTGATTTTTTTTCCGTTCCTCACACCACAAAAAAGTTATCATGCCCGGGCACCACCAAATCGGCGGTTTTGGCAATGCGCTCGATTGAGTTGCGCGCTTCATCCATATCTTCGGCATGAAACGAAGGTTCCAGCGAATCAAAGTGATCGAATGACAGCACCGCGTCTCCAGCAACCACCAACATTCCTTCCCGCGTTTCGGTCAGCAGCGATGTTGAACCGTGCGTGTGCCCCGGCGTGGCCAGCAGTTCAATCCCCGGCAAAGGGTGGTCTTCGGCGGGCTGCAGGCGGCTGAGTTGATACTCCTCTTCTTTCGTCAATTGCGTGCTCTCCAGCCACCAATGCCGTTCCACGCGTGAGATCAGCCAAACCGATTTCCGGAAGACGGAAAGATTTAACCGGTGGTTGCGGTGAAAGTGGGTTAAAAATACTGTGTCAATATCTTCCGGAACCAATCCGGTTCGCCGGTAAAGCAGCGCTTGAAAATTGTGGTCAAAACACCCGCCAGGATCCACAAGAATGCGCCGGTTGCCGCTTTGGATCAGCATAGAGGTACAGCAAGCGGTAGCCCCTTCCGCTTCCTGACCCGGCGGCAAATCTCCCATTTGCAATATAGTCCACGTCGGCAGTGTTTGCGTCATAATTATTCTTACGTTTACAACTGGAATTGCTATTTTAAAAATCGGTTTATCAAATATACTGGTCTTATATCCGTTATCTCATGACGAGTACAAGTTCTTTGTTTTTCCTATTGTACATGACAAGTTCTTTGTGCAAGCGTTACTTTGCATATATATTCACGTACAACAGTACCAAAGAAACAATGAATCAAAACCGAAGGGTGTGTGCAATTTGATGAACCGGCTGTTTTGGATGGGATTTTTTTTGACCCTAACATTCTCCAAGGCGTTTTCACAAGGCGGCTTGGCATTGTATGATACATATGACCGCTACTCTTCAGCCGTATTTTCCGTGGAAGTGGAAATTCCGCAAGACCATATTATGCAGCGGTATGAAACCCATCTGGAAAGTTTTAAAGAATATCATGAGTCACTTCTCTCGGATATTACCGGCCAATCGTCTCACAACTTGACCTATCAGCAGTTTGAATCGTTTTTCACCAATATCGAACAAAAGATGAACAGTTTGAAAGACCATCTGTTAATCAACAACCGCGTAAAAGGCATCGCGTTCGCCGTGGATCAACATCATCTCGTTACCATCAGCACAGTAGTCAGAAGCGCCACTTTGGGGGGGGATGTGTACATCGGCAATCACAGCACTCAAAACATACCTGCCAAAGTGCTTAATATTGATAGTCATACCGGTGTCGCGGTCATTCGAGTCAATGAGGTCACCTTCGAGCATACCGTTCCTCTAGAAGACAACAGCTGGATTCCCCCTGCTTCCTATATTCTCAGCATCCAGCGTCCTTTTGATATGCCTGCCTCTCCTGTCGCCGGAATGGTGGGCGGGTATTACCGCAAACTCAATCTCTTTCCTCTCGAAAAATACATTCAAACCGATATCCCTCTCTATCCAGGCAATGAAGGGGCTCCGGTGTTCAGCCCGTCCGGCCGGTTGGTCGGTATGATTGCCACCGAATTTCATGTGGGACAATCCCCGGGTGTGACGTTCGTGATTCCGGCAGAATATATCGTCAATTCGGCGAATGAAATTATTGAAACGGGGTTTAAACAACGCGGCAAGATTCCTGGGGTGCAAATTCAATTGGGTGAAAATGGCATTGAGGTTTTGAATGTGGCGCAATCCAGTCCTTACCAAAAAGACCTTCAAAAGGGCGATCTCATCATCGGCTTGGATCGCGCCCATACCAATAATTTGATGCAGATATGGGAAGCCATCATCAATACCAAACCCAATCAGACTCTGCAATTAATGCTGTTGCGGGATAACGCGAAAGTAGAAGTCTCCGTCCAAACGCAGCAGATTCACTAACCGCCCCAAATTTTATGGGTTACGGTTTTACATACAAACCGCCTATTTATTCACGCATGGTTCATATAGAATTCTCTAACGACTCATCAGGCAGGACCAAATACGATGTGGATCCTCTGTATTCTTTTTGTATTCACTACGCCGGTTCTTTTTGCAAAAGACCAACCGGACGTTACCGTTTCCACCTTATTAAAACGCGCGGTCAATGTAGAACATTTGTATCAGCCCGGTGACGGCTTTCCCCGTATATGGTCCAGCTATGACCGCACCGGCGGAGGATGGGACGATCAAGGCTATATTCGAAAAGAACAGGATCAATACGTCATCGCGGAAATGATGGGCCCAGGAGCCATCACCCGTATTTGGGCGGCCGGCCCATCAGGCAAACTGTCGTTTTTTATTGATGGCGGCAGTAAACCATTGTTTACAATCGCGGCCAAAGATTTGTTTACGGGAAAATTGCCGCCCTTTACAGGCAAATGGATCCACCAAAGCAAAAGCGGTGGAGGGTTTTCTTTTGTTCCGATTCCCTACGATCAATTTTGCAAAATCGTTGCCACCGATCTCTTCGCGTACGAAATCGATTACACGACCTATTCTTCCGAAACGAAGGTAGAACCGTTTACCTTGCCGCTTGCAAGCACACACCGCACCACACAAGCCGCCATTTCGAAGACACTGAACACCTTGGGACAGCCGCCGTTTAAAATGGATCAATCCTTTGTGGAAGATCCGTATCCGATCAATGTGCTGGCAGCCGAATCGGTCAATTTCGCCACCTTCACCGGACCGGCTGTGATTCGGGGAATCCAGATTCAATGGGATAAGCAAGATATCAATTTCGGGCGGGATTTGGTTCTGGAAATTTATTGGGATCACCACGCCAAGCCCGCCGTTCGGGTTCCCTTGTTTGATTTTTTTGGCGGCCGCGGTAAAACCTGGCTGATTGGAACTAACGAGAACAATGAAGGCTATTGCTTTTTGCCCATGCCCTTTCACGAACAGGCACGGCTGGTTCTTCGAAATGATAACCTGGAAAAAGATATAGCCGTCCATGTTACCGTGTATTATCAAAAAGTCGCTTCTTTGCCGAAACCGCTGCCGCGCTTTCACGCGTTATGGCATTACAACACAACGCCACAAAAAGCGACGCCGGTTCCCTTTGACATGCAGCGCATGACTCCCCTATCCAATACAGCCCAAAATGAGATTCTCTTTCAATCGTTCGCCACCGGATTTCTTGCCGGGATGACCCTATCCCAATACACTCATTCTCAAGCCGATCTTACGATAAAAACAGCGGCTGGAATGAGAACGCTGGATTTACACGGCAACAGTGTCAACTCGTTTTTAAATGCCGGCAGGGATCCAATGGAATATTCCCACCCGTTTTCCGCTTCCGCGCAACCACTGAAGGGATATACGTCTTTTATAAGAGTCTTCTTGCCTATGCCGTTTTCGTTTGAACAATTCACCCAACTAACCAAAGAAAACGGCCATGCAAGCATGAACCCTTCCCCCTCTCCTATCGTGGTATATTGGTACCAAGAAAATCAACCCCAGTCCAATGCGGTGCTTTCACCTTATAAAGCAAGACACTTTCAACAAACACCGAACCGCAAACAGTATTACAAACTCGATTCGGACCGTCTGCTTCCGATACCGGTCATGGAAGCCGAGTCGGCGAAAATCACCGCAAACGGGGGCGCATTTGAGCCCCAGGATATGACGGCCTATGGGTTGAATTGGAGCCAAAACCAGCAATTGTGCTTCGACGCGTTTCAACAGGGTGCTGAATTGGACATTCGACTTCCGGATATCGAATATTCCGGATGGTACCGCCTGCATGGCGTGTTCACCCAATCACCGGATTCCGGGATTATTTCCCTTTCCCTGCTGGATAATCGCATAGAAGACCGCTTGGATTTATATGCCGATTCCATTCAAGCCCTATCTTATCAAAGCCCGTCTTCTTTCTTTTTTCACGCCGGGGAGCCGGTGATTATAACCATCCAGGTGGAAGGCCAAAATGAAAAGGCCAACGAGTTAAAGGTCGGGATTGATTATTTGGAATTGCAAGCGGTACAGACGATCCCCAACCAAATTTCACACTCCTTTCCGTTCTTTAAAGAGAAGACCGGCGCCAATACCGATCTTCAATTTCATTCCGCTGGCGGGAATACCGATACTCCTGTGGGATTTTCTTCCAAAGTAAGCCAACAAACGCTCCGTCCCAAAACCATTGGCAAGACACCCTCGTTTATTTTGCCAAAAAAGAAAACCGACGCGAACCATGCGCATACATTTATCACTTTTGAAATTCAGGCCGGTCAAGATGGCATCTATCGGATGGATTTGGTTTCCGGTAATCCCCCCCCCTTTATTTTCTCACTGCGTGATACGCGACTGCTTGCCGAACCCGACCGCATTTGGGTAAACGGCATTCCCCTGCGAGCCAATGAAACCCGCTTTTGGGATATGGAAAGTCAATCGCTCATGCCGATGCGTTTTTCTGTCCCGCTGCAAAAAGGCACCAACCAGATCTCTTGGCTGATGAATATGGATGAAACCGTTTCATTTACGCCTATTATTTATGGGTTGACGAAATAACTGTTCCCACTCATTTTCAACTTAAATCCTTTTGGGGATTGCGGTATAATTTTGTAAAATTTTTGGATACAAACCCCTATGAAACTATCCATCACAATTGGTGAAATCATTCTTTATGCGGATTTGTATGACAATCAGACGGCAAAAGCCGTTTACGATTCTCTTCCAATCCAATCCTCATTCAATACGTGGGGGGATGAAATTTACTTCTCGATTCCCACCAAAATCACCGAACCGCCGGTACGTGATGTTTTGGAGATCGGCGAACTCGCCATCTGGCCGCCCGGCAATGCATTTTGTATCTTTTATGGAAAAACGCCTGCCTCCCAAAATAATGAACCCAGGGCAGCAGACGCCACTGTTCCGTTTGGTAAGATTAAAGGCGATGCCACTGTCTTACGGGGCATAAACGAATCACGCCTTGCAATTCAAGCGGTTCAATCATAAGATTTTTATATCTTATGCTCGTGATGAGCTATGAAATAATTATTTGGAGGAAAGTCATGATTCGCAAGGCAACTATTTGTGCTGCTATGTTGGCTGTGACGGCATCAACCGTTATGGCGCAAGACCGGGTGGATATCACCAGTTTCGAAGAAAGCTTTGAATGGGCATGGACCGCCGGATCGATTCAATCGTTTGTCGAGCCGGTTCCGGAACCGTTCGATGGTGAAAACGCTCTAGTCGTGCTGTATGACAATGGTGGAAGCGAGTGGCAATTCGGTACCATGAATTTCCCCACCGGTCCTGTTGATTTGACCGGGATGCGTGAAATTCACATGTCCGTTTTCTTTGCCGAAGGTTCGACCGGTGAACTGCGTATCCGCTTGGATTTACCCGGGGGCAACATTTTAGGTTTTGACAGCATCCCAACAGATGAAGATGGAAACCCGATTACGGGGCAATGGCATGAACTTGTGTTTTTTATTGATCGGCTGTCTTCGCAAAACACCGTATCGGCAGTGGAGTTTTTTCAAGGATTTATTGTCCCCACGCCGGGCGATGCCGTCGGTGAAGTTTGGATTGATAACATCTTTGCCGTGACACCGGATACCATCCCTCAAGTCGAGGAAATTCTGGTGTATGACTTCGAGGAGATTGATCCGGATACGGGTTCGGTTCGTGGATGGGGTCCGCTAGATGGATTGGACGCGTTAACCGGCGAGGGCGAGGTTCCGCCTTCCGCCGGGGACAACTTCATGACGATGTTTGCGGTTGGAGGATACGCGGAATCCAATGTGGTTACGCTGAATGCCAAGCAAGATTTTGATAACTGGGAAAACGCGCGGGAGATTTTGTTTGATGTACGGATTCCGGAAGCGGTGCCTGGGGGATGGATTCAATCCCAGTTGACGATTGTTTCCGGCCTTGAAGGAGACGAAAATACCAACGTTACGACCGTCACACGTGAAATCGGATATGCGGACGCGACCGATGATTGGAAAACCTTATTGTATGAGTTTGATATCACCCCGCATTTGCCGCATATCAATGATCCCAACGGCTTTTTCCGTGTGGGCATCTCGACCAATAACGATGCCTCGGCATTGGATTTTCCTGTTTTTGTAGATAACATGCGTGTCGCCGTACCCGTCGGCAGCACGGGCGGTTCTAATGTAACAAATTGGAATCTCCACTAATCCCAAGCATTTACAACTTTTAAGACTTTGAAAGCGGTTTGAAATCTCAAGCCGCTTTTTCTTTCATTCTGTTCACATATTCGAGCGAATCCGGTTTGAATAGATAGCGCATTTCAGAGTTGGATAGACAGAATCTGTCGTTGTTTCCCCCCTTATTAAGGGGG
>CAYVAZ010000235.1:0-1898 GCA_964449065.1 uncultured bacterium
AGTGTTGAGCCCACCCTACCAATATAACGGACATTTTTTATTTCAAATGGTATAACTATTTAATCTGTAAAAATGTTGTGGGTGCCCCCCGTGGCTGCCCTAAATAGAGACTGCTAGCCCTCATCATCTTGATGGGGGCTTTCCTTTGCGGATTGCCGGGACCACACCGTTGCCAATATGCTTCCCGTCACATTATGCCACAGGCTAAATAACGCACCCGGCAATGCTGCCAATGTGCCGAAACTTTCTAACGCCAACGCTGTTGCCAATCCGGAATTCTGCATTCCCACTTCAATCGCCAATGTCCGTTTTTCTGCTTCTGTACAATTCAAACAATGTGCGGCGGAATACCCCAAAAAGAGTCCCCCTGCATTATGAAGAATCACACCGGCACCAACCAATACAGACATCTGCTGGATGTTATCCGCGTTTAAAGCGACAACACAAGCAATCACAGCCAATATAATTGCGACGGATAAGACAGGGAAATACTGCAAAACCGGCTGAATCCTCCGCTGCAGAAACCACCGCAATATCAGCCCTCCCACCAAAGGCAGCAATACGATAGAGATTGTGTTTTTCATCAGTTGCAAGACAGGAACCTCTACCTGCTGATGGGCGTAGATCCACGTTAACCACGGTGTAAACAAAGCGGCCAAGGCTGTCGAGAACAATGTGAGTGATACGGATAATCCTACATTCCCTCTCGCTAAATACGTGATTACATTCGACGCGGTCCCGCCTGGACAAGCCCCCAGCAGTACAAAGCCCGCCAGCAACGCGGACGGCATATCAAACAAGAACGCAATCCCAAATCCGAGTAAGGGCATAATGCCGTATTGCAGCGCGACTCCAACCAACAAAAGCACTGGCCGTTGAAACACGCGTTGAAAATCAACCAATGTAAGTGTGGCACCCATACCGAACATGATGATCCCCAACAGCAGCGGAATATGTGGTTTCATCCAAACAAATCCTTCCGGCTGAAAATATGAGAAGATCGAGATCAAGATCGCAAGAGGAGCAAATAAATGTTCAACCCATGTACGTATGTTCATCACTTTTTTTCTTTCACTATTTGATGCTTTGCGGTAAAGACCTAAAATACTAATCGATTGAGATTTTATTGATGAGGGATAAGAGTCATTGTGAAGAAAAATTCCAATGCGTTGGAGTTGTATGAATCCTTTTTGTGGGAACGCGCGGATGTCCTTCCCGCGGAAGAACGGCTGGCGGCTATCGCTTCGGAGGTTTGCCAACAATACACGGCCAGCAAGTATACCGTTTGCAACGCGAAATTTTATCCCTACACCTCGTTAAAAAGCACGGCAAAGATTCAAGGCGGCATCACCCGCATTCGCATTAGCGATATTTTAGAAGACGCGCCGGATGTGGTGCTGGAATCGTTAATTCACATTCTCTTAGCTCGGGTTAGCCGCCGTAAGCCTCCACAAGACAGGTTAAACCGTTACAGAGATTATCTGCGTACCACACGCGTGGAATCCCGCCACGCGCAAACCCGTCAGGCCAGAACCAACAAACAATTGCCCGGGCCGGTAGGGGAATATTACGATTTAACCGAATCGTTTGGGGAAATCAACGCGTTTTACTTCGACAATAAAATCCCGGAAACAAACATATCCTGGAGCCCCAAGCGAAGCCGCAGACAGCTGGGATACCACGACGAACACTTGAACTTGATTGTAATCAGCCGCTGGCTGGACCGGCGGATTGTCCCGCGTTATGTGGTGGATTTTATTATGTACCATGAGATGCTGCACATCGTGATACCAGTGGAGTACAACAACGGCAAGCGCATTGTCCATACCAAAGAGTTCCGCCGCCGCGAAAAAGCCTTTCAATACTACCAACCCGCCAACTGCTGGCTGGGCGGGTAG
>CAYVAZ010000235.1:1998-8031 GCA_964449065.1 uncultured bacterium
CCGCGAAAAAGCCTTTCAATACTACCAACCCGCCAACTGCTGGCTGGGCGGGTAGGGGGTGTTGAGAGTTAAGTGAATTCTGATATTCAAAGTTAATCAATAGATTCAAAGTTATCATTGTTTCCAATGGGAGGCGGATTTTCAATCCATGCGATTATATCTTTATACGGACTTTTAATGACTTTGTTATAAAATTTCTTATCGCCAGTTATCATGATTCCTCCTTTTGTGAGAGGAACGGCCAAATAAAAACAATCATAGGCAGAATGATTGAGTTCGTTAGCGGTTTTGAATGCTATATCTATCAGTTCATTGGAGGAAACAAAATGGATGGGCGTTGATTTAAATAGATCAATAAGTTCCATACCTTTCGAGATGGAAATCATATCATTCCATACATATTTGCGAATGATGTTTGTGTACTCTGAAACAAGAAGATCAGGAGCATAATATTGATATGGATATTTGGTTAATTCATCGGAAGCATTTTGCAATGGGGTCTTAAAAAACCAATTGATTATAACATTTGCATCCAAAGTCAGTTTCACTTTTTTTCCCGCAATCTTTCAAGATGTGAATAGTCGTCTCTTAATCCTGTACTTTCTTTCATCCAATCCTCAATTTGGCGGTCGCGTTCCGCACGGACTTCATGCAGCATATGAACGCTATTTACCTTACTATTCGGCTTGCATTCTTCCAACATCTGTTTTGCCACCTCTTGCGCGGTGGTGCCCCGTGTTTCGGCAACTTCATTCAAATGGTCTAACAACTCTTCATCAATGTTGTGTAACACCAAATCCGCCATGATCGTATCTCCACGTTAGGTTTACAACCAATACTAGTATTTTGCCAATCAAAAAATAACGGCTGGCTATCCGTTGTCCCCCCCCTTGTTAAGGGGGGCTAGGGAGGATCGATCCCCATCATTTAATCGTTGACACAACACTAGCAAATTGGTTAGAAAAACGCGTCTATTTATTATGGATGTTATGTGGCGATTTGCCAAGTTGTCAAAAATAACAGTTGTCAAAAATAACGCAGCGAATAGGCCGTTACATTCGATTACTCTTTAAACGCCTTCAATGCCTTATCTTCCGAATCAAACGTATCCAAAATCTTGTTGATCCGGGTTGCGTCAAATGTCATCTGAACACGCTTTTGCAGGTTGATAAACTTAATGTCGCCGTTTCGGTCGCGCAAATCGCGTGAAAAGGCCACAAAAACACCGACAGTGTATGAAGAAATAAAATCGACACCCGCTAAATCCAACAACAGTTTGTTGCGGTTTTCTTTCAAAAGGTCGTGCAGTTCGCCCCGCAGCCACACGGTGTTTTCAAAATTCAGTTCGCCCTGCATCCGTAAAATCGTTACATCACCTTTATCTTCACGCTGCACTGGAATCATGTTCAAATCCCTTCCTTATTCGGTTTCATAACTCAAAAGATCGGCCGCCTCTTTCGAGGATAATATACCCTTTTTTTCCAAAGACTTGACCAGCGAAGCCAAAATACAACTGTTCGCATACAAGATTTCGCCGGCTTGTAAGTTTTCACTCAGTTGTAAGGTAGGAGAAATGCCGGATTTCCCTTCTTTCGGTGGAGGAGGGGGAGCCGGTTTTGGTTCCGGCCGTGGTGCAGGATTTGTCTTTGCGGGAGAAGCGGTCGAATGACGTTGCGCCGGTTTGGCGGAAGAAGCCGGCCCGGGCTGGACGCTTTGCTTCCCGCCTGATGATTCATACGAAAGCACGGCATCATTTTTTGTAGAGTAACATTGAAACAACTCGATGATCCGGTTGCTTTTTAAATACTGCATGACCGCGCGCTGGGGGTTAAGAAATTTAATATTCCCTCCTCCAGCGCGAATCTCTTTCAGATTGGAAACAAGAAGTGATACGGTCTGGCTGCCAACAAAACGTATGGAAGATAAATCAATAATAACTTTGTAGTGACCGGCGGCAGCTAAATCCTTCAATGTTTTATCCAGCATTTGGTTGCCGCGGGAATCCAGTTCCCCGTTGATATTGATGATGGCAACATCATGAATATATTCCGTGCTTATCTTCATACTGGATTATTATACGGCTCAACACCTCCGGCAACCTGTTATTTCAATCAAAGAACAACCGGTTTAAGGATTGGTTTGGGTGGTTTCGGATTTTTTATTTTCATCGATTTTTTCTTCGGGTTTGGTTTCTTCTTCATCCGGTGCGGTTAAAGAAGTTTTAAATTCTTTAATGCCGGACCCGAGCGACCGGGCGATTTCCGGTATGCGCTTGGCGCCAAAGAACATGATGATAATCCCAAAAATCAAAAGCATTTCGGGAATGCCGAGGTTCCAGAATGTAGCTGTGAGTCCTAATGCGTTCAACATGGTATGTCTCCTTTTGACTCGTAACCATTATGTCCATGTATTGGTGCCTTCCAACAGGAGTCCCATACAAGTTAGACCAATGTTCACGATGACGGGCATTGCGCCCCTCTTCTACGTTTCCGTGCTCATTCATCATACTCATAAGGTATATGAAGTCAAGATAATAACACATGCTTTCACCATCCCTAACCCGCTTGAATCCCTCGTGTATACTTTTTAAACTCTGCGGGTATGGAATCTTGTTTAGGATTGAATATTGAATGGTACGCAGCCGATTGTTAGGGATTGATATCGATTCGCTCACCAGCGAAGAATTTCTCAACCGGGTGGATGAGTTTGTGCAATCGGGACATCCCCACCAGGTGTCTTACTTAAATGCCGATTGTATCAACAAATGCTGGATCGACCGGGACTACCGCGAATCGATCAGCGCGTCTGATCTGGTCTACGCGGATGGGATGAGTGTGGTCTGGGCCACCCGTCTATTCGGCCATCCCTTGCCCGAACGCCTGAACGCCAACGATCTTTTACCCGAGTTTTTGCAGCGTGCCGCGGACAAGGGGTACCGCATCTTTTTGGTTGGTGGAGAAATAGGGGTTGCCGAAAAAACCGCGAACGACTTTCAATCCCAATACCCCGGTTTAATCATTGCCGGCACCCATCACGGTTTTTTTGAAGGCAAAGAAGAAGAGCGCCTCATCGAAACTATCCGCCATTCCAACGTGGATATCCTCATGGTCGGCATGGGGGCCCCCAAACAAGAACTCTGGATTCAAAAGCATTTGTGTACCTTAAATGTCCCCGTCGCCTGGGGCGTCGGCGGCTTGTTTGACTATACCGCCAAAAAAATCCGGCGCGCCCCGGTTTGGATGCGTAAAGCCGGTCTGGAATGGTTCTGGCGCCTTTGCTTAGAACCCAGCCGTCTTTGGAAACGCTACCTGCTGGGCAATTTGATCTTTACCTTTCGTGTGGGCTTTTTAATTGTTCTCGATGCACTCTTCGCTTGTTTGGCTTGGTTCACGGCCTATTACCTTTCCGATTTCATCCGCTCCGAAGTCTATCCCTTTTTGGGATTTTTACCCGAATCGTTCTCCGGCGAATTGAACCCCATTCAAAACTATCTGTATGCCATGCCGTTCATCATCATTACCTGGATCGTAATCTGTTCCTCGCTGGATTTATACCGAAGGCAGACCCAGCGAACGCCGATGGATGAATTTAACAGACTCGTCAAGATGGTGTTTCTGTTTTTGATTGTCTCAATGGCGGTTGCGTTTCTTCTCAAAGGGCTCGATTTAGGCAGATCGGTTCTGATTCTGTCATCGCTGCTGGCATTTTGCTTTTTGGTGACATCCAGGCTGCTGTTCAACTATCTGGAAAATCTGCTCTATCATGAAGGCATCGGCAGACTGCGGGTCTTAGTCGTCGGCAGTGGAGAGCAATCGCAAAAGGTGATCCGCTCCATCCAAAACATGCCGGATGAGCGCTATGAATTGATGGGGGTTATAGACGATCATCTGGAGCAGGGAGAGAGATTCCAACAAACGCCGGTTCTCGGACCTATCAGCCAACTCACCGACTGGGCAAAAACCCTTGGGGTGGATCAAATCTTTTTCACCAATCCCAACATGACCAAGCGTGAACTCTTAAATTTGGTCATTCAATGCGGTGAACAAACCCGCGTGCGCCAATACAACCTGATCACTGAAATGTTTGATATGGCCACCGGCGGCATCAAAATGGAAGGCTTTGATGACCTGGCTTTTAAAACGTTGAGACAGGGTGGGCTTACCCCATTCGAGCAACTCTGCAAACGCGCGATGGATATCACCATCGCCTCGATCATGCTGTTTTGCACCATGCCGATCATCCCGTTTATCTGCATCGGCATCCGGCTTAGTTCAGCCGGTCCGGCCATATTCCGCCACAAACGCGTCGGCAAAGACGGCGTGCCATTTATCATGTACAAATTCCGCACCATGTACTATCAGGTTAATGAATATCAAGAGGCTCCCATTACCAAAAACGATCCGCGTGTTATCCCTATAGGCAGATGGCTGCGCCGTACCAGTTTGGATGAGCTGCCGCAACTCATCAACGTGCTGAAAGGCGAAATGAGCATGGTCGGCCCCCGGCCTGAAATGCAGTTTATCGTCGATTCGTATGAACCCTGGCAGCGCCAGCGTCTTTCGGTCACGCCTGGCATCACCGGTGTCTGGCAAATCAGCGGCAGAAAAGATTTACCGTTATACTCCAATTTGGAGTATGATTTCTATTACATACAAAACCAGTCTCTCTTGTTCGACATCAGCATTATGCTGCGTACCATTCCGGTCGTACTCTTCGGCAAGGGAGCGTATTGAGAACGGGTTTTTCTTTTGGGAGGGCGAGGCTCTCGCCGGGACGGAAGATGCGTTCGTTTTTCTTAGAACGTAATTCTCTAATATGAAGATTTACCCCAATGGGGTTACATAACATAGCCTAGGGCAACGCCCTGGGATAAGAGGGAATAATATGAAAGGTTTAGGAAACTTAGGGAATATCGCCAATTTGATGGGACAAGCCGGCCAACTCAAACAAAAAATGGAAGACATGCAGAACGAGTTGGAACGGGAAGAAGTCACCGCTTCATCCGGCGGCGGCATGGTCACCGTCACCATGAATGGGAAGCAAAAGATGGTCAAAATCGAAATCGATCCGGAATTGCTCAAACCCGAAGACAAAAACATGCTGGAAGACCTGATCATTATCGCCACCAATGAAGCACAAGACCGTGTGCAGGAACATGTGAAAGATAAAATGATGTCGCTCACAGGAGGCCTTCCGATTCCCGGAATCACATCATGAGCCATTCTTCCGACGTACAGCGTTCCACCTCACTCATCCCGGCGGTAGACGCGGTTGCCAAACAGTTGGGAAAGTTGCCGGGCATCGGTCCGCGCATGGCGCAGCGTTTAACGTTTGCATTGCTCAAACGGGACAAAAAAGAAATCACCGGCCTGGCAGAAGCGATCACTCAATTGGCCGATGAAGTGAAACGCTGCTCAACCTGCGGGATGTATACCCAACAAGATCCGTGCAACCTCTGCTCCGGCGCGGGGCGGGACCATGCGCTGCTCTGTGTGGTTGAACAGCCGCAGGATGTGATCGCGATCGAACGTACCTCACGCTTTAACGGCGTCTTCCATGTGCTGGGTGGAGCCCTTTCCCCCATCGATGGTATTGGTCCCGAAGAATTAGGCATCCCTGCTTTGCTTGAGCGCATTAAAGAGCCTGTCAAAGAAGTCATGCTTGCAACCAACCCAACCATGGAAGGCGACGCGACCGCGCACTATCTGCAAGAGATGATCAAACCAAAAGGGATCAAAATCACCCGCATCGCCCGCGGCCTGCCATCCGGCAGCGATCTGGAGTATGCCGATGAAACCACTCTTGCCATGGCTATCTCTTCCCGTTCCGATTATTAAAGCAGCGGCCAAAGGGTACGAGGCCTCGGAGAACGCTTTTTTTGATCCCACGAATTTCGTGCACTGACAGGCGAAACGTGTCGGGTAAGGTGAAAACCCTGTGGCTCGGCGGGAGCCTCGCCCTCCCAGTGCTCGTATCGCGACTGGTGGGCTACCGGACAAAAGCCTTTCGGTTGGATTCAGGCTTGCACCCGCT
>CAYVAZ010000236.1:0-8011 GCA_964449065.1 uncultured bacterium
CAACAAAAACCATTTTTCAAGCAATCGTCAATCATGGATTGCGTAACATCAGTTACTTACTTGCGTAATTCCGTTTTCCCTTGTTTGACCGCTTCCAGCAGGGCATAGCGTGCCAGCAGCCGGGTTGAATCCAGTACAGGCAATGGCGATTCTGCTGGAATGACCAGCAGGGGAATTTCTGTGCATCCCAGAACAACCGCGTCGCAATGCTGTTCATTTTTCAACCGGGCAATGACTTGGTTAAAGTATGCCCGCGACTCATCGAAAAACTTGCCGTAAACCAACTCATGAAAGATGATACGGTTGATGGTTTCCTGTTCGTCTTCGTTGGGGATACTATATTGCAGATTTTTCGCTCCCAATGCATTGGGATAAACAGGTCCGGTCATCAAAAATTTTGTCCCCAAGATTCCGATATGGGTATATCCCTTGGATACGGCTTCATCCGCCACCACTTCGGCGATGTGCAGCCAGGGGATGGAGATGTTGCCGTAGATGTAATCCATCGCCTGATGGATGGTGTTGTCCGGACTGAGAGCAAATTCCGCGCCCATTTGTGCCACCTTTTCGGTAGAGGCGATCATCAAATCGGCCACCGCTTTCCAGTTTTGAGGCGGGAAGTGCGGTGTGTACATTGCCAGCGGGTAGGTGTGCATTGAGATTTCGGGATGATTGTGCTCTCCCATATATTCAGCGCCTTCCACGCAGATGGTGCGGTAGCATAAAGCCGCCCCTTCGGCACTGCACCCCACGATGCCGATATGTTTTGCGTTCGGCGGTTTGATTTCACTCATGGTTCTTCCGTTTCCGGTTTTTCGGGTCTTGGTTCTGTCAGCACTTCACCTTGATAATCGTTTTGAATCGCGTTTTGCTTGATTGAATCATAGCCGTGATAGCCCACGCTGTAATGTTGAATGACACCCTTGCTGTCGATATAAAAAGTCGTTGGAATTGACCGGATGCCTGAAAAAGGTACCGGCAATTGATCGACAGTGGCCAGCGTAAAGTTTACGCCATATTCTTCGGCAAATTTTTTTTGCGTTTCCACCTCTTCATGGCTGATACCTACGATTGCGATTTGATCGCCGTATTCATGTTTCAGTTGGATAAAATGAGGCATCTCTTCTTTACAAGGGGGACACCATGTCGCCCAAAAATCCAATACCACCCGTTTGCCTTCCAGTTGAGATAACGTGAGTTTATTGCCGTCCAAACCGGTCATGGCAAAATCCGGCGCTTTTACGCCAATCCAACGGTCATAGGATTTCTGCGATTCGCGGTACGATTCCTGCATCTCGCCGATCATCCATATATAGAGAGAAAACATGAAGCATGAGACGGCAATGCCCACGATTGACAATCCTATTCCACATGCTGCCATGACGCGTCCCGGAGAACCTCTACGCCAATGCCAGATCCCAAAGATAATGCCAATAATACCGACCACGGCTCCAAAGACCACAAATCCGGTGGGGATGGAGACGATGCCCATCACCAAACAAAAGATGGCAAGGATTTTACTTTGGTCAATAGATTGGGGGTTAATTTTTACTTTTTCAGCCATTATTAATCCCTTTCTGTTCTACTTACGTTAAGACTGAATCACAAACCGGTAGTTTGGCTTCAGTTTCATGAGTGACCGGATAAACTCATCTTTAAGTAAGAGAGTATCTACAGCGTGTCTATCTACACCGTTTACAATAAATGATTTTCGTGTGTAGTGTAACGCAAAAAAAACAACCGGAGGAAGAAATTATGGCACTCGTACCCATGCGGGCTCTGCTCGACCATGCCGCGGAAAATGATTATGGACTCGCTGCATTCAACGTCAACAATATGGAACAAATCCAAGCGATTATGGAAGCCGCCGTGGAAACCAACTCACCGGTCATCGTGCAAGCCAGCCGCGGTGCCCGAAATTATTCGAATGACAATTATCTTCGCCACTTGATGATTGCCGCGTCCGAACTGCACCCCAACATTCCGATCGCGATGCACCAAGACCATGGCAACAGCCCGGAAACCTGCGCATCCGCGATTGAAATGGGCTTTACCAGCGTTATGATGGACGGCTCGCTCGAAGAAGACGGCAAATCACCCGCTTCTTACGACTATAATGTGGACGTAACCAAAAAAGTTGTGGAAATGGCCCACGCCAAAGGCGTATCGGTTGAAGGTGAATTGGGCTGCCTCGGCAGTTTGGAAACCGGAAAAGGCGACAAAGAAGACGGCCACGGTTTTGAAGGGGAACTTAGCAAGGAAGATTTATTGACCGATCCGGATGAGGCGGTCGATTTTGTGGAAAAAACCGGCGTGGATGCGTTGGCGGTTGCAATCGGTACCAGCCACGGAGCCTACAAATTTACCCGCAAACCCACCGGCGATATCTTGGCAATGGACCGAATCGAAGAAATCAACAAAAAACTGCCGAATACCCATTTGGTCATGCACGGTTCTTCATCCGTTCCGGAAGAATTGGTCAAAATCATAAATGATTATGGCGGCAATATGCAGCAAGCATTTGGTGTTCCGGTAGAAGAAATTCAACGGGGAATCAAATGTGGCGTGCGCAAGGTAAATGTCGATACCGACAACCGGTTAGCCATTACCGGGGCCATCCGCAAAGCGTTTGCCGAAAAGCCGGAAGAATTTGATCCGCGCTATTACTTGAAGCCGGCACGCGCCGCGATGAAGCAAGTTTGTGTTGACCGCATGACCTCGTTCGGCCAAGCCGGCAATGCCGATAAAATCAAACAAATCACTTTGGTGGATATGGTAGCATCTTATAACGGAAAGTAATCAATACGTTTTGATAAATTGTAAAGGCGGGGAGTTTTTTCTCGCCTTTTTGTTGGCTTGATGAAAGGTTGATTATCAACTCAGGATGAAGTATCGATGAATTCAATTCGTCAGATGATTATTTGTACTGTTCAGTACAAATTATATGATCCAAATTCAAAGAGGAAAAGCGCGAAGTATGTACCCTATTGGGCGTACACAAATGGTTAGTATATATTTGATGGATATTTGACGTTTTTCAAGAATGGTTAAATAGGGTATTCAAAAATGTTTTATAACTAATTGATAAGATTGAAGATAGAGAATATGAATTTGGCGTGAAATATTTGATGGATATTTGATGTATCCCCTCTTTTGATAATAAATTATAGTGAAATGAGATAGTTCATTACATCAATCAAACCGTGGCGGTTGGATTGGCTGCTGTTTTTGAAACTTTTGCTTCTTCTTTGCTCCAATCGGTGTGCGGGGGCTTGTTGAGCACAAACCATCCCCACAGAACTTGGCCGTAGGTTTGCGGTTCGATGTTGTGGCGTTCAAAGAGCGGCCATAGTTTCTGCTGCAATTTCGGCAGGTTGTAACAGGGTACCCCCGGAAAGTAATGGTGCTCTAAGTGGTAGTTGGAGAACAAATACACTCGGTCCCAGAACCAACTGCCTTTCATGAGCGTAGACCATCCGGCGATGTCTTTCGGGTTGATGCTGTAATGCTGCCCCAAGCGGTTGATCGTGAACGCAATCGGGAACACAAAAAAATAGGGAATGGCATAAATCTTCAAAAAGGTCATCCAACCCGCAAACGCAATCAACAAAATCATAATGGCTAGATGCAGGCCGATGGTGATCTTGCGTTCAAACGCAATTTGCTTTTGCAAGGGCTCGGGATAGGTCGCGCACTCTTTGGCCGCCGACCGAAAATAGATCGGGAAGAGGGCCGGGGTCATATACAATAATTTGTACCAGCGTTTGTTGATTTTGGGGGTGAGGTGATGGCGTTTGGGGTCGTCATCCCAATCGCCCAATTCGTCGTGGTGATCCAGATGCCAGCGGGTGAACTGAGAGCGGGAGATGCCGCTGGGCAAAGCATAAAGCCAGCCTAACAGTTTGGTGAGAAACGGGCCTTGTTTGGTGAGGACGGTTTTGTGCAGCACTTCATGCAGCAGTACGGTAAAATCAAACACGATAAATCCGATGATAAAAGAGCAGGGAAGCCATATCAACGGGTTATTGCTTTGCAAGGCAATCCAAACGGCAACCGCCCACAAGGCCACTTGGCGAAATACAATCAAAAAGTGCTTCCACCAGACCGCCTTGTGCAGTTCGCGCAGCTCATCGCGGGGGATGGCGTTGCGCAATTCTTCGCGAAAGTCTCCGAGTTGCTGATAGTAGTAGCGTTTTTTGTGTTTGGGCTTTTGGTATTCCGGTTCTTGCGGCATGTGGATCCAACCTAAAATCTAATTTACAGATACTTTATCTTGCTGTAAATGGATTGACAAGTTTGTTTTGAATATCTATTGGGCGTGAAGATAAGAATGAAAAAGAGGCTTGACGAATCAAGCCCCTTTCGCAATGGTATTTGTGAATCGAAGCGTTTAGAACAAACTCCAGTTGTTGACATGGGTGCCGGCGAATGGGTTTTCTAAAACGGTGATGACGTTTTGGTTGGCTTCGGTAAACGCGGTTCCGTCGCCGTCCGGATCAATCATGCCGGAAGCGGACCGGGCGGAAATTAAGATTTGTGTATCGCTCATGGCGACATCGCAGTGTTGCGTGTTTACACCGTTGATTTCACCCTCCGGTGAGCCAAAGCCTAAATCGGCATCTTGGAACGCCAGAAACGATTCCGTGACCGGATTCAAATCCGCGTCGTAAATGCGCGCGACAATTTGGGATGTTTCACTATTGGCATTATCAGACCAGGCAACACAAACGTTGCCTTTGCTGTCGATATCCAAGCTGACACGCTGGGCTTGCGCGAAGTTGTCGTATCCATTCTCGTCTTGGGGTTGTTCATTCACCCGAATGTTGGCGATGGTTTGTTGTGTGCCGGCATCGATAACGGTTAAATAGACCCAGCCGCTCGTTCCAAAGAAGTCCAATCCATATCCGGCATAGTAAATTTTATTATCATCAATATTGGAGCGGATGCGGATATGGTCGCCGCGGTTGCCGGAATTGATGGAGGTGGTGAACCCATCGGGATTGGCAACATCAAATAAGGGATCGTCCGGATTGTCAGTGGGAATTTGATCCCACAAACCTTGGAAATTGCCATCATTGTCATAGAACTGAAGGGTAACAGGCCCATCGGCATTTCTCGGAGAATCCAAGCGGATGGCAAACCCGCCGTCATACGCGGTTAAATTTTCCCAATAAGAGTGGCTGAATCCATCGTTATCAAAGTTGAAGGGGCCTTTGACGATGCTGCCGTCTTCGCGAACGATGCTGCCAAAGGCAAAGCGGTCTTCGGTGCGGTCTTCGCCCACCGCGACAAAGTTGCCGTTGGATAACGCCGCGACTCCGCCTTTGCGGATTTTCCCGACAAACTGTCCGGTCATGCCGCCATACACCGGATCAAACACATTGGAAATTGGCTGGGGGCCGTTCGGTGTCAGTTCAAAGATTTGGCAGGCCCAAATATGGTCAGAGTAATCGTTTTGCCAGCGTCCATCGCTATCAAACGCGCTGATAAACTGCGGCGTTGCCTCATTGCCAACTATATAACGGGTGCTTCCGGGACGGCGGTCACCCGCGATGGTCGGCGGGTTGCCGTCTTGGCGGATTTCATCCATGTTTTCGGTAAAGGGTTCACCGCTATCGGTGTAATAGCCGGCGTATTCGGCGAGGCTTCCATCCGGTCGAACGGCAACCACTCCCGCTCTTTCCCCTCCGTTATCCCCGAAGGTGTTCACGGCTAAAAGCAATGTGCCATCCCCTAACTTGCTGGCATATCCTTCCCAGTTTGAGTTGTTGTCAACATCCATGTCAAATACGATGGTATTGGGGATCAATACATTGACCCCGGCGTCTTGCGGTGATCCGTTGCGGGTTTGTGACATGGCAACGGATCCGGTTATAGAAACGGCTATTGATGCGGCAATAATTTTTGATGCGTGAAACATAGTTACTCTCCTCCGATATTTAAGATACATAACTGTAAAGGAAAAATTCTTGAAAAGCAAATCCTTTATGTTAAAGAATCGTTAATTTTATATAATGATTTTATGAGGTGGATAGAAGTTGTATATAGATAGAAATGAACGTATATGATATTAATCAATAATTTTTAATAATATAATTTTAATTATACAGTAAATATAAGTTTTTAAACAATAAAATGAGTTTCATCATACGTCTATATCTTTAAGGTGTTTAACGCTGGTTTTCATATTCGGTGAGGATTGTTTCGATTGTCATTCGGTATTCGCGGTCGGTATAGGGTTTGATGATGTAGGAATGTACCGGTAAATGAATTGCCGCTTTGACGATTTCGTCTACATATTTCGGTCCGGCAATAATCAGTTCGGGATAAACACTTAATTTTTTTGATACGATTTGATTGAGCATGGTTAACAAATTCAGTTCTTGCAACTCAATATCGATGACAACATAATGGTGTTCGTACTCTAAAATTTTATTGACGGCTTCGTGCATAAGTGTGACGGCAATCACGGACTCTCCGCTGTCTTCGATGGGGAGCAGCAATTTCTTGTGATTGGTTTTTTTGGTGGAAACGACCAAAAACCTCAACCCGTTTGATGCGGGTGATTCCGGGTGGGAATCTTGGATATCTGCCGGTATCGGTTGAACCGGTGCCTGCTTACCGGACAGCGTGGTATGGATATTGTAGGTGTTTGAAACATTGCAGCAGAAAATACACTCGCCTTTTAAATTCTGGACGAGTTGTTCTGTATTCTTGTGATCCCTTCCATAAATAATTGTTGTGACGAGGGATTCCGACTCGCAGGTTTTGAATAAGCTTTTTACCACGGAACCGGCTGCCCCCACAAACCCGGTTATCTTTTCCAGAGAAAACACAAATTCAGATACTTGGCGTTTGAAGGTGTTTACCAACGTTTGCAGCAAGACGCTGGATTCCAGATTAATTTCCCCTTCCATTACAATTACGGCCACGTGTTTGGTGAGAAACGAGTACAATACCGATTTATCCCGGTACCAGCGGCGGAATTCAACCGAAGTGTTTTCTTCGGCAAACTGGATACCGAATTCGTTTCGTGATGCAAGCCGGACGACTTTGCCCATGCGGGTCACGGGGTATCGCATCAGTTGGCGCGGGGTAAGAGTTTCCGGTGTGAGCGGTTCCCCAAAACAGGGGGTTAGCAAATACAGATCATCGCCTAGATCCAAAGGTTCATCCGAGCGGATCAACATACCGCTGGCACTTTCGTTTACGATTGTGCACACGTGAACCTCTTTGGATTTTTCTTTGCACCACAAGGCGTTTTCATCAAGCGATTTGCGTTCTTCGCGGTGGCGAATAATATGCGAAAGTGCCATTTACGATTCCCTGTTCCTTCACATGCTTTCATGGATGGAGTTTAATACAGTCTATCTGAATTCGGCTTTTCGGGAAATTGCCGGTTATTGATTGTTATCTTTATGTTTAAGATCGTTTCTATAGTTGTGATGGTTTTACTTATCATCGGTTTATTTAACCGACGAACCCCCCGGATTCATATCCCTTTAATGAGTGTCGCGTTTGTTACCGATTTGTTGTTGGTATTGTATATTGAATGGAAGCGTTCTGTGGTGGAGATGGTGGTGGAAGAATCGGCTTCTATGCCGTTGCTGCTGCAAATCCATGTTCCCATCTCGATCATAGCGTTTTTGTTGTATTTTCCGCTGATAACACTCGGTATTCTTCTCGCCCGCGGCAAAAAATATTTGCAGCCGTGGCATAGGCGGTTTGGTATAACGTTTATCATCTTTCGAAGTTTGAATTTAATCACCAGTTTTTTTATCTGATGCGTTAACCCCATTCATTTTTTCTTAACGTTAAATCTATCAGTATGTTACTGAATACTCATGTTACTTACTACATTATGATAGGCCCGTTTTTCTCATCGTTCGCTGAATCTACCGCCCTCGCCCACTGGGAGAGGGACGGGGTGAGGGTTCGGGAGGAATAAACCTCTATTTACGCGACTGCGTCATAGGGAGCAATCGCTCTCTTCGCCCTCATCTCTTATCTT
>CAYVAZ010000237.1:0-8006 GCA_964449065.1 uncultured bacterium
CCAACGCTCCCGCGTCATTAATGGCAATCCGCGTATCCTGCGGCAAATTGCGGTTGATCCATTCGGCGGTCTGTTTTTGTTTGTGGGCAATCATGGTCCCGTGTTCCGCATAGCGCATCAGCCACAGCGGAAAAAACGTGAATGAGCCAATCAACAAAACTGCAATGAATCCGGTGAATGCGGTTTGCGGTGAACGCAATCCGGCATGGATCAATTTTTGTATTCCTAACAATCCAAAGAAGTAGAGCAATGGAATAAACGGCGCGATATAGCGGAACCCATGCAAATGCCACACCTCAAGCGTGGCAATAAAAAACACGGAAAGCAGCAACGGGATAAACAGCATACATGCAGGTTTGCGGCTTTCCGGCCGGCTAACCAATAGGCCAAATCCAATGAGTGCGGCAGGCAGAGTCCCTGGCAGCACAAAATCCCACAACGAATTCATTAACGATGATACGCCGCTCAAAAACAAAAGCATTTCGCCTACATTCGTACCGATTTGACTGATCTGCTCTTGGAGGGTCATCAGCGGATGATAAAACACCCACTTTGCCAATAGCCCGTTGCTGGAAAAGGTGCCCGTTGTCAAATAGGTCACCAACGGAGGCAGCAGAACACCGGCCATAATGAAAATGTATCCTATCAGTGGTATACCGCTAACGATTGAGGCTAAATTCTTTCCTGCGGCCAGATCGAAAGCGAATTTCATCAGTAAAATCAACCCCAAAAACAACGCGCCTTCGGGGCGGCACAACGAGGTTAACCCTGCCAAAAGCCAAATGGCCGCATCACGGTCTTGCTGAGTAAAGAGTTTCCATGCCGTTCCGGTGAGAAGCGCGCTGAACAGCACCACTTCCATGCCGCTCCAAAACGACCATCCCAACCAGCCGGAAACCAAAATAAGAGCAAGTGCCGAATACGACACCATCTCACAGCGCAAGGTGTTCCCCAGTTTCAACAAAAAATATCCCAATGCGGTGTAGGAAGCAAACGCCGTAAAAAACACCCATAGAAAGAACCAATCCCCGCGAAAGCCGATCCAATATCCCAATGCCAAAACATGCACATATAAAAAACTGGTCGCCCCGCTTGAGGCAGGCATACCGGCCTGATATTGAAAGTAATTCCCCAGCGCGATCTGTTTGGCATATTGCAGGTGGATATAGGTGTCATCCAACGGAAACGCGACCGTGCCGCTTGCTATATACTGAACGGCGGCAAATACAACGCCTTGCAGCATTATCAATAGCGGAAAAATAATGTAGGGGGATGAAACTCGCATCACGGTTTTTGCTGCCAATCTTTTTCATGCAGCCGGCCGGGCAATGCCTGCGTGGCCGGGCTGGTGGACGCGCTCAAACAATCCGGGCATACCCACAAAAAGCGCGCGGTGAATTCCCACCCCAGATTGCGTAAATATTTATAAACCGCATCGTCCTGCGTGGTCGCATTGGAAAGAGTCAATGGAACTTGAATGCTTTGGTTGCAGCCGGAACAACGAATTTCAGACGCCATAAAACAACACCTTTATATTTACCTTTATCTTGAATCGGAAATAGGAAATATCCCGTTTAAATGGATTGCAATATCAGAAAACGCATTTATCGAAATCTTGTCGTTGGATGAATAAACAACTTTTCCCCGGTATTGAGTGGAATAAGGATCAGTGTATTTTTCTACCTTTTGTTTCTCAATGTCAACAATCCACAATTCCGGGATACCGGCCTTCGCGTAGAGCGGCAGTTTTGTTTTGTGATCAAAGGTGAGCGATGAGCCGCTGACTTCTACAATCAGCATGACATCTTCCGGTGCTGGATGCTGTTTGGAATATTTGGGATCGTTCCGTTTCACCAAAACCAAATCGGGCTGCGGTTCGGAACGGTTGTTAAACCGGACTGGATTCTGCGGACTGACTTGAGCGAGATGAGCATATTGCCGCACAAAGATTTCATTGAGTTTGTTCACAATATACGAATGATGATTCCCAATCGGCGCCATCTGATAAATTACCCCTTCAATCAATTCCGTGCGTTCTTCCGGTTCAATTATGCCAATGTCTCCCATGCGGTAATATTCATCCACAGTAAACAGCCGCCGATGTGGTGGAGTCGACACTTCTGGTTGAATTGCGGGTTGTACAGCCATCGTTATACCTTTACGTTATTCGCTTTCAGGAAGGATTAACTTGCTCTCGATTGGGATTTCGGGAAAAGAAACTGTTGCTAACGCTTCCCCTTTTTTGTATTTTCTCAGTTTTTTATACATATCGTTTGAGGGAATCGTGTATTGTTCAATGACTTGTGATTTCATATCCACAATCCAAACTTCCGGTATGCCTGCTTTGGCATACACCGGGAGTTTCATATTCCGGTCATACTGCAAACTCGTATCGCTGACTTCTATAATCCAATAAATTTCTTCCGCTGTTGGATGCGCGTCTTCATAATCGTTCTCTTTCGGTTTCACAAAAGCGATATCAGGCTGCAAATTCGATTCGCCGAATAATTGCACGGGTTGCTGTACCCGAACAAATGCCTTTTCAGCAAATAAATCCGCTACTTTTCGGTGGATTCTGCTTACACAAGCCGCATGACCAATCCCAATCGGCGCCATTGTAAATATTTCCCCTTCAATCAATTCCGTGCGTTCCTCCGGATGAAAAATCCCCGCATCACCCATGCGGTAGTATTCATCCACATTGAACAGCCGCCGATTTGGCAGGGTAGACACTTCTGGTTGAATTGCGGGTTGTACAGCCATCGTTTTGCCTTTTTCTGTGCCAATAATTTTTCTATTCCAATAATAATGAATCCGTCGGGACTTCAATTTCAGGAAACGCATCTACCGTGATGGAGCCGCCTTTTTTAAATGCCGCCGTTTTTGTGTATTCTCCATTTTTGGGCGTTGTTAACTTTTCAATGGTATTTTTGTTCACATCTACAATCCAAACTTCGGGTATATTATGCTGCGCATACAGAGGCAATTTTGTATTCCGGTCAAAAGGCAGGCTTTTTCCACTGACTTCGACCAACAAATATACATCCTCTTGTGCCGGTAATGATTGTGCGTATAGATCATCATCCAGTCGTAATAACGCAATATCGGGTTCCGGTTCCGCTTGATTGTTTAGCCGGATTGGAGATTGCACACTGACAATAGCCTGCTGAGAAAATAACCGGGAAAATATGCGGTTAAAACGGAGAACGATTGAATTGTGCAGTTTTCCCACCGGCGCCATTGTATAAATTTCCCCTTCAATCAATTCCACCCGTTCTCCGGGTTGGAAAATTCCCACTTCTCCCATGCGGTAATATTCATCCACATTGAACAGCCGTTTGGCAGGGGGAGCGGATATCTCTTGTTGAATTGCAGCTTGCATAGCCATGCTTTTCTCCGGTTTTATAGCGATTGCCAAAAAAAGTGTTTTGATTGACACAACCGGGATTTCCGGCCCGGCGGGAGCCTCGCCCTCCCAAAACAAACATACTTCTATCAACTACTCTATGTGCCCGAAGACAAATAGAGACAATCGTTCCACTTTTTATATCGTATAGTTTACCTGAATTATGGGATGGCAGGAACAGTACCTTTTCTGCCCCTACCGATTTGAATATAACGATTGACAGAATACGTTCTGATCAATATGTACTGAGCTTCCGGCCCGGCGGGAGCCCCGCCCTCCCAAAACGAACATACCTTTGGCAACGACTCTAGTAGTTCATCAAGGCTGACATGATGGGTTATAACTTAATCATCCACATGAAACGAGTGGGATCAGTCATTCACAAGCGTTAGCGTAGTGCCACAACCCCCTTGCATAAGGGGGTGGAGCCGTAGGCTCTGGGGGATTTTGCGTCGTTGGAAGCGTGCTTCGATCCCCCCAACCCCCCTTAAACAAGGGGGGCAACAACGGCGAGGCTACCATCAATTCATGTGTGACGATGTACCAGTTTTCTGATTACCACTGTTTAACCGGCACGCTTCGCCCTTCATTGCGAAACGTCTGCACGATGGGTTCGAGTTTTTCATCGCGTTTGCTGGAGGGTGCCAGGTTGTTGGTTTCAGAAATATCGTTACGCAGATTGAAGAGTTTATAAGGCTTTTTAAAGGGATCGCCCTTAGGTGTTTCACGCCCGCCGGAACCGTTGCTTAATACCAATTTATAATCGCCTTCACGTATAGCAAAAGTGCCGTTTGCGGAATGGTGAATCACCGGCGGCCGCAACTCCATTTGCCGGTTGTTCAGCAATAATGGTGCGAAGCTGAAGCTGTCTTCCCCTGCGTTTTCGGGGATGGACTGTCCGGTAATTTCCGCACAGGTGGCGAAGAAGTCGGTCAGGCAGATGGTGCTTTTGCAGAAGGTTCCCGCCTGGACGTAATGCGGCCACTGCACAAAGAAGGGTACACGATGTCCCGCTTCCCAAATATCGGCTTTGGTGCCGCGCAAGATATGATTCGCCCGGTGGTTGGAGGGACGGTATCCCTGCACGGTTTCATCCATCGTGTGATCGGCTGCATCCGCATCCAATTCATACATAAACGAGCCGTTATCGCTCGTTACCACCAACAAAGTATCTTCCTTCACGCCGGCATCTTCCAACGCGTTTTGCACCTGCCCAATAGTCCAGTCAACCTGGGCAATAAAGTCGCCGTACGGGCCCAGTTCGGTGCTGCCTTCAAAGCGTTCTGCAGGTATAACGGGTTTATGCGGCGCCGTCAGCGGGAAGTATAAGAAAAACGGATTCGGCTTGTGGGATTTTTCCGCGATAAATTCCACGGCTTTTTCGGTTAAATGATCCAGAGACTTTTCAAAGTCAAACGTTTCTCCAACCGGGCCGTTACGCAAAAACTCAGGGAACGCCATCCGTTCCTGCGTATGGCTAAGCGGTTCGACAAAACGGTCGCCTTCGATGTAGCCATAAGGCGGGAAATCCAACGAGGCGGGGATGATGTAGCTGTAATCAAATCCATAAGTTGGCGGCGCGTTTTTAATGGGCTTGGTGGTATCGATCCGTTGTTCATCTTTATTGATCCATTCATAATCCAAACCCAGGTGCCATTTGCCGACAATGCCGGTACTGTATCCCGCGTTTTTCAGCAGCGAAGCGACCGTCATCCGCTTGGGATCTATCAAACTCGGGCCATAGCCGTCTTGCACGCCGCGTGTAAGCCGTGTGCGCCAGCAGTAACGCCCGGTCAACAGCCCATAGCGGGTAGGCGTGCATACCGAAGAGCCGGAATGGGCGTCCGTGAAGGTGATGCCGTTTTTTGCCACTTGGTCGAAATTCGGGGTAGGTATTTTCGACTTCTCATTCAAGCATTGCACGTCACCGTACCCCATATCATCCGCCAGGATGAATACGATATTGGGACGTCTTTTTTGTGGATCCGGACGGCTTGCGGATTGCGGCCATGCATGTTGTGCTGTAAGAAAAGCCGCGATGCTTGCCGTGGCATTGTGAAGAAATTGCCGACGTTCCATTTGATTACTCCATGCATAAAGTGTGATTGATTCAATTGATCAATCTACCCTATCACAAATGCTGAAAACGTTAAATAGTCCGCAGCGGCTACGGCCCAAAGCGGTAGATTTGCCCCCAGCTGTTCAACCCGTTTGAAGATTGATAAACGATAAATCCGCGTGGATCGCCTCCATCGATATGCTGCACATGGCTGGGCCCGATCGCAACTATAGAGTATTCGTAATTCCCGGGCAGTTTTACTCCATTATAGGTTGATGGTTGGATAAACCACTGCACAGGTGATGTACGCGGGTCAAAATAGCCGTAGCGGGGTTTATTGACACCATCTTGATCGGGATCATGATTGCGGAACGGGTCATAAATGCTGTCTGGAGAAGACATGTAGGCTATTGGAGTGGAGAGTGCATTTAAATATCTTGGATTGGTATGCCCTCCCCATGTTGGATAGGGTAAGTAGGCAGTCTGATCGAGGTTGTACATCTCCAATGCCGTCGCAATGGCTTGGAACTCTCCTTCCACTTTCGCGATCTTGGCACGGACTTGCGCGTTCAAAAAATTCGGCACCGCAATCGCCGCCAAAATGCCGATGATGGCCACGACAATCAATAGTTCGATGAGTGTAAATCCACTTGGTTTTTTCATGTCATCCGTTCCGGTCATTTAGACGTAAAATCATTTAAACGCTTAGCCAGTCTATCATATATTGTGGAAATTTCGATTGGAAATTTTTCTTATCCTTTATGAAATTTCTTGCGAATATTATTATTAAAGAATAACATAATCCTAACATTTCTATGACATCAAAAGGAGTTTCGTTGATGGCCAAGCAATTGCAGCCGTTCCGTGAAATTGAAATGAAGTTCATCCCCAAACAAACCATTGAAAAAGACGAGTTAAAACGCTTTTTGGATGAACAGAAGATCCAAATCCAATCCACCAAAACCGAACACAACAAGGATGAGTATTTCGATACCCAAGATTGGTGGTTTTACCGCGCCGGAACCGCCTTCCGTGTACGCGAACGGGGCAAAAAAGGCATGGTCACCCTCAAAAGCCTGAATCCATCTAAAAAAGGAATGGCCATACGCCATGAGATCCAAGCCGCGTATTATCCCCAACGTTCGGAAACACCGCTTCCCGAAGGCCCCTTACGCCCCTGGATTCAAAACCATTGCGGGCAGCATGAATATGTCTCTCTCTTTACCCTGTTTACCAAACGCGAATTGTTTCAACTAAACAGCCATGACGGTTCCGCGTGGGAACTTTGCGTTGACGATGTTTTATATCCATCCAACGGAAGCCAAACACAATTTCTTGAAGTGGAATTAGAGTTAAAACAGGGCCCGATTGAAGAATTTATCAAGTTTGCCAAACAATTATCGGATACCTTTCATCTCAAACAAAACAATGCATCAAAATTTGATTTGGGGATTCGTTATGCAAATCTTCATCCCCCAAAAACCAAACCGGAAAAACACCATCCGGAAAAAGGCGATTCGGTATTTCATGCATTACAACAGATCGTTGCCTTCAATTTGGATGCCATGCTATACCACGAACCCGGTGCCCGGCTGGGAATCGACCCCAAACATATCCACCAAATGCGGGTGGCCGTCCGGCGGATGCGCGCGGCGTTTTCCACATTCGGCGATTATATTCCCGAAGAAGATGCCAACACTCTCAAGCCAAGATTGGTCGATATCTTTCAAACCTTAGGCCGCGTTAGAGATATCGATGTTCAGCTCATCATGCTGCAGGATGAGGCAGACCGCTACCCCGAAAAAGCCGGAGAAATCCAGCAAGCAATCCAATGGCTGCAAACCAAACGGGAAGCCAACCATCAAACGGTCATCGATATGTTTGTTTCGGAACTCTACCGCAATTCGGTGCAACGGATCCGCACGTTTGCTGAGCGGGATGTTTCCGGTAACAATCTGCCCAAACAGTGCAAAAAGCCGCTGAATAAAATCGCCCCGTCTTTGGTGAGAGAGTATTGGCTGAAAGTGTGGAACAAAGGCGAAGCAATAACCATTGACAGTGATGAAGAGAAGTTTCACCGCCTGCGTATTTCCTGCAAAAAGATGCGCTATTTGTGCGGCTTCTTAAAATACGCTTACGGCAAGCCGGTCAAAAAACTCTCCAAACACATGAAGTCGGTACAAGAAACATTGGGGCTGCGCCAAGATGCCATCGTCGCGCAACAAATGCTCAATCCCTTTATCGTCGAACAAGCCAACTCAGATGCCGCCGCGGTTGTGCAAAACATTCTGCAAAGACAGGAAGAAAAGGCCCTCCAAAAACAAAACGAATTCTTTTCTCTCTGGAAGAACATCCGCAAAATCAAGGCGAAGGACATTAATCTTTAATAGAATGGATGATTCGGTGAACGAAGGCAAGGGCACATTGCAATGCGCCCCTACGGTCTGATACAATTTTGTTTTAACCCTTATAGCAAAAGAAAATGAAATGTCCGCTTTCGGTATGACTGGTGGGCTACCGGACACAAGCCTTTCGGTTGGA
>CAYVAZ010000238.1:0-7992 GCA_964449065.1 uncultured bacterium
AACCCTGCTGCCGCTGCAAAACAAACAACAGAAAAACAAATGGCGTAACATTTCATTCATAGGAGAAAAGCATGTCAAACCAACACGAAAGCCCGTCATGGATCAGCCGCAACTTGATCCGCACCAAAGAAAAGGCCGTATTGGCCACCGTTATGAGAGAGACCGCGGGCGATCCATATGCCTCGTTGGTGCTAACCGCCTGCGATCATCAAAGCAATCCGCTGATCTTTATTTCCGATTTGGCGGAACACACCAAAAACATTTGGGAAAACCAGCGCGCGTCCATGCTGTTTGAACGCACCGGTGGATTAAACGACCCGTTATCCGGCGCGCGCGTAACCTTGCAGGGCAAAATGACCGAGACCGAAGATCCGGCTCTGCTGGAACGCTTTTTCAAACGTCATGAGCAATCCAGAAGTTACGGCAAGGCCCACAAGTTCTTTCTCTACAAACTGGAAGTCGAACGCGTGCACTTGGTTGCCGGATTCGGCCGTATTCATTGGATCGATGCGGACGAAGTGCTCTACGATACTTCAAATGTGCAGGATTTGGTATCAGCGGAAGAAGGAATCGTGAATCACATGAATGAAGACCATCAAGACGCCATCGATTTGATCGCCAACCATTTGCTAAAGCACGAAGGCACAGGCTGGAACATGACCGGTATCGATCCGGAAGGGTTTGATATCCGTTTGCGCGAACAAGTTTCGCGCATGGAGTTTGACGAGCCGTTAACCCGTGCCGATGACAGCCGACCGGCCATGATTGAATTGGTCAAACGCGCCCGCGAACACGCCGGAAAAGAAATGGCGGCGGTTTAAGGCATTTCTCAAATGTATGTTCGTTTTGCGGAGCATCGGCTTCCAGCCGGTGAGTCTAGCCGTTCGTTAATCAGAATGCGATCTGTGCAACTTCGCACAGGCAAAAATACACACAATAAATTCGCGTTCATTTGCATTCATTCGCGGTTAAAATATGCTGTTCGTATATCAATAATTAACAGGAACTTGGGAGTAAGAGTTATGTTTCGTTTGCCTGAATTGGGTTTATTTATAGCAGCATTTCTAATAACAAACTGTATTGCCGCTTTTACTTATTCTGCTGATGGCACACTGTTGGAACGGATGCGGCAGTTAACCTATGACGGCAAACGAAGCGGAGAAGCCTATTTCTCTCCCGATGGAACCAAACTCATCTTCCAAAGCGAACGCGAGGAGAGCAATCCGTTCTATCAAATCTATATGATGGATTTTACCACGGGTGAAATCCATCGTGTCTCACCCGGTACCGGAAAAACCACCTGCGCTTACTTTAGGCCCGGCCACAATAAAGTTCTATTTGCCTCAACCCATCTGGATGAAGAAGCCGTTCCAAAACAAAAAGAGGAAATGGAGTTCCGCGAATCCGGCGAGGAACGCCGCTACTCGTGGGATTACGATGAGCACATGGATATCTTCTCCTCCAATTATGATGGCAGCGGATTAACGCGTCTTACCGTTGCAATGGGCTATGATGCGGAAGGCGCTTACTCTCCTGACGGAAGTAAAATTGTCTTCTGCTCGATGCGCGATGCCTTTCCGTTGGTTAGTCTATCCGGTGAAGAGAAAAAGAGATACGAGGTTGATCCGAGTTATTTCGGTGAACTCTACATCATGAACGCGGACGGCAGCAATCCCAAACGCCTTACCAACCGTCCGGGTTATGACGGCGGACCGTTCTTTTCACCGGACGGCAAACGAATCATCTGGCGTGCGTTTGAAGAAAACGGCGCGGTCGCGGATATCTTCACGATGAAGATTGACGGAACGGATAAAAGACAGCTTACCGATTTTGAATCCATGTCCTGGGCGCCATATTTTCATCCCAGTCAGAAATACGCCATATTCGCATCCAACAAATTCGGCTTCGCCAATTTTGAGTTGTTTATCGTAGACACCGCAGGCAAAAAAAAACCGGTGCGGGTGACCGAACGGGAAGGCTTTGACGGACTGCCCGTATTCTCTCCGGATGGGACAAAACTGGTATGGACCTCCAACCACACATCTTCTGAATCATCCCAAATCTTTTTAGCCGAATGGAACCATGAAGCCGCTCTGGCAATGTTAGAAAACGCAGAAACAAGAGAGAATACGGCAACGGAAGAAGTGAAATCTTCTCAACCCCAATCCCCCCCTGCATCCCAAACAGAATTATCGGCCGCAATAACGGAAGCAGACCTAAAACAGCATGTCTACACCCTGGCATCCGATGAGATGGAAGGACGCATGACCGGAAGCGAAGGAATCAAAAAAGCGGCCGATTATTTGATGGATCAATTGAAAGCCATTAATGTTTCTCCTCTCAACGATGAGGGATACATTCAACCCTTCGAATACAGCGCGGGCGCCGAGCCGGTTGAAGGCAAAAACTCGCTTACAATTACATTCGGCGATGAACCCCAATCATTTGAATCCGGTCATTTCATGCCCCTCTCGTTCTCCAGCAACGGAACCGTTGAAGGAGAAGTGGTGTTTGCCGGTTACGGACTCTCCATGCCGGGCGATGATGATAATTTGTATGATTCGTACGCCGGGTTGGATGTGGAAGATAAGATCGTTTTGGTACTCCGTTATGTCCCGGAAGAGGTCAGCATGCAGCGACGGCAGGAACTCAACCGCTATGCCGGATTGCGCTATAAAGCCATGAACGCGCGCGAACGCGGCGCGAAAGGCATCGTGGTCCTCACCGGACCCAATTCTCCCAACGCGGGCGAACTCGTCCCCATAAAATTTGATACCAGCCTTTCCGGATCCGGTATTATTGCGGGGTCCATTTCCGGGGAAGTTGCCCAAGTGTTATTCGAACAAACCGGACAGGATTTACAATCGGTTCAAGCAAAACTGGATACCGAAGAAACGGCCGTCATGGACGATTTGGACTTTTCCGGCCTTTCGGTAAAAATCACCACAAAACTCAAACGCATCAAAAAAGAAGACCGCAATGTCACCGGTGTGATTCATCCGCACAGCAATGCCGATACCAAAGAATTCATCATGATTGGCGGCCACTACGATCATATCGGTTACGGCGAAACCGGCTCGTTAGCCGGCAAAGACGAAGAAGGCATGATCCACAACGGCGCCGATGACAACGCTTCCGGCACCTCCGTCATACTGGAACTCGCGGCTAAATTGCAGCAACAAAAACAAACCAATCCGGAACAATTTCAACGCGGCGTTATCTTCGCGTTTTGGTCCGGAGAAGAACTGGGACTCATCGGCTCATCCTATTTTGCAGACAATCCATTGGTTCCATTGAATGCGATTTCGGCTTATCTGAATTTTGATATGGTCGGCAGACTGCGGGACAACAAACTTTCACTGCAAGGGATCGGTTCCAGCTCGGTTTGGAAACAAATGGCCGAACGCAAAAATATCCTGGCAGGCTTTCAATTGAATCTGGTCGAGGATCCCTATTTGCCCACCGATTCGACCGCGTTTTACCCGAAAGAAATCCCCATTCTGAGTTTCTTTACCGGCAGCCATGAAGACTACAACCGCCCGACGGACGATCCGCCTACTTTAAACTATGAAGGGATGAAACGAATCGGCGATTTTGCTTATTCGGTCATTACAGACTTGATTCAATCCGGTGAACGGCCTGATTATCAAAAGGTTGAACGGCAGCAAAGCCGCGGCGGCAGCCGTGATTCGATGCGGGTGTATTTGGGAACCATCCCGGAATACACGCAAGAAGTCGAAGGGGTGTTGCTCAGCGGTGTTGGCGGCGGCGGGCCGGCCGACAAAGCGGGCATCAAAGGCGGCGATATTATCGTCGAATTGGAGGGGCAGACAATTAAAAACATTTATGATTACACCTACGCGTTAGATGCTTTGAAAGTGGGAGAACCGGCAAACATCACCATAAAAAGAGAAGGGAAGACAATCGAACTCAAAATCGTACCGACTGCCAGAAAGTAGTGGTTTTGATTTTCTATGGTTATTCAAGGCTGAATGGATAGAACGGTTTAACGTGAGGTGCTGTGGGGGCACATTGTAGCGTGCCCTTCTTCGCGTAGGCGAAATCAATTCATAGAGCCACTGTTTCGATTATGTTATAGTCTGGTGTATGAAATTGATTGAGAGGAAGTAAACATGAAACCGCCGTGCCTTTGCCGGGTTGTGTTTTGATTTGCAATGTTCTCCCCATCTGCTCCGCAAGAGAGTCCATGATTTTCATCCCCATGCCTTGTTTTGAAGAAGCGGATTCCGGCAGACCTTTCCCATCGTCTTCTATCTTTATAATACGTGCACTCTCATCTTGGATGCAGTGAACGGAAATCGAACTTGCCTCCGCGTGTTTGAGCGCGTTAAACACAGCTTCGCGGATGAACCGGTACATGATGTTGGCTTCTTTTTCATCTTGAACGGGAAAATCATCTTCATAATACAAATACAGTGAGGGAGAATAAATTTTTTGGTATGATTTCAGCAAATCATCCAACGCGTCCCGAAGACCGTATTGGTTCAACCGGATGGGATGAAGCCCATAACTGACCAGCCGGGTTTGCTCGAGCGCTTTTATCAAGTATTCATGCAAATGGGCCAGCAATGCGTGATATTCTTTTTTTGAACCGCTATCTTTTTGGTGAAGCTGGTCGCTCATATAGACAGCGGCCGATAGCAGTTGCCCCAACCCATCATGCAGTTCGCGCCCCAGTTTCTCTTGTTCGTGCCGGCTCATGACCGCCAGTTTTTCCTGCAATTGCTTTTGTTCGGTGTAATCGAGAACCATCATTTCAATTTGATCCTTCTTTTGCATGGCGGATACCAAGGCATAAAACGGTTCTTTCGATTGCATCTTGGTTCCACGAAGGGTTTTGTTGAATGAACCGTCTTGCTCGCGGATCATCCATAAAAAGCTCTTCCACGTGTCTTCATCCGCCCATTCCTCCCAATCCGGTAAGGTGTTTGTATGCGTTTCAATCAACGCCTTCATGGATGGGTTCATATATTGAATGGCATTGTCTTGATCCACCCGCATAATGCCCACTTGCGCGCGGTCGCAGAATTGTTCAAAACTCATCTTTTCCTGCATAAGGGCGGATTCCGCCTCGACTTGCTGAGTGATATCAACGCCTACGGCATGGTATTCGAGGGGGAGATGCGCATTGCGCTTGACCGCCCGGATAAACCACGAAATCCAATGCGGTTGATCCCGATTGTGGATTTGTGTTTGGCAGGATATCTGCATGTCGGGGTTTTGTCTGCATTGTTCGATGGCGCGCTGCCATTCCTTGCGCTGTTTGGCGATAGCTGGCAGCATCCATTCCGAAATGGGGTATTGTTTGAAGTATTTATTAAGACCGCCGAAAAACCGTTCCGCCGTCTCGTTGCAATAGAGTAGGTTGCCCTGTTCATCCCAATTGAGCACCATGGTGACCGCGTCTTTATCCAGCAGGTTGCGGTACTTGGCTTCCGAGACATGCAGCTTTTGATAGTTGCGGTACCAGATCAGCAGCGAAACGATGGCGATGATGAGCGAAGCCATCACCGGAACCAAGAACGCCGGCGTTGTCCAAAAATAAGGCGCAACCATGAACGAAGCTGTCGCGGGCATTACAGATGTATTGCGGCTTTTATCCTGCGCGCGCACTTCAAAAAGGTAGTTGCCCGGCTCCAAACGTGGAGAACTCACGATATTGGCAGGCGCATAGGGGCTCCAACCGCTGATAACCCTGTCATTGTCTGCATCAATCACCCGCCAGGAATACACCAGTTCTTCGCGCGGTGTTTCTCCCCAGGCATCATCACCATAAAACGAAAATGTGCCTTGCTCGTTGGGGATGAGGTTATCGGTAAAGGTATCGATATAAACTCGCGGCGGGGTTGGGTCGGGATAAAAACTGGCGGTATCGTTGTAAAGTGAAACCCAAATGGTTCCCAACGTGTCTTGGTAAACTGCAATAACTGATTGCGGTGTTATACCATCCATCGTGCTATATTCAATCCAGCGGCTGTCTTTGTAGGATACCACTTTGCCGGACCATGTCCCCACCCATAATGTACCATCCAGCGCGCTGAACAATGCGGAGGCGTCTTCCGCGGGTAAGCCGTCTTCGCTGGTGAGATGATCCCACTTTCCATTTTTATAAATCAATAATCCATTGCCTTTGGTGGCAATCCATATTTGGTTTTGATGTTCAATGATATCTGTGATGCTCGCCGGATTATCATAGTATGATTCCGGCAACTCCAGCAGTTCTCCCTGACCGTCTTTCCAAACCTCAATCCAATCCGCTCCGCCAAACCAATACCCGTTGTCTTCCGTTTTTAACATGCTCCATACAAACGGATGGGGCTTACGGTCTTCCAGTTGCGGATGCCGTATCCATTCTTCCCCATCCCAGCGAAACGCTCCCGCATGATAAAGAAGCCATAATTCATCTTCTTCCGGATGATAGAGTTTGTAATTCGCAATGTCATATTGGTAATAATGTTCTCCAGGAACATGCGGTAGTTTTTTGACTTGGATGGGGGATGTGAGACGGACTTCATATACCCCGTTTTTTTGTGGGTCATATCCTGCTGCCCCATCATTAGGAATATTATCCATCATGATGTAAAACACTTCGTTCTTTTGCGGGATATCAAAGTGTGAGATGGCGGGATTGTTATCCGGATGCAACACATTTCCCAGTCTCTGATAATTTTGCAATTCCGGTACGGTTATATTTCCTTTTGCGTAAGAGACTATAATATGCCGGTTGTGATTCTTGAATACCTCCTGAAGAACATCGTATCCCTCAATGATTGGCTCGGTCTGCCAGCGGGTGGGGGAAAACCGGTATGCCCCGGAACGGGTGCCGACCCAGATGGAGCCGCCGCTCATTTGCGCGATGCTGTCAACGCTATAATCCAGGCCAGATTCATCCAATGGAATTGAGTGTATGGGAAGTTGTGGGTTTAAACCGGAGTAATCTGAACCGAGATATAATGAGTATAAGCCTCTTCCACCAAAAAGAAGAAAGCCGTCCAAATAGTGCACAGCGTGAATAGCGCTTGATGTATCCCGAATTTGATTGGCGCCTTCTTCTGAAATATGGAAAATCTTCGTATCCACCGCGGCGAAGATGCCGTTTTTGGGATGTAACGTGATATCATAAATCACGGGGGTTTCCGGGACTCTATTGCCAATGAGTGGTTCCGTCCAAGTGTTGACATGGCCTTCCTTTGTCAGTTCAACCACGCCGTAGCTGTTCACGCCCATCCAAAGATTGCCGTCTTCGTCGATGGCTAAATCCTCGATGCCGCCGTCTTCATTGATCCCCAATGGATATACCGATCCGCCTTGATAGGGGAACTCATCGGGGCCGGGAGATTCTTTCAGCGGGATGGTGAAGAGTTGAAAATTATACGCCCCAACCCAAACCGTGCCCTCGTCATCAATCGCGACAGACAAGCTGTTCGCGTTAACACTGCCGGGAAAGTCTTCTTGGGTATAACTGTGGATGGCGCCATCGGGCTGGATGTAGTTCATCCCTTTGGTGGTGCAGACCCAAATGCCGCCGAAACGGTCCACCGCCAGCTTGCGGGTATGGTTGGAAAGCAAACCCTCTTGTAGGTCATAGACTTTGGTTTTTATCCCGTCGTGCATGCTGGCAACGCCGCCGCCCCAGGTCGCGATCCACACCGAGCCGCCAGGACCTTCAACAATATCATCGGGGCGCGGATAGGGCAGATCATCCGGCGCGTGAAAGCCCCGCGACTTCCATTTAGGAAACTGCAAAAGACGCTTCTGCTCGAATGCGATGATTTCTTCCGTTACACGGGATTCTTGGGTATTCCCCGGTAAACACGCGATGAGCAGCCCGATCATGAAACAATACAAAACAGATCTGATCATGACGCCACTTTCCAATTCAAATATCATAATTACTCACGTTACGCACTACATTTTGATATGCCCGTTTTTCTCATCGTTCGCTGAATCTATCGCCCTCGCCCACCGGGA
>CAYVAZ010000239.1:0-5136 GCA_964449065.1 uncultured bacterium
TGATTTGTAATCAGTCGGTCGAGAGTTCGAGTCTCTTCTCCAGCTTCTTTATTTCACTTAACTTACGTCACTTCTTCCAACTTCTTGTTTTTAAAAAGTAACCAGAGAGTAACTGCCGGAACATCCTTTCAGTTTTCATTCATCTTTCTCAGGGAATCCCCCTTTTTTTTCTGTTCTTGCTTCTGCCGGATCAATGCCTGAATCCGGTAGTTTTCATTATAATATTATAACCTAAATCAATTCCAAAATGCGGTCACAAAACGGTTGCTGGGTATACGGTTTTGGGGAATGTTGCTCCAGCGAGTTTAAGTACCCCTATCCCCAAAAATTCTTGAAACCGATTTACATGAATATACCCGCATGAACTTTTGCCGGGGGGGGAATTTGGTATTGCGGATCACACCTCATACATTTTCATGACTTCATCGCCAAAGTGGTTGATGACTTTGACGGCGATCTTGCTGGATTCCGGTTTGTCGAAGGGGTAACTTTTGGTGGAGTATTAGGCATCACAGGCTTCTTTGTTGATTTCGGCTTTGAGGGCACGTTTGAGTTTGTCAAAGGGTTAATCCGCTCCGGTGAAGTAGGCGTGGCGGACGAAGAAACTCTCTTCGTTGTAATCGGTATCGATGAACCAGCAGGCGATCTCATACGTAGTGTTGCTGCGGATTTCTCCGGTGGTGGGGTTGTAGATATCGAGACCTTTGATTTCAACCTCATATTTGACGTCTTTGCGTTGGTTGAGTTGAATATCCGGCTCTCCGAAGGCAATGAACAGGTTGCTGGAACCGGTCTTTTTGAGCAAATCTTCATCCATTGAAATATCGTTGTTCATGCGGACGGGCAACACCTTTAAGTTGCCGTATTTTTTCACGTCATCATAAACATGCGATTCAAACGCGAAACCGCAGACCAACAGCAAATCATAGCCGATACCTTGCACCGCTTCTTTGGCCGCATCTTTATACTGTGCGCGCTAATTGTCAACAGTTTGAATGTAACACCTTTAATGGTAACAGGTCAGCGATATGAAGTGCATTTTCAAAAAATCGAATCGATTTCCTCATTCCTCCCCCAATGCAATGGGGGAGGCTAGGTGGGGGTTAAACGCTCAATGCTTCAAACCCTCCCCGAACCCCTCCCACCTTTGGGAGGGGAAATTTCTCTTCAAGCGGCTGACCTATTACCTTTAATGTAACACCACACTAATA
Source organism: uncultured bacterium (assembly GCA_964449065.1). Taxonomy (GTDB): domain Bacteria; phylum Hinthialibacterota; class Hinthialibacteria; order Hinthialibacterales; family Hinthialibacteraceae; genus CAYVAZ01. The sequence goes on from CAYVAZ010000239.1 coordinate 1,212, forward strand.
AAGACGGTAACTCCAATTATATGTACACGTCGGAATATTCACTTGTTATATATTGGAATACTCAGGTCATATTTATTATTATTCCTGTACCTACTGAACCTTTGAATATCATACTTTCTCTGCATTTGGGAGCGTAAGGGTATGTGAGTAAAAGTAATATTTGTGAGATAAGATATTCCATTCAATCCGTTCTTTCGGTGAACATCTATATGAGATTTAATCATCTTTTCTTACTGTCCATGACAAAATGATCAATCTCATTGTCCTCTAAGTCATAGGCTGTCCAAAACAGTTTCTGATTCTTGATTTGCATGATGACATAATGGTGTATGGGGATGGATTGATCCCAAAAGCCCCAATCAGCGGTTCGATGACCAGATAAACTTGGATCATCAATAATGCCGCCCGCACCACCTATAATTGTGTAGCGAACACCGTTTTGGTCACCGCGAAGGTAATAGTCTACATCCGCATTGATGACTAAATCAATGTTATATTTTTCAAATAACGGGACCCAATATTTGCGTACTGATTCTGAACCATTGTATTCAGGTTTAACATTATGATAAAAATCTGTGAATGGGGGTTCTGCAAAGAGAACAATCCGGAAATCTGCATTTTGGGTTGATTCTTTTTCCAAGTGTTGGATGAGCCATTCTGTTTGAACATTGCCTTCATTTGGTAAGTCACGCACGAAGTCAGAATTTACAAATATAAACTCGGAATGATTTAACCGTATTGAATAATAATTTCCATAATTCGGGAAACGATTATAACGGTATTTATGCTGGATTATTTTGATCACTTCTTCAATTCCCAAGAAATAATGTGAATGCAATGTACCCAATGAATAAAAATGGGGAATCGATTGGATAAGATCGAAATCAGTTAGTGGTGTGTAATGATACTGCTTCTGACTAGAAAATGTACTCACTTCCATACGGCCTGGTGTGAGCAGCATAAATGGTTTATGTTTTGAGAGCCGTTCTAAAATAGTTGTAAATGTATCTATGTAATCTGCGCTGTTGCCATAGAGAGCAATATTTCCTTCATTCGATGTCAAATCGGGGTGAATAAATTCAAATATCTCACTATTATTGTTTCCAACTCCCACTTGATATTGATATTTTTCGTTTACATTTAGATTCTCTAATTCAGTGTGGTAGATATATCCCCAACTAGCTGAACTCGATGTGTATATCTTGGATAAAGGGACATCTGTGAGATCATTTTTTCCCCAAGAAAAAGTAGGATAGTGCAAATTGCTTTCTGAACTCCAAAATATGCGCATGGTACCAGCGTCTTTGTATTCGATATAAGGACCGATTGCAATTTCTGAGTTTTGGTTGATTGAAACCGGCTCAATTGTAAAATTCGTATTTAAGAGTTTGATGATATGGTCGATTTGCAATGGGTTTTGCGTTGCAATCGAAAGTTGAATATAACGGGTACTTATTGGAATAAGCCCTTGCGCATGGGGATAACTATTGATCTGATGCAACAAATCGTTTTGGTCATCATAAAATTCAATTACCGTGTTATTAAAGTTATAATGTATGTTCGGAATGAATTTAGTTCCATAAAAATACTGTAACCCCTGTTGAATATCATGGCTTTGAATGCCCAAACGGTCTAAATGAATGGTTTGCCGTATTTTCCATTCGTTTCCTGTTTCATCCAGCACCAGCCTTTTCATGTGAATATGCCTGTGCAATGGGTCTTCGTTTTGATCCGCAATGTGAATCGAGGGGGAACCCGAAACAACGTCCCAACCCGAAAAGCCATCGATAAATGCATTGTTCTGAATGACATTGATGCCATAATTTTTGTTTAACGGTGAACTGGGATTATGAATTGTAAACGGTTCAGAAACAGCCATCATTGATTCATCATGCAGCCATATCACCTTGATTTGATAATGACTTCCTTGTTCCGTCATTAATGAGACCGGCCATGTGAATTGTCGATCATCTATTTTCTGATATCCGATATGCTGATAAAATGATTCGTCTTGGCATAGTTCCACCCGCACGATCCCCTGGGTAATATTGCTTTGCCATTGGATGGTTTGTTCTTGTCCAACTGAAGTGGTTGTTGGCTTGTATACGGTTTCGATGTAAGGAGAAGACTTGTCATTGGTGTAGGTGAACGGTATATTCCCGGCGGTGCTTGTTCCTAACTCCTTCAGTGTTTCATCAGTCAATATGTCTTGTACGATTTGGATACAACTTACATATCCATCTGAATATTCGTTGATATCCGCGAAGAGCAGGATTGGGTTTCCAAACCCTATAACATCAATTCCCAGTAATTCATTTGATTGTTCGAATATTCCATCACAAAAAAATCTATATAGCTTATTCTGTGCATGATAAGTAAGGGCGATCCGGTTCCATTGGTTGTACTGAAATGATCCTCTGATTATATTCTTGGGGCGTATATCTTCGCGAAAAACGCCGCTATGAAATCCATAAAAAAATTCTGCAAATTCACCATACCGGCCCACCATCCAGTCGGCTTCGTCGTAGAAGTCATTAGGGGCATCATACTTCGTATCAATATTCATAAGCCCGATTCTGCCGCCGTTGGATTTCGGAATCTTAATATCCATGAGTATCGTATATTGATTATCGATTCTTGTATTTATATCGGATAGAAAATTATGGTAGAGTTTGAAGAAGGTGCCTTTTCCAAAATACATCACTTCCGTGCTGATCCCATTGATGGTGTCTTTGACAAATTTCACTTCTGGTTCATGGTCTTCTAAGAGATGTGAGGGGATGAGAGGAGGGTTTCCGGTTGATGACAGTAAATTCCCGTCCAGATTCCATTGTGCAACTTGAGCGAATGCTTGCAGTATTGTAATTTGTCCTAGACAAATCACAATCAAAGCGAAATAGTATAGTTTCATCAAGAAGACTCCAATTTACGATCTAAATCTATATGAATAAGAGCCAACTATTACGCCCGTTACTTTTTGCAATTGTGCAAATGTTGCCGATCACTTCTTTTGCTCACACATGGACTGAGAGAGAAATGATTACGTTCGATAGTTCGTTCTATTGTACAGAACTTACCGAACATTTAAACCTGCAAAATGAAGTCATTTTTGATATTGATTTTGATCCAAACGGTCAAATATGGTTGGCTGCATCAAACGGCATTTATCGATACGATGAGTATCATTGTTTCAAGATAACCAATCCAACACCGGAAGCCAGCCAGCCTGTTTTGTCCATTCTTGCCAACGATGATTATTTGGTGTATTCGACACTGGGAGAGGTTGGCATCTTTCGGGAGGGTGTTTATGCAAGTCTGAATGAATATTTGTTTCATTTCGATCGTATCTGGAAAGACAAGCATGATATTTATTTATTGAGTTCGAAAGAAGATGGAGGATTGTTCCGCATCCATAAAGGCAATGAAGGTTATGAACTTCAACGTCTATTACAAACCGCCTTGTTCGATGCGTTAAAAACAGAAGAAACCACGTGGCTGCTTGCAGGCGAAAAAGGCTTGCATCGTTGGCAGCCGGAAAAAGAGCCGGTCCCGCTTAACGGAATCGCAAGCAAGCACACGTTCAGCCGCATTCTACAGAGCAATCTAGGTATTATTCTGCTTGACCAATCCAATCAATTGTTCCTTCTTGAAGACCATCAACTTGTTCCTGTCAATGAAGAATATTCGTACCAAAGCATTCTCCTTGATTCCAATGGATATTTATCCGCAATCCGGCTTTCCACATCCAATGAAATCATTCTGGATCAATGGAATGATTCATCGTTCCGGTCTATATCAAGCGGGTACATGCTTCGATACGATCAAAGTCTATTGGAAACGAAACTGGCACCCGATGGAGCATTGTGGATTGTAGGAAAACAACTGGTTTTGCGTTGGACTCGACATCAGCAAGAGTGGCATGAAT
>CAYVAZ010000239.1:5146-7988 GCA_964449065.1 uncultured bacterium
GGTTTTATGGCTCGAATGAAAGGATGAGTCTGGATATGAACGAAAGGATTTTTCATCAGGATGAACCGGTAGAAGACGACCGCCACTTTCGTGTAGTCAAACATATCAATGGGAAAAAGGATGTGTTGGATGAAACAGAACTGCTGCGGCAAACGGGCATTTCACATATTGCTGACGCCGCTTTTGACATCAGAGGTCATTTATTGGTTTGCGGATACGGCGAAATGGCCAATCCTCTTTTGGCCAAATATGCACAAACGTGGGAAGCACAACCTTTGGATGATTTACAAGGAAGATACGTAAAACAAATCGCGGTGGATGCTCAGAACCAAGTTTGGTATCTGCTTCGTACCATAGATCAAAGAGATTGGTATCAGTATTCTATAGGCACCGTGGATAACGGCAGCTGGGCGGAGACCCCTGTCAGCATAAATGGTAATTACTTCACAAAACGCAATCTTTGGGTTGATCACAACCTACGGCTTTGGCTGTGGGACCGGTCGTTGGGGGTATACTCTTTCCGGATTCCCGAACTCCAATACTGTTCATTTGATGATTCTAAAATGGTTCCAAAACTTCATCTTCATGTTATTCAACAAGGTTTTGAGATGACGGGACGAAGAACATTCGCGGATGGCTTACAAGTTCAGAATGAACTGTGGGTGAGTATCCATACAGAATCATCGAAGAAAGGCGTATTGCTTCGGTATCGAAGCAAAGAAAACCAAACCGCGTATGAGGTTGATTATGTCGTTCATCCGTATATGACGAGGCTGAGGGATGGTAGTATACTGTCCAATGGAAAAAATGGGTATTACCTATTCAATGAGCATACGAATGACGGTCCCTTATTGATTAACCTGCCTATCAAAGGTGATATCACAAGTGCTGTGCAGGAGCCTAACGGTACGCTCTGGATTGGAATTGAGAATCCCATTAAAGGGAAAACCGTGCTCCGGTACCGTCCAGACCGCGTTCCACCCAACACCCGGTTTACCGCTAGTTCTGCTGATTTGTTTCCCGAGGAACAGATTACATTTGAGTGGACAGGGGCTGAAAAATTTAAACCGAAATCGCAATCACTGCGGTATGCCTGGCGTATCGATGATGATGAATGGAGCCCGTATTCAAAGGAAACTCGACTTTCGCTTACGCATGGAGAAATCGCTTCAGGAAAACATATCCTGCAAGTCAAAACACGTGATAGCGGCTTTGATGATGACACAACTCCCGCTTCGTTTGCATTTGTAGTCCATGCCGTTCCCATCCAAAATCAGGCATGGTTTATGCCAACCATTTTGATCACCTTCATTATTATTTTGCTCTTAACGGGGTTGCTGCTTCTTTCCAGAATTAAAGTGAGGCAATACGCAATGGCGTTAGAAGGCATAGTGGAAACACGGTCGAAAGAACTCAAAACCACCCAAAGCCACTTGCTGGAAATCAGCGAGCGCGAACAAACCCGCATCGGCCATGAATTGCATGATGGAGTCGTGCAAGATTTAACCGCCGCCGCCATTGTTGGGAGTACAATTATCAAAAATGTGGAAGAATATTCCACCAAAGATGCTAAAGAAGTCAGGGAACTGATTGAGTTGATTGACAATACTACCTTGAAAACTCGTCAGCTGGCGCGGGGATTGTCGCCCATCAATCTGGATGAAATTGGATTGCTTAGCGCGTTGAAAACACTTGCTGTCCAAATTTCGAAACAATACGGCTTGATCTGTGAGTGCGTATTTTCATCGGATATCCGGATCCAGCAGCATGAAAAAGAACACCACTTGTACCGTATCATCCAAGAAGCCGCAACAAACGCCGCCAAACACGCCCGGGCTGACAATATTGTTATCTTTTTTACCACCGGTGAAAACGCGTTGATCATTACGGTTGAAGATAACGGCTGCGGATTTGATATCCATAAACGCAATTCTGATAATATGGGGGTTGAAATCATGAAATACCGCGCCAAAGCGGTTCAAGCCGAATTGGATATTCGCAGTCAGCCCGGTGAAGGCACCAAAATTGTATGTAAAGTACCACTGCCCTAAACAGTGGATTGCAAATCGTTTGTGGGGCGTATCCCCACAAAAAATCAGTATTTTTCCGTATTGTAATGTTCAACAATTGTGAGTAACCTCATTTATTATGATAACTGACTCCACAAAAAAGTTTTGCTCGTCGATGATCACCCGCTGATCCGGTCCGGCTTGGCGCGGATCATCGATCTTTCCGGTGAGTTTTGTGTATGCGCCGAAGCCGGTTCATACGAAGAAGCCGTTGAGCATATCTCGAACGCCCAACCCGATTTGATTGTTCTCGATTTGCATTTGGAAGGCAAAAGCGGATTTGATCTTCTTCAGTATAACATCTCGAAGCAAATCCACGTTCCCGTTTTAGTGGTTTCCATGCATGATGAACCCTTATATGTGGAACGGGTGTTTAAATTGGGTGCAAAGGGCTATTTACTCAAACGCGAAACCATCGATCATGTAGTGGATGCGTTGCGGCAGATTGTCAGCGGCCATGTCTACACCAGCGATATCTTATCTGAGAACATGTTTAAATTGATGAACCGGAATGGAGAGGGCGAAGAAATCAATCCCGATTTACTGCTGAGCCGGCGTGAATCTGAGATCTTTCTGCTGATCGCGAACGGCAAAAACCGCATCGAAATCGCCGAACTATTGCATATCAGCAAAAAAACGGTAGAAACCCACTTCGAACGCATCAAATCCAAACTCCACGTCGATTCCAGCTTCAAACTCACCTACCGCGCTATCAAGCATCATCTCAAGTAGTTACGCTTGCTTTGTAGGGCGTATCCCCACAACCCTGTGGG
>CAYVAZ010000240.1:0-7971 GCA_964449065.1 uncultured bacterium
GCCATAGCATCCCGTGCGGGGAACTTAGAAACAGCAACGCATTTTCATATTATGTCGTGTGTGGAGTGCGGATCATGCGCCTATACCTGCCCGGCCAGTATTCCGTTGGTGCAACTCATCCGCACCGGCAAAGTGATGATTCGCGATCAACAGCATTAAAAAAAGCAATCGCATTGAATGGAATCAACATGGTTACAACTACACAGCCTAATCAAGTTCCGAAACCGGCCGAACCAAAAGGGCCTTCGTATCATGTGGCGCCGTCTCCGCATATCTTTAATACCGCTATATCCACGCGCTGGATGATGTATGACGTGGTGATCGGTTTATTGCCCGTAATTGTCATGTCCATCGTTTTCTTTCATCATTACGCGGTGATTCAATTGCTGATTTGCACGATCTCGTGTATGGCATCCGAAGCGGTGTTTGCCAAAATGCGGGGCAGAGCCGCTTCCTTAACCGATGGGTCCGCCGCGGTAACAGGCATGATCTTGGGTTTATCTCTTCCCTGGCAGGCCCCGATTTACGTGTCGGTTCTCAGTTCAGTCGTTGCAATTGGTTTAGGTAAGGCTGTATTCGGCGGGTTGGGGCTGAACATCTTTAATCCGGCAATGGTGGGACGCGCGTTTGTGATGCTGAGTTTCCCATCCGATACAGGAGCGGCGGCTTACATTAACCCGAATAGCGTGACACAAATTATGACGCAGGCTACCCCTCTTTCTGCCGCAAAATCACAGGCAGAAGCGATTCCGGATCTATGGCCTCTATTGATTGGATCACATAACGGTTCACTGGGTGAAACCAGTGTGTTGGCTTGTTTGATTGGCGGCGCGTACCTTTGCTACCGCCGCTCGGCTTCTTGGGAAATCCCCGTCAGTATGCTGTTATCGGTATCAATGGTTAGCTACATTCTTGAAATTGCGGGATTATCTCCCTTAACGGTCTTGCAGCAACTCGCCAGCGGCTCGATGTTTTTTGGCGCTTTCTTTATCGCAACCGATCCGGTTAGCAGCCCGCTGACGGAAAAAGGGAAATGGATTTATGGCATCGGTATCGGTATTTTTACTGTAATCATTCGGACATTCAGCGGGTATCCGGAAGGGGTAATGTTCGCTGTGCTTTTGATGAATGCCGCTGTGCCGTTGATTAATCAATGGACCACACCACGACCGTTAGGAGGTGTTCTGTCTCATGCGTAGTTCACCGATTCAATATATTCGCCAAGCCTGGTTGGTGTTGCTTCTGGCATTATTGTATGGAGCATCCCTAACCGGGGTGAAAATCTCCTTAAGCGACATCATCGCCGGAAATAAGCGGAACGAGACGTATAACGTAATACCGGATTTAGTGCCTGGAGCGGTGAAAGACCAGACGGAAGAACTCACGATCACCGGAAACGATGGAGAATCTCAAATTGTTTGGAAAGCCAACCAAGAAAATGGATCGCAAGTGGGGTGGGTGATTCCGGCAAGCGGACAGGGATTTGCCGACACGATTGAAATTATCATTGGCGTGAATCCAGAGTGTGATACGATAACCGGTCTATATGTGCTCAATCAAAAAGAAACTCCCGGTTTGGGGGATTACATCACTGGCCTTGATTTTCGCAGCCGGTTCAATGGAAAGACATTGGAATCTCCTTTAGAAGTATCTCGAACTGAAACGTCTGAACCAAATGAAATTCAGTCACTTAGCGGGGCAACAATTTCATCGGAAAGTATTTGCGACATCGTAAACAAAGCGATGAACAACTTAAAAGAACCTTTGCAAAACGCGTCTTAACGGTTGAACGTGTAATTGGAGAAGATTATGAGTACAGACGGCCCCACAGCCCATGAACGGTTTATCAATGGCATTCTTCCGGAAAACCCGGTGTACCGTCAGTTGTTAGGGATGTGTCCGGTGCTGGCGGTTACCAACGGGATGAAGCCGGCGATGACAATGGCCCTGGCGACCGCGTTTGTGTTGCTGTCTGCCAACCTGATTGTCAGTATCATTCGCGGTCTGTTGAAACCGCATTTGCGGATATTGGTGTTTACGCTGACGATTGCGACTTTTGTTACGCTTGTCGATCAATTCTTGGCGGCGTTTATGTATGAGATGAGCAAGCAGTTAGGACCTTATGTTCCGTTGATTATCGTGAACTGTTTGATCATTTCACGCTGTGAGATTTGCGCATCCAAACAAAGCGTATTTACCGCGTTATCGGATGCTGTGGGAATGTCGCTTGGGTTTGCGTTGGCTCTCGCCAGTATTGCGGGTGTGCGGGAAATTCTTGGTTCCGGCTCGTTCTTTGGTTTGACGATATTCCCCGAAGGCTTATGGGCGAATTGGGGCATCATGGTGTTGCCTCCAGGAGCATTTTTGACTCTAGGCGTATTGCTCGCCATTACCGAATGGTGGGGTATACGCAAGAAAAAAATAGCACAACATTGCGGATTGCATGAACATTGCGGAGAACAGGCGGAATGCGGCAGCGGTTCTGCCGACAATGCCAAATAGGATAAGCGATTATGGATACCTTCACCAACTTGGTTATGATTTTCATCAGCGCGGTGCTGATTAAGAACTTTGTCCTCTATTACTTTGTAGGAATATGCCCGTTCTTGGGTGTATCGCGCAAGGTGGATACCGCATTTGGGATGGGGTGTGCCGCAACGTTTGTGATGTGCATCGCCGCCTTTTTGAGTTGGCTGATTACCTATTATATTCTACGCCCCGGCGCTCCTATACCTGCTTGGATTTGGGAAACCGCGGGAGGAGAAGCCGGTGTGGAAATCGATTTGACAATCCTCAGTTACATCATTTACATATTCGTCATTGCCGCGTCGGTGCAGTTCGTGGAAATGTATGTACGAAAATTCCTGCCGAAACTCCATAAGCAATTCGGTATCTTTTTGCCGCTCATCACCACCAACTGCGCGATCTTGTTTGCCTGTTTGGAGATATTAAAACATCTGAGAGACCCCAACAAATTGTGGGGATTCTTGGAAGCAATGACCCTGGCTGTCGGCGGCGGCGTTGGTTTTACGATTGCCATTGTGCTGATGGCGGGCATTCGGTATGAACTCGATTCCTGCGATGTGCCGAAACCGTTTAAAGGGGCGGGGATCGCGTTACTCGTCGCCGGCATTTTGGCGATGGCGTTTATGGGCTTTGCCGGGGTAGACCGCGGCATTGCCGAGGCCATTCAGAAACTGCGATAATTGGAAGGTGAATATGGCTGCTGTAATTACGATAGGAATTGCCGTTGCCGTCATGCTCTTGTTGGCGGTATGTATGTCGTATGTGTTGGGCTGTGCGAATGAGGCCTTTCACGTCGAAGTTGATCCGAAAGTGGAGTTAATCAACGATGCGCTGCCCGGCTCCAACTGTGGCGGATGCGGTTATGTCGGCTGTATGGAATATGCCGAAGCGGTCGCAAGAGGGGACGCCTCTGCCACCTTGTGCGCCCCTGGAGGTTCAAGCACAGCGCAACAACTGGGTGAGATTATGGGTGTGGATGTATCGAATGCGCTTCCCTACCGCGCGGTTGTGCATTGCACCGCGACCAGCGACCAACGCTTACAGAAAATGCCGTATTACGGCGAACAAACCTGCCATGCCGCAAACTTGGTTTCGGGAGTGCAGGGCTGCACTTATGGCTGCTTGGGGTTGGCCGATTGTGTTGAGTCCTGTGATTATGACGCCATCCACATCCGGCAAGGTGTGGCGGTGGTGGATTATGATAACTGCATCGGATGCAAAGCATGCGCGGAGGTTTGCCCGCGCAATATCATCACCATGGTTCCCTTTAAACAAGAAAAAGTGTTTGTGGTTGGCTGCTGCAACAAAGACTTTGCCGCGGATGTAAAATCGGTATGCAAAGTGGGATGCACCGGCTGCTCGGCCTGCACTAAGGTTACCGATCTCCTAGCAATGGAAGGCAAACTGCCGGTGGTTGACTATAACAAATATGCTCCCGAAAACATCGATTTCAGCGCCATTCAGGATAAGTGTAAGATGGGGCGTTTGATGTTTGTCGGCAAGCCCACCTCGGAAGAAAGAACCGCCGTTGAGGATGAAGAAGTACCGGAAACGGTATACGCCGACTTTAAGACAACCGTCGATAAATCCGATTGGTGGGGATGACTTCACCAAGCGCGTTTGAGAGTTGGATAGATAGAATCTGTCGTTGTTCCCCCCTTATTAAGGGGGTAGAGGGGATCAAAGACGATTTCTTTCTATCTACGCAAACGGGTATTCAACCAAGAAAATAAACATCATCGCATACAAACTAAGATATCTGTATCACTTCAACTGAAACCGGACCGGCACCAAAACTTCGCCGGCGATGGTTTCTCCATCCCGTAACGCGGGCGTGAATTGCCATTGTTGAACGGCTTCCAATGCTTCCCGGTCTAAAATTTTGTGGCCGGATGATTTGTGTACCCGAACCTGAACCGCCAACCCTTCCTGGCTGACTTCCACCCATAAAATCACAGTCCCTTCATATCTATTGCGTCGTGCAGAGCGGGGATAATCAGGGGCCGGATTGCTTTTGTAATCCGCGGTTTTTACCCAGGGTACCGGTTTTTCCACGATCGGCTTTTGGGTGGGTTTGTCCGTGGGTTTGTTTTTTGGAGGCTCGATCACCTCGGTTTTTTCGGGAGTCGGCTCTTCGGTTGCCGCGGGGGTTGGTTTTGGCGTGACCTCATTCTTTGTTGGTACAGGAGTCGGCTTTTTCGTCGGTTTCTTTGTCGGTTTGGGGGTTGGTTTCTCGGTTGGCTTCGGAGTAGGCTCTGGAGTGGGTTCCGGTTTCGGTTCTTGTGTGGGAATTTCGGTGGGCACGGGTTCTTCCGGCATGACGGATTGGATGGTCATCTTGAGCGGCTTAGGGCTTTTGACCGACACTTTGGGTGACGAGGAAAAGTCCGGCGCCATCGCCAATAACATTCCATGCAGCAATAACGAAAATATGATTCCAATTGGTAAGCGTTTCATTCATCCGGCTCCACGGTAAAGATGACATTGCTGAACCCAACCTGCCGTACGATATCCACCGCTTTCATAATGCGGTTGTGTACCGCTTCTCCATCTCCATTTAAAAAAACAGGCTGTTCATTTTCTTCTTCATAAGCGGCCAGTAGCAGTTCTTTCAGTTCATCGTCACCGACCTGTTCTTTGTTGTAAAAGAACACCCCTTCATCATCGACCGTAATGACAATCGATTCTTGTTCTGTCGGGGTGCTTTCGCCGCTCTCCGCCTTTGCTAAGTTCACAAAGATTCCCTTTTGCAGCACCATGCTCATTATCACCACCATAAAGAACGCCAAGAGCAGAAACATCACATCCACCAGCGGCAGGATATCGACCCGGCTGGAACGCGAAAACCGCTGCCTGCGCGCGCTGACCGCGATATTCTTCATTCGGCTATTTCTCCTTCGCTGATTGTATGAAGCATGGCGGATGGATCAATGGAACTCGCGTCAGGCTTTGCGTTCAATGAGATGGCCAGTTCTTCCGCGTATTGCTCTAAGCGCGCCACATGCTTGTTGGCAATTGAGACGAAAAAGTTATGCACCACCAAACTGGGAACGGCGATGATCAAGCCGATAGCCGTAGTCAGCAGCGCTTCTGACAGTCCATCTCCAACCGCTTGCGGATTGGTGTTCATGGAGTCTCCCAACGCGTTGAAAGACTGCATAATGCCGAGGATGGTGCCTAAAATGCCCAGCAAAGGGGCGATAGCCACAATGGTATCCAGCCCCCGCAGGTTGGCGCTGGTGCGGTCGGTGATGCGGTTGAGTTCCAACTCAAACACTTCGATCAAATGCGCTTTGTTGCCCTGATGAAGCAGGGATGATATCCGCTGCAAAATAGGATTCCGGGTGCTTTGCGCCAGGAGAAAGGCTTCATCCAGATGCCCCTCATCCACCAAACCACAGAACGATTCCATATCCTGCATTTTGGTGCGGCGTTTTTCCAAAATCCAAAACACCGCCCGTTCTATCATAATGGCGACGGAAATCAGCGAACAGGTAAGCAGAAAGTACATCACCGGCCCGCCCCGTTCGATTAAATCGAAAAATAACATGTATTATTATCCTTTTGAAATAGAGTCGTTCTTGACTATTTTTCTATCCAACCAGAACCACACAATGGATGTGATAAGAATACATAACCACATCAATATGATGATTATATAAAATACAAAAGGGGGATTCGGGATAATGGATGAACCCATTTGTTGGCTGCCATCTTGACCGGAGATATTCTCTTTGGTGAAATCGGATACGGAAAACGGAATGGTGATTTGATGAATTTTTCCAGACCACTCTTCAATTTCAAAATCAATCCACAATTCATTGAATTCTTGATCAGCAACAGGTATTGTTGCTTTAAGGAAGTGCAGTGAATTTTGGGCATCTTCTTGAATAATGCTGTTTTGATTGGATGAACGCAGATTGAAAGCAGCGTGTTTAAAATTGGCTGTACTAGAACCCTCTTTGGTAAAATAAAGATAAACATCGGCTTTGTTTTTGTTTATCATATTATGTCCGCAAAATATTTCCACATTCCAAGGTCCGATTGTTTTATGACAAAGAGGTATCCACGTAAAAGGTTCCGTTTGTCTTTTGTTATATCCATAAACAAAACAACAAGCAATCCAGAATAATATTGTTATCATGACAAATGTCCGAAGTGGAAAGGCAACGGATTGAATGGAAGTTTTATTTTGTAGTCCAGCGCCCGTTAAACCGCTTTTGCGAAATGAAAGATAGGCTCCACTTAATATTAACACCGGGAGGCAAAAAGCAAAAAGTGCCCATAGAATTTTTGTGAAGACCCCTCCAAAATAACCGAAGTGCAGCGAATCGGCAGCATTGACCCACCATTTCAGCAGCGTGCTTTCTTTGGATTTGCGGATATCAATCACTTCACCCGAATAGGGATCCAGATAAACCGCATTTGCCCGGTCACGGGTAAAGAAATGCCCGACCCGGCCTTGAATCGTAACCGCACCATCCGGTGAAGAAGGCATGTATACCCCCGTTGGCTGCAATTGTGGAAAAACGCTCTTCGCGGCATCGATATACTCATCAACCGGTAATAATTGTGGACTGGAGCCATAATGCTTGAGTTGACTTTTAGACAGTTTGGGTGCGGAAGAATACGCGATATCTCGTGGTACAACATCCCTTTCCAACAAATACCATACTCCAGTGATGCTGATGATGATGCCGAATAACATCGACCAGACCCCGATAAACCGGTGCAGGCTTGACCAAAATGCGGGGTAGCCTTTGCCAAACCGGATGTAAAAAAGGCTTTTCCACCACCCTTTAAAAAACAAGAGGCCGCTGACCAAAGAAAACAACAATGGAAAAGAAACAAAGCAGACCAAATAAAACCCATAGGAAGAAAAGAAATTATAATGAAACTGCCGGATGAAATCGGTTAAATACATACGGGTTCCATACCGGACAATTTCCGCGGTATAAGGATTGACGCGCAATTGCATCGAATTTCCGTCCGGCGCTGTGATATACGATCCCCAAGCCAAACTGTCCAGCATATTCGGTTCACCCATGGCGAAACCGCCGATGGAATGATAAGGATATGCTTTTTTTAAAGCGTCATAAGTTTCTTGCCATAGGATGGTGTCCGTTGGCTCTATTCGTAATGATTTGTCGGTCAGCCATTCGATTTCATGCGTTAATGCCGCCACCGCTCCGGTAAAGCACACGATGGTTAACAGCAGACCGAAATTTAACCCTAACCAGCCGTGAATCGCAAATAGGCGCTTTGAAGTCAGCCACTTTTTTTGTTCTTTTTTCTTGTTTGTTTCCATCTTTTGATACTTTATAATCCGTCAGCATAATCCGTCAGCGGCATAGAAGATGCCGCTGACGGAAAGAGTACGTTTATTTGTTTAACTCATGTTACGCACTACATTATGATATACCCGTTTTTCTAATCGTTCGCTGA
>CAYVAZ010000241.1:0-7966 GCA_964449065.1 uncultured bacterium
GCAGTAGCGTAAATAGAGGTTTATTCCTCCCGAACCCTCACCCCGTCCCTCTCCCAGTGGGCGAGGGCGATAGATTCAGCGAACGATGAGAAAAACGGGTATATCATAATGTAGTGCGTAACATGACTTATTAAGTCAATGGCATTGGGGTTAGGGTGGGATTGATGCTTTGGATTAGCAATTTTGCCTTTCAAATAACTGTATGTTTTGAAAGAGTATATTCTTGATTCACGAATGAATTTAAATATGTACAAATCTCTAATTCGGCCAATTTTATTCAAACTCCCGGCGGAAACCGCCCATAATATATCGTTTTCGCTAATGCAAAGCACGCAATGGATGACGGGAATATTGCCCCGGCTTTTTGATATCAATGATCCCCGCTTGCAGCAAACGGTCTGGGGCATTCCGTTTCGCAATCCCATCGGTTTGGCGGGCGGCTTCGATAAAAACGCCCGCTGTGTTCCCTGGTGGAATTGGCTCGGGTTTTCGTTCGCGGAAATTGGTACGGTGACGCCCCTGCCGCAAACCGGCAATCCCAAACCGCGCCTGTTCCGCTACCCGGATGAACACGCCATTGTTAACCGCATGGGCTTTAACAACGCCGGCTCTGAAAAAGTTGCGCAGCAATTGAAACAATATGCTGAAGCCATGTCGAATCAGAATTTTGTCATCGGTGCAAGTATCGGCAAACAAAAAGAAACCCCGGCGGATCAAATTGATCTGGTGATTCGCGATTACCAAACTTCAATAGACTGCTTATACGACTTTAGCGATTACTTCGCGGTGAATGTGAGTTCACCCAACACCAAAGACTTACGCGCGCTGCAAG
Source organism: uncultured bacterium (assembly GCA_964449065.1). Lineage (GTDB taxonomy): Bacteria > Hinthialibacterota > Hinthialibacteria > Hinthialibacterales > Hinthialibacteraceae > CAYVAZ01. Next base: position 833 of record CAYVAZ010000241.1, read on the forward strand.
AACGCAATTCGTTGGAGAGTTTATTGCGCGCGTTAATTCAAACGTTGGATGAACTGGCGGCGGTAAACAATCAGCCCAAACGCAAACCCATCTGCGTAAAGATCGCCCCCGATTTAAATGACGAACAAATTGAAAACATTGTCGAGGTGGTAACCACCAACCGCATGGACGGCATCATCGCCACCAACACCACCAATCAAACCGGAGACCGGGAATCCGGCGGATTAAGCGGGCAGCCCTTACGGGAACGGTCAACGGAAGTCATTCACCGCATCGCCCAACTCACGAAAGGTAAAGTTCCCATCATCGGCTGCGGCGGTATTTTTACCTTTGAAGACGCCTTAGAGAAACTCCAAGCAGGCGCGTGGCTGCTGCAAGTGTATACCGGCTTTGTCTATGAAGGCCCGGCAATGATACCGCGCATCAACCGCGAACTGGTACGCTGCATGGAAGAAAATGACATTCATCATATTGAAAATATACGATGTATTTGATGTTATACGGATTCAAATAAATTCTATGTGATTCCTCCATTAAAGGGGATCATCGGCTTCCAGCCGGTACCGCATACCGCATTTTATTTCATTGAAGCGGGATTATAAGTTTTTAAGAATCGGTTTCACCCGCCGCGTAAATGTATGATCCGTTTGAATCCGCGCTTTTGCCGCCTCTGTAATGGCTCTGCGTTCATCCGGATGATCCAAATAATATTCCACTTTTTGCCGCAACTCGTTCGCGTCTTCATACAAAGCGATTTCCGTCTCCGGTTCAAAAAACTCTTTCATTCGTTCACCTGCATGCAAATGTAAGTCCGTCAACAAAAAGCCGTCACACACCGGGATATCGATATCGCGCTGATTGGGTCCGCTATGCAAATAGGGAGGGTGTATATTGAGAGAAATTCGGCTGGATGCGTAGAGATTGCAGCACTCATCATAGGATATACCGCGGCCTTGAAACGCCCCTTCAACCGGGGTATCTCTCAGCAGTTCATTCCAAGCGGAGTTGCCGTAGATTTTGATATCGAATCCGCCCAAAGCTAATAGCAATTCTAAGCGTCTGCGCCGGATACACTCTTGATGCAAATACAAAATCAATACCTGCATGGGTGTCATTCCCAATTTCAATCCGGTGGGATTCAGCATATCCGTAACGATGTTGATTGCTTCTTCTGATAACCCCGATGAATCAATCAACGAATGAATGGGTTGTTTTATTGTGGATAATTTCTGTTCAACAATGCGGTCCAATACAGACAATAGTTCATCCGGGCATTGCATCCGAAAAAACGATTGGTCTTCAATACTGCCCACAAAACAAACATCACACTGCAAGGGCTCTTTTTGAACATACGGCAATGGAAACGCCCCGACCAGCATTTCATCTTTCAAATTGCCATTGCGGTTTTGCAGGCGTTCACCAAATTCTTTCCAACTGTAATAAATGTCGTCGTATGGCCCATGCTTTTGTTGAATCAAATGATCCGGCTCATCCACATACCACACAATCCGTTTGATGGGGATATCTTTAATTCCGCGCACAAACAAATCAGATGCATGGCTGAGCGTGAACAAAAAATCCGGCGACCATTGCCGCACGGTTTTCAGCAAATGCAGCGTATCATACGCCGTGATCTTATCCGGCGGAAACGGCACGCGGTACTCAAACACCTCCAATCCATTTTCCCGAAACCCATGCGCCACCCCATGCCCCAACACAATCCAACAGGCAACCGAGGGGATCACCATCATGACTTTTTGATTCGCTGCCGGCGATTGAAACTTTTGTTTGAACGCCTCAGCGGCTTGGCGGAAATAGATGAATTTTTCTTTGGCTTTTTGTTGAAACGCCCGCATAAATTGCTTGGTTTGAGGGGCGGTTTCGTTGACGACTAAATCACCAAAAACAGGAAAAACACCGGAAGGCAAAACAAAATACGGTTCAATTTCATTGTCCAATGCTTCCATACAATTTTGAAAGGCATTCTCTCCCACAAACCAATACACATTGGGGAACTGAAACAGTTGAATGTAAGAATGGATTTTAAAATAGGATTGCAGCTTGATGAGGTCGGGTTCAATTATGATGATGGGACTGAACAGACTCAGATCAGCCGCCTGCAAACTGAAGGGACACACGGCATCAATCCCCGCGATGAATAACCATTGTTTTTCCGGTGTATATCCACGATAACGGATAGACGGAAACGTTTCCGGCCTGAATTCGGCTGGAACCGTCCATTGAATGGTTTTGCCTTGTGTTTCATATTGCCCATGGAATTTGCCGTTACCAGACCAAATGAGTTGGGCTGCCGGTTCCGGTTTAAGTTGTTGAAAAACGGTATGCAATGGATGCTGAAGCGATTCCAGTGTAAGCCAATTCTCTTTTTCCGCATCCGTTCTGCATTCAAACAGATTGCCGGATTCTCCTTTTGAGACCGTTTTCTCTCCCTTGCAGTGATACAAGTCTGGATCCAAAACCTCCTCAAGATTTATGAATAATGTTCTTCCGGTCAGTGTTTCCAACTTTTTAAGATTGGTTTTCGGATTCGAAAACCAATCTTCATATTGCACATCAACACACGGAAAGTGAAATCTCGCAATATTTTGTTCCGCGCGTTGGATGTAATAATCGATAATCTCCCGGCTGGTTTGCAAATCCATGCGATAGGCGCGCGCCATCGATTCGGCAATCGCTTCCGGATTGCGGCGGGAAAAGATGATGCGGCAATCCTGGTCCCGCAAAACCGGTTCCCAAACCGGCAGGGTTAAACTAAACCGCGGATCTTTCACCGCGAAATCATGTTGGGGAAATGCAATAGGAATGTGTGTTCCAACACAGTCTTCAATCGCCTTTTCATCCGGCAAAGGATAAAGACTTTCCGTATCTCCCGATGCCTGCTGTAAGATACGAATATTAAAATTCATCACAGACTTCATCTCAAAATACCCGCGCGGGTTGTTTTCGTTATCGGCAATCCACCTGCTGCCGCAATCAAACCCGGCGGCTTGCAATACCTGCATCAGCAGCGACGTCCCGCTGCGGCCCATGCCCATGACCAAGAGTATCATCTGTACCTCAACCGTTTTCAGATCGAATTCTTACGTTAAAATAATATGGAGGATAGTCTAATGTTCGAGCAGTGGAAAATCAAATTGCAGACGTGGCTCTCCCGCTTTCGCGGATTGGGGAAAGGCAGCGCCTTTCTCTGCGATTCGTGCAAGTGGAACTACGGCGACATCTGCACCCGCCCCGAGCGCCCCAACGCAGTGGCATGCCCGGAATACACGCCGAAGTAAATATTCTTTTTTTGGAATTTTGCTATAATCTTTCCCAAAACCTATGATAAAGAAGGATGAGTAATCATGCCGGATTTATTGATCAAGGATATTGATGATAACGTCATCGAAGGCTTGAAGCGGCAGGCGGAATCACACCAAAGAACCGTGGATGAAGAAGCGAAAGACATCCTGACGAAGAATATGGCTTCAACCCGGACGGAAATCGACCCGGAAGAAAGAAAACGCAGGTTTGAAGACTGGAAAAAACGCCTGGATGAGATGAGAGAGAAAATCGGCCCCGTTCAAAGCGACAGTACCGAACATATACGGGAAATGCGGGATAGCAGATGACTGCTTATGTTATTGACGCGAGTGTGGCCGTTAAGTGGGGCATTGAAGAAACCTATTGTCCTGAAGCATTGCTTTATTTGAATACAAATGTAAATCGTATTGCACCGGACTTTATTTTGTTTGAATGCAGCAGTGCGATTCAAAAGAAGGTTTGGCAAGGGGAATTAGAAAATGTGGAAGCTTGGAGCAGCTATGAATTGATATTTGAAGAAGAAGCGCTTCAATTGAGAGATACTCAACCCCTGATCAAACCGGCGTTTAAAATTGCCAATGAATTAAGTCATTCCATCTACGATTGTTATTATCTAGCCCTGGCGTTTCAAGAAATGTGTGTCGTGGTAACAGCAGACCGCAAGTTTTATCAGCGGGTTCTTGATAGCGCTTACCGGAATTACATGACTTGGATTGAAAATCCGCCCCGGATTGACGCGTAAAACACGGCGTATTGTCTTCACCCAATCGACTCGATATACTCCACAATCTTCTCCGGTTCCTGCATGCGGCCGATACCGGTATCACCCGAAGCCAAATCACCCTTTGCGGGCTCAATGATATGGTAGCCAAAATCAATCAGCGTTTCGATATTGCGCTGTGTCGCGGGGTGTGTCCACATTTGCGAGTGCATTGCCGGCGCCAGAATTGTGGGGCATTGAAAGCATAAAAGAACGGTAGACAGCATATCATCCGATATCCCCGTTGCCGCTTTCGCGAGGATATTCGCGGTTGCCGGAGCCACAACCGCCAACTCGGCCCATTCCGCCAGTTCTATATGCTTTACAGCCGGCGTGTTTGGATCCTCCCACAAACCGGTATGAACCGGGTTTTCCGACAACACCGCTAACGTGTGAGGCGTGATAAAGTGCTTCGCCGATTGTGTCATAATCACCCGCACATGTGCTTCAGCCTGTCGCAGCAATCGAACCAGATGAGCGGCTTTATAGGCCGCAATTCCTCCCGAAACCCCCAAAACAATTTTCTTCTCTTTCAGATTCATGTTGGCGCCTTTTTTCAATCTATATTCAGATACGGAAATATTCAATCACATGCCGGGTTAATCCATCGGCAATTTCGCGCTTCGTTTTATAGGTTTCTGACATATTCACTTCAGCATTGGCATCATACCGCGCATAAATACGGGCGTGATGTTCATTACCCTGAATATGCTCTTTCAAATTCCCCACAACCAAAACCGCTCCACTGCGGTTCATCAAATCAACAGCCTTATCTTTTAGTTGAGCTTCCGGTATTCCGCTTTCCAACTTAAATCCTACGATAGCGGTGGATGGATTCCAAGACCGAATTTGTTCAATGAGTTTCTCTCCCCGCTTTAAGGTAATGACCCATGTATCTTCCTTTGAGGAATGTTTCTCGTTTGGAATGGATTCCGGCAGATAATCCAACACCGCCGCGGCCATCACAACCAAATCAATCCTTTGATCTGTTACATGACGTTGCAGCAACTGTTTTAACTCATTGACCGTCCGGAAAGAAAGCACCGGGATAGGCTCCAAGGTGTTATCCGCGAATAAATCTTTCGGCGTTACACTGGTTTTCCCTGCCAAGAAGATGATATCCGCACCGGCCTGGTGCATCCGGTAGGCAATCTCAGACCCCAACCGCCCGCTGGAGTGATTGGTAATCGAGCGCACGGCATCCAACGGGGCAAACGTGGGGCCGGAGGCGATCAGGATGGTTTTTCCGGTTAAATCATTTCTTCGCATTTCTTAAACTACCTCTGGTCGGATGATGACGGTTCAATATACTATATCTCTTTTGGGATTTTTATCGAAACAGGAAAAAATATGAATCGTATAATACTCGTTCTCAGTTTGGTTTTCGTTTCCCTTACCGGCAATACGCAGCCGGTTTCTGTCGATCAATTGCCGGAGAGTTCCACCCGCTTTTTTGGCGAAAATGCCAACAATGAACTGGGTTTTGCCGTGGTGCCCATCGGCAATTTTAATGGGGATTCCAGACTCGATTATGCCATATCCGACCCCATCAATGACCGGGTTTTGGTGGTGAATCCACGCAGCAATGCCGCGCAAATCAATTTGGATAACCTGCTTTTAACCCGCAATGGTTTTACAGTAAGCGGCAACTCCGGAACGGATTTTGGGGTCTCCCTCTCGGCCATCGGTGATTTTAACCAGGATGGGTTTGACGATTTGGCAATCGGTGCCCAGTTTGACGGTGAGGGGGGGAAAATTTATGTTTTGGCTGGAACCAACCGTCCCCGCTTTGATGTTACCATTTCCGATGAAGATGAGTTTATTTTAATTGTTGAAGGAACGCCAGGTGAATTGCTCGGACAAACAATCGGGAAACAAGCCAACCTGAATCAAGACCGCTTTACCGATTTGTTGATTCCATCCGAATTTCGCTCCAGCTTTGTGGATAATGACTCCCGGTTTGGCGCGTATCATGTGATATATGGAGACTCTTCGTTTCCCCAAAAAACAGCCCCGGTTGATGTGTTGGATTCCACCAGTTTTCTAACTATCATTGCGCCATCGTTTGAGGACGCGGCGTTGAGCCAATTTGGTTCGTTAATTGAACCGGTCGGCGATGTCACTGGGGATGGTATTGAAGATATAGCCTTTTTTGGCGGAGTTGATCTGGCAAACGGTTCATCGAGTATCCGTATTATCCCAGGCGGGAACCGCTTGATCGGCAATCAGCCCTTCGAGCGTTTGTTGTTCCCCACCCAAACCCTAACCTTTTCCCTGTTCGAGGAATCATTGATGCATCAAGTACGAAGCATGGCCGGCGGCGATATCAACAACGATGGCAAGGATGAATTGATTGTTGGGTTTCCTCTTGCGGATCTCTCTGGAGGAATCGAACCGAAGGGCGCGTTGGCCATTATTTCCGATGCTTCCGGCCTTGCGGTGGATGCATTCACCAATCCGAATGTGGATTGGTATGGACATTGGAAGAGCGGATCGCAATTTGGACAAAGTTTGGATGTGCGGGATGAAACAATTGCGGTTGGGGCGCCATTCGCCGATAGTGTCTTTGGAGATCAATTCAATGCCGGCGCGGTTTATACAGTCTCACCTGCAACAGCCCCTTCGGGTAATGTCTTTCCGAATGTTCATCGCGTCGCTTCCGGCGCTGTTTATGGGGCCACCGGCAACTCGCGCTTTGGGGCGAATGTATTTTTGGTGGATTCGAATACCGGTTCCAAACTGGAATTGTTTTCGGCATCGGTAGGAGACAAACGGGTAGGCGGTTCTGTGGCTCTTCGGCTTCCCGTTGTTGAAATACAGGGAGATTTCGATCAAAACCAAATCCGCAATCACCGCGATTTGATCATTCTCTCAAATTCGTACCGGTCAAACGAAGCGGCAGTCAATTTGGTGCAAGACGCAACCATTACGAATTTGGATATACTGCAATGGCAAGAAAACCGCTCAACAAAATAAATTTATAATTCATGTTACGCAAAATTCTATACGGTTGGTATTGTGGCGAGCTTTGAATCCGTTTCGATAGTCAC
>CAYVAZ010000242.1:0-4206 GCA_964449065.1 uncultured bacterium
GCTCTCTTCGCCCTCATCTCTTATCTTCTCCCAAAGGGCTACTCTCCGTACACAACCGGGAAGCACCGGCTCCCAGCCGGTAAATGAATGCGCAACCCTGGGAGGGCGAGGCTCCCGCCGAGCCAGCGGCACGCTTTCCTTCCCCGATAATCCAAAATAAAACCGATATGAAACCCAATGAACTGAAATTGCCCGTGTCGTTATTCGCGTGAATTGGCGTGTCCTCGCGGTTAAAAAATATGAAGCATTACGGATTTAAAATTTTTTGTTTACGGAGAGCAGCCCAAAGGGAGAAGACGATAGACACTGCGTTTGACTTAGAATAGATTGCTCACAACAAAAACTATTTTTCAAGCAATCGTCAATCATGAATTGCGTAACATCAGTTAATGAAATGAATGGATCCGTCATTCACAAGAGTTAGCGCAGTGTTATCCCCCCTTGCATAAGGGGGTGGAGCCGTAGGCTCCGGGGGATTTCGCGTTGTTGAAAGCGTGCTTCGATCCCCCCTTAATCAAGGGGGGAAACAAAGGCGAGGCTACCATCAATTCATGTGTGACGATGTAGTAGAGCAATTCAGGTTTACGTAGAGGTACAACGTGTACATCCATGAACCGGCTGGAAGCCGGTGCTACCCGGTATAGGTGCTGCCCGGCTGTTCAACTCTGAAACGCTCTCATACTGGGCTGCCGCTTGTGAAAAGCCTGAATCAATTCCGTCAACAGAGTATACTGTCAACCATCCAGTTTATCCTTAATGAATACCCCGGTACCATTCAGCGCCTGATACCAAAATCTATCTTGATAAGAGGGATTCAAAAAAGCACTACGCAAATTATCATTACTGTAATATACTATAGTTTTAGCAAAAAGTTTTGATGAAATTTAAGTTTTGTTCTATTGTTCACTTATTCCATACGTTGAGGGATTTACCATGATACATTCATACTTGAGAAACTGTTTCATTATTGTATTTGTTCTGATGTTGGGAGCGCTATTTCCTTATGAAGGCGAAGCCTTCACGCGGCATGTTACCGTGGAAGGCAAACTGGTCCGGTGGTTTGTGGATAACCCCACCTCACCGGAGACCACTCCATTAATTGATCTGGATGGCGACGGCCAGTATGCGGTTCGCTATATCTTTGCCGCCAGCGGCGCGTTGGATGTCGCGGATGATTCGGAGTTCGAGGCGATTCGTTCGGCGTTTAGCGCCTATCAAAACGTGCAGGGGGCAAACCTGCAATTCTTTGAAGACCCGGAACAGGCGGCGATCGGCAATGTCGCAATGGCGAATGACGGCCGCAATCTCATCTTTTTTGATGAAGACGGCTTTACCGCCAATGGCGATATTCCGGATGACCAGCTGGCGTTGACCAAATTGACCTTTAACCCATCCACCGGTGAGTTGCTGGATGCGGATATCCGCTTTAACGCGCAGGATTATACCTGGGTGACAGAAGGCGCGGATAACGTGACCACGTTTGATATCAAAACCGTGGCGCTCCATCAGATCGGCCGCATGATTGGCTTGGATACCGCGTTTATCACCGCGCCGTCACGCAGCCCAAACGAACTCCAGCCTGTAATGGCCCCGCTATCGAGCGGGATGAATGTAAGGACTCTGTTGAGTACGGATGATCAGGCCGGGGTTGCGGCGATGTACCCTGGAGAAGATTACAATCAAATTTTTCAAAATATTTCCGGTACGGTGCTGCAATCGAACGGGACGGCCAACGTGTTTGGCGCGCATGTGATCGCGATCAATGCGGATACCGGAAACCCGGTTGTTTCAACAATAACCGGAAGCGGTGCTGCCGCGGATGTAGCCGGCGGCAATCAGGTTGTACCCACTTCAGGGAACTATACACTGCGCGGGGTACCGTTGGGCAGTTATTTCGTGACGGTGCAGCCGCTAAGCGGGGGAACGGTGGATCAAGATGATTTACTATCATCTTATAGCGAAATCGGAACGTTTCAAACAACATTTGATTATGAGTTTTATAACAGCAACGATGCGGCGGAAGAATTGCCGAACGCGAAGAGCGTTGTCGCGGTTGAACCGGATGGTACCAATAATCAAATTGATGGAATTAACTTTATCACTCAATCGGCTGAAGGGTTGGGTTTAACGGATTTATCCAGCGTGGAAGTGCCGTTTGAGAATTTTACGTTTCCGTTTTTCGGTACAGAGTATACCAGCTTTTACGTGCATTCGGATGGATTTATCAGCTTTGCTACCCCGGCGGAAGACGGCAGTGAATCGACCGCTGAATTTATTACCGATCCGCCAAAGATTGCGGCCTTGTGGGATGACTTGAATCCGGGAGTGAATGGATCAAAAGTGCAAGTCGTGCAAAGTGCTGACCGGGTGGAAGTGATTTATGCCGGCATACCGGAATTTTCCGCGCGCGGTGCCTCTACGTTTTCGATTGTGATGGAATCAAATGGAAACATCACCATAGATTATGACGCGGTCGCGACGGTGGATGACGGATTGGTGGGGATTTCTCCCGGCGGGGATATTTCGAGTTTAGAGTTAAATTTCAGCTCCATCATGCCGTCCATCAACTTTGGATTTGTGACCCCAATCTTTGAACAGTTTTTGGGTTCGGGAGACGATAACGGTGACCCCGGCAGCAATGATGCGTTTGATTTGGACGGCGCGACGCTTTCATTCGTTCCCAGCGGCAATGGCTATACGGTTTCGTTTGAATCGGAGACGGTAGCAACACCAACACCCACTCCAACCGCGACGAATACGCCTACGGCAACACCGACTCCCACCGCAACGCCGACACCTACGCCGATTAATGCCGCTCCTGTATTGAGTGTGAGCCCCACAAACGCGGAAATCGGGTTGGGCGGTGCGGTTATTTTTCATGTCACGGCAACGGATAGCGATAGTTCGTTTGTAACCTTTACGGATGTGCCCAAGAATACGGGAACATTCGGGACGACATCCGTGGTCGGGCCGGGTGTGTTTACCACTACCTACACCGTGACCGGAACGTTTGAATTGGCAGGTATAAACAATATCACCATTTTCGCGTCGGACGGGATCACATCCGGGATTGCTTTTGTGAGCGTAACGGTGGATGTTCCGCCGACACCCACTCCAACCTTTACGCCGGTTGTCACTCCTTCACCGACAGCCACGCCAACACCGACCGGCGAACCGAATGCCGCGCCGAGTTTAAGTTTAAGCCCATCAAATGTATCGCTGATTGTTGGGGAGACGAAGGATGTCAATATATTCGCCTCAGATACCGACGGCGATGAATTGAGTTTTTCTGCAGAACCGCAAGGCTTGGGTGAAATTGTGGATATCAGTAAAAGCGGCGTTTTTTATTCGGCAAAATTCCGGTTTGAAGCACAAGCCGAATTCGTGGGGGTGATTCCAGTCGAAATTGGTGTAAGCGATGGCGTGAATTCAGTTACCAAGACGGTGCAGTTTACCGTGTTTGCGGAAGGGACAATTCCTACAAATACACCCACGGTAACGAACACGGCAACAGAAACCCCGACTCCAACCATTACGCCCACGTTTACTCATACGCCAACGCCAACGCCAACGGTGAATGTGGCACCGGAGATTACGATTGATCCGGAGACGGCGACCATCACGCAAGGAGAATCCACCACGGTAACCGTTGAAGTGCGGGAACCAAACTCGGACGTGATTCCGCCGGGCGGATTTGAAGTGATTGATGAAGTCGGCATCTTGCAGCAGCAAGGCTTTACAAGGAGCGGAGCGTTTATCAGTGCCACCTTCTTATTTGATGGGCTGATTAAAAATGGAGGAACTAATACAGTTATATTTAATGCTTCGGATGGTATTAATAGTGCTTCCAAAACCTTTGTGGGCACCGTGAATTTGATCGCGACGCCTACACCGACCCCGGTTCCGCAGGGAGATATTATAGTCGCGCAAGGGCATGGCGGCAGAACCTTCGTGCACCGGCGTGAAGTGCCCGGCGTGGTGATCGCGCCCGGCAGCGCGTTTAGCGGGTTGCCCGGCCGCTTTGCGGAAGCGACCCTCAGTTCAATGACGCGCGCGGTTTATGTATCCAGCGGCGATGTGGACGGCGACGGCTTGGCGGATATTGTGACGTCTTACGGGCCGGACAGCGCGGGCGCCGGAGCGTTCCCCAACCAGGTACTGGTGCGGAATGCGGCGAACCGGCGGGTGATCGGGCATTCGTTTAAC
>CAYVAZ010000242.1:4216-7962 GCA_964449065.1 uncultured bacterium
TTAACGCGTTTCCACACCGGTCCGCGGCAAGCATTAACAATCCGTATGGCGAAGTGCGCACGGCTGTCGGACGTTTTATCCCCGGTTCGGATGCCAATCAGATCGCGGTGGCGCACGGTGTTGGCGGCGATGGATTTATACGCTTGTATGAATATACCGGCGATCCGGCCCCATTCGGTTACCGGATCGTAGCCCAATTTAGCGGCTTGGTGGCCGGCGCGGCATCGGGCAACCAAAGCGGCGGTGTTACCGTTGCGGCGGGTGACCTCACCGGAGATGGTGTGGACGAGCTGATTGTCGGCCAAACCAATAGTGAAACGTCGCGAACGGTCATTCAGTCCATTCAATTTGATCAAAACGTTGCCATTCAGCGCAGCAGCACAATCGGCGCATTGCCGCCGGAGTTCCAAGGACTGGGCGGTGTGGAACTCGGCGTGGGCGATTTGGATGGCGACGGTGAAGTGGAACTGGTCGCGGCATCCATGGGCAACCCGGACGGATCGCAAATTGGGGAAAATACATTTAAAAATTTGGTGAGCCTCTTGCGCCCGGTCACCACAACCGTGTTCGGTTTTACCCTGGTGCAGGGATTTGAGCGGGTTGACAAAGGGGTGGTGAGTGTCTTCTCTGCTGATGAGAATCCCTCCGGCGCGGTAACGGTTGATGTGGGCGATTTGGTGCCCGGCGGTGGCGATGAACTAGTCTTCGGGACATCCGCATTGGTCGAATTCGATACGGATACGGAAGAAATTCGCGTGACCCACCGTCCACCGGAAGCGAAAGTGCGTGTGCTGCGGTTCTTCTTCGATGAGGAGGGCGGGTTTGACACATTTGAAAGCGCTATCGCCAACCGGACGGGAATTTTCCGGGCTTTTGTCGAAGATAACGAAGATTATTCCAACACCGTTCACACCAGCATAAGGCCGTTTGGGTTGATTTCACAATGATGATTTTGTTCCGCGTTTTATGTTTTGGTTTGTTTGCTTACTTCCCGGTTGAATCTTATTCTCAACCGGGAATTGATTTTTTGCTGTGGAACGAACGCGGCGGAATGATCGAAAACGCGACCCTTGAACCGGTAATTCCACGGTTGGAAGAACATTGGCATGAGCGGTTGCTGCCCTCAATGCTTTCGGTGCGGTTGAACATTCACGCGGCGAAGACGGATTCGCTGCAATACTTCCGGCAGATGATCGAGCGGATGCAGCCGGCCTGTTTGGAAGGGGAACCCGCGTTTGTGGAGTACGCGGTGAACCCGCATCGGCAAATGAAGTACATCCCGGTATTGCAATCGAGCCATCCGCTGGCGGCGGAATTGGTATTTCGCAGTCCGTCACCGAATTGGGAAGCCGTGTTGGGAGTGGTGCATCCATCCTACAGCGCGGGCGGGCGGCTGCAGATTGCGTATTGGGAAGCTCAGCAGGAATTTACGCCGAAAACGGTTGCGTTTGATACCACACATGAAACACTGCTGCATTTGATGGTGGGAAGCGTGCAGGCGGCGGCGGTTCCGCATGGGGCGTTGGAGCGGTTTTTGGGGGAGCAAAACCGTATGGATTTGCTGGACCGCTTTCATCGGATTAAAATTGAGAACCCGTTGCCCGCGGTGATGATTTATCTGCGGCAGGATTGGTATGAAGATACCCTGCGGCGGACATTAATTTCAGAGACGTGGCTGCGGGATTGTTTTCCGGAACGTTTGCGGATCGTGCCGCAGCCGGTTTCGTATTTTTGACGAAATCCAGCTCATTCTTTTCAGCTGTTTCATTCTTGGCTATCATTTTTAGATTATTCTTGTTTGGATAGACGTAAGGGCTCATTGCAATGCGCCCTTACTGAACGCTTTTTGTGGTTTTGAAAGTGAATGTATGAGCATCACACCGTCTTCCTCCATCCATTTGTTGTTTGAACTGAGTTATGATCCCGTGTTTCTGATGGATCATGCAGGGCTGTTTACTGACCGCAACGCATCGGCTATGGATTGTTTCCCCCTACAATCGAATTCCGGCATAGAAGATATTTTGGGTGACGGGTTTGATTGGGAATGTGTGCTGGAAGAATGCCGGAAGCAGCGGCAAGCGATTGAGGTATCGAATATCGGGATTCGACTGCCGACTGGAAACCGTTTAACCAGTGCCATTCGGGTTGCGCCTATACCGAAAGAAAACGGGGATGAGCAGTATGTGCTATCGCTTTCATTGGGAGAATCGGGGCTGGACGCGATTCAACAGTTCGCGCGGCAGAACGAAGCGCGGGTGGAAAACCTGAGCAAGCAACTATCACAGATGGGGCAAGAGTTGCTGGAAAAAACCAACCTGCTGGTGGAAGAGCGCAACAAGGTCATCACCATCATTCAAAACATGGGCGATGGCTTGGTCGCCTGCGACCGCAATGGAAATATCATTCAACGCAACGAGACCGCGACATCGCTTTTGCATCTGCCGCAAAACGCAGTCGGGATGCCCTTTGTGGATGCATCCCCATCCATCGCGCTGGCGGTGAAGTTAGACCCGAAACAGCCGGAAATCCATCATCCGGTGGAATTGAACCTCCCTCACAAAGAGGCCGAACTGCGCGTGCATGTCTCTCCTGTAGTGGATGATAACAATGAATATGCAGGGTTTGTTATGATCATCCAAGACCGCACCAAACAGGCTGAAGTAGACCGGATGAAAAATGAATTAATCTCAATCGTCTCGCATGAGTTGCGGTCTCCGTTGGCTTCGATTAAAGGCTATGTGGATTTAATGCAGTCGGGCGATTTCGGCGTGGTTCCAAATGAGATGAACGGGTATTTGGATGTAATCTCCGACAACGCCAACCGGTTAACGAACTTGATCGAGGATATGCTGGACCTGTCGCGGATTGAATCGGGCAAACTGAGCATGAACTTCGGCAAAGTGGATTTGCAGTTTTTGTGCGATTCAGTGTATTTAACAATGAAGCCGCAGGCGGAACAGAAAAAACAGCGGATCCAGCGCGATGTGGAACCGGGGCTTTGTGTATCCGGCGATGTAGACCGCTTGCAGCAGGCGCTGAATAACCTGGTCTCAAACGCGGTGAAGTATACGCCGGATGAAGGAAGCGTGACCATCCAAGCGAAACAGCATGAGAATGAGGTGCGAATATCCGTGACCGATGACGGGTACGGCATCCCGGCGGAAATGCAGCCGAAGCTGTTTCAGAAGTTTTTTCGCGCGAAAACCCGAAAGACGCAGCACATCGGCGGCACGGGCCTGGGGTTATGCATCACCAAATCCATCGCCGAACTGCACAACGGCACCGTGGAGTTTGATTCGCTAGAAGGTGAAGGCTCAACCTTCACGCTGCGGCTGCCAATGTTTCGGAATTAAGAGCGCATAGACGCAGATGTGTTCATGCTGTGGGCTGTTTCAAGACTCCATCCTGCTACGAAAATTTTAATAGAGACAATGCCCAAGAAATATCTTCCAACTGATGTTGCTCTTGCAGGTAGGGTTTATGCCGTTGAATGTATTCCATCAAAGCGAAGCGTATGCCTTCGGCATCGTCGTGAAACTATCCGGATTGCACCAATTGACCGAGTTAGCTTGCTATTTGATCGGGGAGTTCAACTTGAATGCTTTTCATAGTTATACCTTTTCAAAAAAATAATGTTTGATGCGTGGCTAATATATCTTTCGAAGGCTTCAATAGTCTCCCTCATTGCATTGGCTACTCTCCGTACTTATCTTTTTATGGTACGCAATGCTCTAGCGCGTTTCAGA
>CAYVAZ010000243.1:0-7955 GCA_964449065.1 uncultured bacterium
ATAGTGAACTTTTCTATTTGAAAATGGTATAGTTGCTTTTAAAAATAATACCTTTTAAAAATAATGTTTGATGCATGGCTTGTATATCTTTCGAAGGCCTTAATATTTTCCCACCAAGATTGCTAATCTTTACCGGTACAAACCGGGATAGCCAGCCGTCATTTTTAGATTGACACAATACTGGGGGCACATTGCAATGTGCCCCTTGCCATAGAAAGATTTTACCCAATTAACTTCTGCAATTGTTCGATGTAGCGGGGAACTGCTTCTTTGGGTTCTTCACTTGCTTCATATTCCAGGGCGATGTAGCCGCGGTAATCGGCTTTTTCCAGGATATCCATAATGCGGCCGAAATCGGCGGGGTAGTCTTTGCGGTCCGGGCCGGACATGTGAACTTTGAGTTGTACATTGACGGCATAAGGCGCGCACATTTCGATGTCTTTGTAAGGATCTTTGGAATGGAAGTTGCCGCCGTCGAGATTGATGCCTAGCCATTCGGAATCGATTGCTTCGACAATGTCGATGAGCGGTTCGGGTTCTGAAACGATGCCGCCGTGGTTTTCGATGGCCAAAAACACACCGTTTTTGGCGGCGTAATCGCAGGCGATTTTGGTGTTTTCGATGCAGTATTGTTTTGCCTGCTCAAAGCTATCGCCCTCTTGTTTTCTTCCGGCGAAGATGCGGATGCAGGGGGCGCCGAATAGGGCGGAGGCATCCACCCATTTGTTGCAGGCTTCGATCTCGCTTTCCGCCTTAGGTGAACCGGGTTTGTGGGTAAAGGTGTTGCCGATTGCCGTGCCGGAGATATCAAGCCCCAGCAAAAACGCGTGGCGCTTAAACCGCAGGAAATAGTCTTCATCCGCGTCTCTTGGGAAATAGTATTCGGTCGGTTCGGCGGCGCCCAAGCCCATCTTGGCGCATTCGTCCAAGAAATCCATGATGGTCATGGATGGCGGGATATTGTTTTTGGGGTCGCCTTGGAAGTATTTGCGGTAGGAGTAACCCGCAAGGCTTAGTTTAAAGCGGTGGCCGTAAGGGCGGTCAAACGGTTTGGCCGCGTTTGTTGTGGCCGCGGTGCAGACGGCTGCGGCGGAAAACGCGCTGGTTTTGAAAAATCCTCTTCGGTTGGATTGGATTGACATGGTATTTTCTCCTAAAAATAGTTATCTTATGTTAAGATGAACGCGTTCGTTTTTCCAGAGCAGCGTGGTTTATTGGGAAGGCGAACGTTGACAAATTAAGTATCCCAAAAGATGATTGAACAATCCCGGTGAATTTTTTTTACCGCTGTCAGTGAGGATAAAAGCAGACAATGAATGATAAATTGAATTGGCTTTTGCCAGTCTTTTTATTTTGTGCCACGGTGTTGGGCTGCGCGCATAACCAGCGGGTGTTGGATGCGCGCTATGAGACCATTCATATTCCGGTGATTTACAATGAGACGTCGGAATTCGGGTTGGAAGAACGGGTGACCCATGCCATGATCGATGCCTTTCGGCGGGACGGGCAGTTGAAAGTGGTGCGGGAAGCGAACGCGGATTTGATTCTCAACGCCCGTATCATCGATGTGGAATTTTTTCCACAGACCTTTTCGGATTTAGACCGCGCGGTGGGGTACCGCATCAATTTGGTGATGATGGTGGATGTGATAGACGCCTCGACCGGAGAGCCGCTGTTTGTTGACCGTCCTTTCCAAGCCAATGGAAATTTCGCGCTGAGCACATCCCCCACAACGGCAGCGGCGAACGATGTCTCCGCCACGCTGGCCGAAGCGGTGTTGAGTAACCTCATCGAAGGCTGGTAGAAACCGCTATAATGTATGATTATGATAAAAGAATACTCTCCATTCACACCCGGTTTACCGGTTCCGGTTGACTTCTTTGTCGGCAGGGCCGGTGAAGTGACCGCTATTGTGGAATCGGTCGGGAAATCCGTCCAACAATCTTCACTGGAACGGTTTTTTGTTTCCGGGGAACGGGGAATCGGTAAAAGTTCTTTGTGCAAATATGTGAGCGCTATATGTGAGAAAGAGTATGATGTACTCAGTTTGCATGTGTTTTTGGGCGGTGTGACAACGTTAGAGGATTTGGTGCGCCGGATATTCGAAAATTTATTGGAAGAAAGCGATAAAAAACCGTGGGATCAATCCATCAAACAATTTTTCGGCAATCATGTGCGTAAGGTTGATTTGTTTGGGTTGAGTTTGGAATTCGACGCGTCTAAAAAAGACTTAACCACCGCTGTGAACAATTTTGTTTCGGTTCTGAAAAAGTTGATGGCGGAAATTTCGAAACACAAAAACGGTTTGCTTTTAATTTTGGATGATATCAATGGATTGGCCTCTCAAGCCCGCTTTGCGAACTGGATCAAAAGTATCGTGGACGAATTGGCCATTTCCAGCAAAGGTGTTCCGGTCACTCTCATCCTGAACGGTATTCCCGAACGGAGATATCAATTGATTAAACATCAACCTTCTCTGGATAGGGTGTTTGATTTGATTGATATCAAACGCTTCAATGAAGATGAAACCAAGGATTTTTATCTTCGAACATTTAAAAAAGTGAATGTAGAACTGGAAGAACCCGCACTCGATATATTGGTGAATTATTCCGGCGGGTTTCCTGTATTTATGCACGAAATTGGAGACGCGGTTTTTAAAGAAAATACGGATAATAAAATTGACCGCCATCAAGCATTTCGAGGAGTTGTAAGAGGTGCAAGGATTATTGGTGAAAAGTATATAGAGCCGAAGGTTTTATCTATTATTCGAAGTAAGAATTACATCAACATATTAAAAAAAGTCGGCGAAAAATTTTCCGATGCGTTTTCTCGGCAAGAAATGTTAGACCAATTGAAGCCGGACGAATCCAAAGTTTTTGATAACTTTATCACAAAGATGCGTGATTTAGGGGTAATCCATGCAAACAAAGAATTGGGGAGAGGGTATTATGAATTTACAAACAATTTATATGCTCTCTATTTTTTGATGTTTGCGTCAACGGAAAGAAATACCAAGTAAATCATGAAAACACTTCTACTACTTGGAGGCGATACTGTTCAACGGGAAAAAATCATCGCGAAAATCGCGAAAGAAGCCTTTCCCGGTCTTGATGTTGAGCGCAAAACCTTTAAGGCGGATCAAGGGCAGATTCCGAAGGCGATTGAGGAACTGTTTTCGTATTCGTTATTTGATGAAGCCAAGATGGTTATCTTGACCGGGTTGGATAAGTTGTTTGCGCGCAAGAATAAATCCGAGGATGAAGATGAAGAGGAAGAGAGTGTCTCGGGGGCAAAAGCGATTGAACCGTTGTATGAAGTGATCGCTCATCCGCGCGGGGATTCTCCATTCTTGATGATCGCGGAAACCAAAACCGGCATCCCGAAGAAGTTTTTGGACGCGCTTGGCAAAGAACGGATTGTAACCGTTTCCACAACATCGCTTGCGGATATACGGCGAAGCGTTGAGAAAAAGAGCGCGCTGGCCGGTTTTACCTTTTCAAAAGACGCGTTGGCGTTTTTTATGGAAACCTGCGGGCACAGTGTGGAATCGGCGAAGCAGGAATTTGAGAAAATCCAAATGTGGGTAGATCCCGGCGAAGAAATTTCGCTGGAAATGTGCCGCCGGTTGATTTGGGGAGAAAAGGAACAGAATATTTTCGAAATTTCCAACGGTGTTCGGGATCATAATCCTACCAAAGCATTGCGAGCTTTGAATAAGATGTTCGCCCAAGGGGAGGAAGGGTATTCCATTATGGGCACTCTTATACGGGCGTTTCGTGATATTCACACGTTTAAATCGCTGCAAGAAGAGAACATTCCGCGGAATGAATGGCAGTCATACGCAAAAATCAATCCCAAGGCAATACAGTTTAAAATTCAGGATGCGTCTCAGTTTAAGTATGAATCCATCCGAAAGGCGGTTTCATTGATTTGCCGGGCGGATTCGGATATCAAAGGCGGGAAATCCAACCCGAAACTGGTGATTGAACGGCTGGTGCTTGACTTATGCCGTATCTGAAATGCTGTAAGAAAATCCTGTTATTCTAAGCAATTCACCTTCCCGCAGCGCGAAAAATTGTAAAGATTTATAGGAGACCTGTCATAGTAAGGGGATAAAAATGGGTTTTTCCTGACGGGGATGAAACCTTGCACTACTCTTTCAAGCGGATATTTTGTAAAATTATTAAATTCGGTTATGCAATCTTCGTTATTTTTTAATGCGATCTTTTGACCCTGTGCTTTCAGCCTCCGTTAACACAGGATTTTATCAATTACCTAATTGGAGAAGCTCAATGAATTTATTTCGGTTATCATGTGTTGGTATTATCACTCTTGCCTTGATGGCGGTCGTGTTTTCGTTACCGCAAGCGGGTTGGTCACAAGTGCAGGGGTGGAGTGAAGAGAAAAATTTGGTGCAAGCGGGAACCATTGACAACCGGGTGACCACACCGTCGATCGCGGTGAGCGGCGAGAATGTTTATATTGTTTACCGGCAACGGCAGATTAAAATGATTCGTTCAACGGACCGCGGCAAAACCTGGAGCGAACCGGTGATAATCAATCCGGAGCAATCCATTAACAATTATCCGGCTATTGCGGTGTTTGGTTCCAATATTGTAGTGGTTTGGTCATCCTTTGTCCGTAATTCATCCGGGATGTATAGCGTTCCGCTGTATTATTCGGAGAGCGGCAACCGGGGAATCGATTGGTCTGAGCCCAAACCCGTTGTTCAAACATCGGATATTGCTTTAAAGCCGATGTTTTTGAATTTGGGTGACCGCGCACTGTTGACCTGGTTAGAAACGCCATTGCAAGAAACGCTGGGAGACATCACAACCGACCCGAATACTGCGGTTTCGCCGGATTCGATTACGGAGTTGTTTGATCCCAGCAGCCTTTCAGAAAGTTTACAGGCGCAACAGTCCAGGGTACGTTACCGTTTCTTTTCATCTCTTTACTCGCCGCGCTCGCAATCGTTTACGTCTCCGAACCCGCAGCCCAATGAAAGTTTTGGAGCCTCTCTTCCTCATTTATTTACAATGTTTGGGCCGATGAACAATAAAATTCATATTGTCATGAATGAAAATACCAATATCAAACTGTATGAATCCACAGACGAGGGGCAAAACTGGAAACAGTCTTACGATGATGCTTCTTTTTTTGATACCCGCTATTTGGTGGATATGAAGGTCATTGACGGAGAGCGGCGAGGAGTGATGGTCGGCCGCGAGGCGGTTGCCTATCAGCGTGTACCGGTTCAGTTTTTTCGAAACAATTCACTCAATGATACCATTCAACTTACTCCGCCCTATTATGTTCGCAGTGCTCCGAAGTATGAACGAAATGATGGAATCGATCATGTGGTTTGGGAAGCGGGAAATCAAGATCAAAGCCGGATAACCTATATGAGAACAGACGATGTTCCGCCCACGTCCCAAATCGTACAGCCTACCGACCCTGCTGTGAAAGAACGTACCATCACATTTGGATGGACCGGAAATGATAATATTTCGTATACCGAGCGGTTGATGTATTCGTACTCCACAGAAGAAAATCAGTGGTCGCAGCCGCAGTCGGAGACCACCGTCACGATTGAAGCGCCGCCGGATGGTGAATATACATTTCGAGTGCGGGCAGAGGATGTGGCGGGCAACATTCAAGATCCGGTGACGGAATTTGTGTATAACACGTTTCAATCGGCGCCCGATACCACATGGGTGAACCCGCCTTCTCCGGGAGAAATCCTAACTGCGCGTTCTGTTACATTGTCCTTTGCATCGGAAGACAACAGTGATTCGGGGGATCAAATCACCTACGCGGCTCAAGTGGATGATGAACCCTGGTCGGATTTTCAATCCGGCAGCGAGCATACGTTTCGGGCGCTTTCTAACGGACAGCATATTTTGCGCATTCGTACCCAAGATTCACGCGGCAATATTGACCCTACCCCGGCGGAAATTCGTGTGACGGTTCAGGTGGATTTGGAATTGGTGATGGAAGAACAGCCGAACCTGAATACCAATGCCGAGACCAGCAAGTTTGCCTGGACAGCCAAGGATGATACGGGTAGAACAGTGGATTTGCAGTGTTACTACATTCTCAACGGACAGCCGGCGCAGCCAACCACCACATCCACTTCGCTTGAACTGACGGGATTGGAGGAAGGCCGCTACAGCATTGTGATTTGGGGAGTCGATCCATCCGGCGATAAAACCGCTGAACTGGATTATCAATGGGTGGTGGACCGAACCCCGCCGGAAACCACGGCATCGTTCAACCGGGAATTCAGCAATGGTAAGCCCATCATTCAGTTGGAGGCATCCGATCCCAATTTGCCGGGAGGGGAAACCACTTCAAGCCCCGCGCAGTTTGAATACAAGATAAATGAAGCAGATTGGAAGCAATTTGAACATTATGGGGGCAATTGGATCACCGATCAGCCGCTTCCGTTTTATGCGTGGGGGCATACTCTTCATGTCCGCGCGATAGACCGGGCCGGGAATATAGACGAGTCTGCCGCGACGATTGATTTGCGGTTGTTCTCGCGCTCGAACCCGTACATCTTGTATCCGGTGCTTGCCGTATTGGTGATCGCGTTGCTGTTTTTGATCAAAATGGTGATCCCCACCGGTGGGGGAACCCGGCGCAAAGCAACCACGCCGGCCGCGGAGGAGTCGGCGTTTGATTCCACCCTCGATACTGAGGATGAAACCAAAACGACCTCTTCATTTGATATGGATGATGATAAAGACGATCCGTACGCGTAGCGCTTAAACCGGAATTAAAGGATCAACGGTGCTCCAGCTTGTGCTATACTCGCTGGAGCATTTTTGTTTTGATTGAGGGGTTGTCATGGGCTATTTTGGTATATTCGTTGGAATATTCCTTGCTGTTTGTGTTTCCGCAATGGCTTGGGCGGAGCGGCCGGTATTGGTGGAGTTGTATACCTCTTCAAACAACTGCCCCTCGTGCCCGGACGCGGTTGAGGCTTTGGAGCGAATCCGGTCGGAATTTTCCGCCTCTCCATTGCAGGTGCTGTATTTTCCCATCCGGGATGCTCTGCAATCCGACACCGGTTTTCTGCGTTATAGATTGGGATATTTTGAGCCGCCTTTACCCACCATTTACTTTGACGGCATCAACCGGATTACGGGCGCGAATAACCGTGTGGAAGCGGCCTACCGGGAGAACATTCAGTTTCAAATCAACCAGCCGCGCAGCGGGCGAATCTTCAGTTGGAAGGAACAGGTTGCGGATGAGTGGATTACGCGGGTGACATTTTCCCTGCCGGAGACGGTACCGGAAGATTCATGGGAACTGCATGTGGCGGTCACGCAACCGAAGACGCTGCCGCAAACGGGGGTGGTATTGTCTACTGTGGTTCAGGAGGTTCAACCAGTGCCGCTTGAATCTGCCGTGATTGAGGATGGGTGGATCACACGGACGTTAAATTTGCCCGGTTCAGATTGGGAGTTTTTTTGGTTTGTTCAACAACGCGATCCGAATACAAATCTATTGGATGAAGTTTTGCTATCCTCGCGGGCGGTTGAATACCCAGTTATTCCAGCGGATTTAACGTTTGACGGGATTCTCACGCATGAAGATGTTTGGATATTTGCGGCATTGTGGCATTTGCTGGATAAGGAAATTGATTTCAATCATGATGGTATTATCAATCAATTGGACGTATTATGGTTTCGGGGAATCATGCAGGACAATGGGTAATCTTTGCTCATCTCCCTTTACAAAAGGGATATCTTTTCCTGATCCTACGGCCTGCCTGGAACCGGTTTGTAAGAAACATTGAGATTCCGGCGTTATCCGGGTGGCACATGGATTGCTTTGTATGGTAGGGGTGAATTGTCTTAATAACTGATGTTACGCAATCCATGATTGACGATTGCCTGAAAAATGGTTTTTGTTGTGAGCCAACTATTCTCAGTCAAACGCAGTGT
>CAYVAZ010000244.1:0-7937 GCA_964449065.1 uncultured bacterium
AAAAACCATTTTTCAAGCAATCGTCAATCATGGATTGCGTAACATCAGTGAATAATTCATACCAAACATAGGTGGGATCATTCCGTTTTGGCATTTCCCACCTATGTAAAATATTTAAATGCTCTAAACATACAAACGGATTGAGATGAGCGGATTAAGATGAACGGATTAACGCATCGGCTTCCAGCCGGTACGTCATTCCGTCCAACTTAATGTGAATATACTTGAAAGTAGTTGTTCCAACAATGTTTTTGGGAGGGCGAGGCTCCCGCCGAGCTAGGTTTTGGAGGGCGAGGCTCCCGCCGAGCCGGAAGTACGCATCATTCCAATCCAAAAGCATTTTTGGCAACATCGCTTTAAATAATCAAAAAGCCCAAAATGGGCACCGTATTAGTCTGTCAATCTAAAAATGATGGCTAGCCATCCTTTGTTTCCCCCCTTGTTAAGCTACTCTCTGTACATATCTTTATGTTACGCAAAGTTCTAAAAGTGGCGGGGAGCATCGGCTTCCAGCCGGTGTGTCAATCTCTATGCCATAGCGGTACACTTGCCCGATTCAAACAAACCCTATTTCATGAAATAGAAAATATCCCTGCATATTCGCGTCCATGATAGACGATATAGTTGTTAAAATCCGATGGACCGAAATCGGTAAAGTCGTTATTCGCGTATATTGGCGTGTATTCGCGGTTTTAATCATTCAGGGACATCTGTAACTCAAGATGATTTGTGTACGGCGAGTAGGTCAGCGATATGAAGTGCGCTTTCAAAAAATCGAATCGATTTACTCATGCCTCCCCCAATGCAATGGGGGAGGCTAGGTGGGGGTTAAACGCTCAGTGCTTCAAACCCTTCCCAAACCCCTCCCACCTTTGGAAGGAGATATTTCTCTTCAAGCGGCTGACCTATTACTAGCTTGTTAAGGGGGGCTAAGGGGGATCGATACCCGTCAATAAAACGTTGACACTATACTAGACTTCAAAATAGCAGCAGTATAAAATTCGACCGCCACTGTAAAAATCGTACGGGATAAAGGAGGCAAAGTGGAATTTGTAAAGGTTTTATGTCTTTTCATTCTTACCGCGTTAGCGGAGATTGTCGGCTGTTATCTCCCGTATCTCTGGCTCAAGCAAGGGTACGGTGCCTGGCTGCTTGTTCCGGCCGCGTTCAGCCTCGCGGCATTCGCTTTTCTGCTCACACTTCACCCGCACGCGGCGGGCCGGGTATATGCCGCGTATGGTGGGGTCTACATTGGTGTTGCGCTTTTATGGCTTTGGGCCGTTGATTCGGTTCGGCCCACCATCACAGATTTCGTCGGCGTTGCCGTATGCCTGTTTGGTATGGCCATCATCATGTTGGGACCGCGTCATGAACAACCAATCACTCCAACCGAAGTCCCTGCCGCTGCTTCAAAGAGCCAAGACCACCCTTAACGCTGACCATTAGGCTGACTTTAATACCAGTACTGTGTCAACGATTGATTGAAGGGAGGCGATCCCCCCTACCCCAATTTCATTGCCTTAATGACTGATGTTACGCAAAAATTGATTAACTATTGCTTGATAAACGATTTTTGTTGTGATCCAACTATTCCAATACCAAGTTGCAGTGAAAATAGTATTTATACATTGCCTTACGATTGTAGGGGCCGCCCCCCGTGCCTGCCTTGTGTGGGGTAACCACGGGGGCAAAGTCATTGATTTAAGGTATTAAACTTGAAAACGCAACATCTTCTCCCCCAAGTTTGGAGAAGACACAGAGGGGGTTGTGAAGAACGCAATCACTAATTTTTATTACACAAATCCCCCGGAATTTTTTTAAGTCAATGGCATTGACCACGGTGGGGGGGGTACCCCTACAAACGAAAAGGAGAAATCACTCACTTTCTTTTTGCAACCTGGTATCAGTCAAACGCAAGGTCTATCGTCTTCTCCCTTAGGAAGAGGATAAGAATTGAGGGCGATGAGAGCGATTGCTCCCAATGAAGTAAATCGTGTCCGTAGAGGGCATTGTCTTCATAAGCCCTCACCCCAGCCCTCTCCCGGTGGGCGAGGGCGTTAAACCCAGCAAAAGATCAGAAAAACCAATATATCATAACCTATGCGTAAGGTGAGGTGCATTTAATACCGCTTTTCTGCAAACAATTCACAACAAGTAGGGAAGCATAAAAACGATCACCGGCAGTATCCGGCAGGGTGGTCATTTTCATGCGGCACCGCCCCGTGATTCGCGCTTGGCGCCTTTCCTGCAGGAAGCCGGAAACAAAACTGGGGATGGTTTTCGTTTCCACTCACGGGGAACCGGTTTGATGGCATGTTTGGCGGCATTCCATAAGCCCGCATGATTCCCAAAATCTGCCGAAAGCAACACCAGGGGCGCCCCTGAATAAAGTTTGAATAAATTATGGTGATAAGAACAGTAAAAAAAAATCAGGTTGAGGCCGTTCGCGAACCCCATTAATCAATTATCACGGTGTTTTCTGTGTCTCTGTGGTGAAAGAAATATCGAATAGGGGAAAAAACAAGATCAATCCTATCTGATCCCTCTCACAGAACCGTACATATGGGTCTCGTATACGGCTCCTGTTGATTCTTCTTCATGGAAGTAAAACAGAAATACCGACATCAACGGTGTTCCTGCGCTTACTGCCGCGTCTTTCCCCGATTCACGTTCGGGTCTTCGCTTGAGGTTTCCCGTCTTTTATCCTTTCGGCAATGTACGATGAACGTTCCAATCTATTCCGTTGTGCATCCGCAAGCCCCAGATTCCCTTTCACAGGTTTCCGCAACTCCTTGCCACACCCCGTCGGGTGTCTTGCCTGTGTTCCGCTTCCTTCCTACCACTTCCTTCAGACCCCACCGTTGCCAGTGACGCCCTTGCCAGTCGGACTGTCTTCCCCTTGGCCGGGGTGACGTCCGCTTCTTTCAACAAACCAGGTTGCCCGCTTCGCTGGGCAAACAAAAAAGGAGGGTGTGATCCCTCCTTTTTAGTTGTGAAACCGGTTAACGACTAATTATTGCGCTTCAGAGATACCCTTGAACGCGGCTGTTACATCACGGAAATTAGGTGCGATGTTTCTATCAAATATTTGGCTTCCAACACGGAACTTGTTCACACCCGGTTGTCCCGGAACCAAAATCGGTTCCACTTCCAAGGATCGGAAAACATCGTTCCCAATAGAAATGCTTCTTCCGTTATTTCCGGTACGGGAGATGTTAAAGTCTTCGGCCAAGCCCGCTGTATGAACATTTCCAAAACCATCCAATACGGCAATACCAACCGGTGCGCGGTTTTCTTCCAAGCCTAGTGACGGATTGCCTTGGTTGGAAATAACCGCCAAATCACGGGCAATAGGAATACCAAAGAAAGGCGTAACCGAGTCGGTTTCGATTACTGTACCATCTTCTGTGATTTTCGGTGGGAAAGAGAACTTCGCGTCGCCCACGGCAAACACCCCGCCAAATTGATCCAGCAAATAAAATCCTTTACCAGATGGTGTAATCTCGATATCCGCGGCCGCGTCAAATCCAAAGAACGGTAAATCATCGGGTTCCAAATCCCAAGATGGAGCAATCGGCGCGTTGTTGATCGGGCGTCCAAAATCAGGATTCAACTCGTTTTCTTCAAAGTTTGTGTAGACATCTTCGAAAGTGACTTGACCATCGTTATTTGTATCAAAATCAAGCGGCAAGCGGGAAGCGTGAACGGCACCAAACCCATCCAGAATGTAATAGCCATTGGTCATTTTGATTTCACGGGTTTCAATTGCGCCGGCAAATTGACGGGACGGTATGGTAACTTGCGTGGATTGAATGGAAATTTCTAAATCCTTCGCAAGATCAGACCCGAATCCAAAGTAAGTGAATATCGGAGTCACACTATTTACATTTTGCGCGCCGAACAGGGTGTTCATTGGAATGTTCAAAGGACCGCGCTGCAGTAAGGCTTCGGGTGTAATCGTGGAGCCGGTGGTGTCGATAGTTTCCGGATACGGGCGGAACACGATTGTGGCGTTGCTGATATCCGTAGAGCTCGGATCGGAATGATAAACATATTGGGGAAGGTTGGTGTTTCC
Source organism: uncultured bacterium (assembly GCA_964449065.1). GTDB lineage: Bacteria > Hinthialibacterota > Hinthialibacteria > Hinthialibacterales > Hinthialibacteraceae > CAYVAZ01. The sequence goes on from CAYVAZ010000244.1 coordinate 4,076, forward strand.
CAACGAGTGGACTACACCGTCGGAATCCAGCAAGAAATACCCCTTGAAACCGTTCGTCGTTTCCCGCCAGTCGGGTGCAATCTCGATATCGCGAACTACATCAAATCCAAAAAATACAGGGACGTTAAACAGCTCGCTGTTGGAACCGACCTCAGCCGGTGAAGAAACCCGGGCCGGTAAGGGTGCGGTAGCGGGCAAGCCGGGATCCTGCGCCGTGAGAGCGAACTGTCCCCCGCGGTTGTCCACAACATAAGCACCTTTGACGCTGCCGTCAGGGTTTGCCACCAGTTCAACATCCCGGATGATATCAGAAACAAATCCCAATTTCTGAGAGTTGTCCACCAATTCATCAAACAGGATTGTTCCTACTCCATCTGCGTCCGCACTAAAAAACCGTCCCAGACCATCCGTCACCAAAATTCGGTTTTGGTTGGCACCGGCAGGTTGAAATTGTGCCGTTGCAATGTTCCCCGTGAGAACCACCACACATGAAATGCCGAGGAGAAGCCTACTTAGGGCCATATCGACCTCCTTAAAGCGCATGAAATTTCATCCCTGATTGTGAAGAAAATCACCTGAAACATGTACTCTCCAGGAACCCTCATTCAACTCAAAGACTGGATTGTTAACGTATCCTAAAATACTAAAAAACAAGTATATGCAAAAGAAACATACACTTATAATCATTGGCAGTATAGGTATATCGACTACCAATGTCAAGAGAAAATCTCTTGTCCCAAAAACAAAAGTTGAATAAATCCAGCGGCAAAAACTTCAAGGATTTTCATCCGGTATGCCTGACCGCAATCCGCTGCGCCTTATCTTTCATTCTTTGGGTTACAATTTACACTATCTAGTTTATAAATAGAATGTAAGATTCGGTCAAGTTTCAGGCAACTTAATTTTAGATTATTTTCGGCTAAACCATACAAAGATTGCTTCGTATATAGTTTCGGCAGATAAATACCAATGTAAAATTCTTTTCTGCGTGAAACACATTTCAATCCTTTTATCTTTAAAGGTATTCTGAACGTTCATGCTTATGGTGATTCGGCGCAAACAGAATCCGGTAAAAAATGACCGGGTCTATATCGGCAAACTTTTAAAACCTCACGGCTTAAAAGGGGAATTAAAATTCCGTCCCTACGGTTGTCCGGCCGGTCTCTTAGACCGGTTACAGGTTTTCTATTGCGAATCTTCCGGCAATGGGTTGGAGTTGGAAGCCATTCGCGGAACGGAAGAGACCCCGATTTTAAAATTTAAATCCATCGATGACCGTAATGCCTCGGATCGTTTGTGCGGCGAAACACTTTGGGTTCCCGAAACCGACCTCCCTGAATTGGAAGAAGGCTTTATGTACGAATCCGATATTCTGTACGCGGAGGTTGAAACGCAGGACGGCACACGAATCGGCCAGGTCACCGACATCATGCAGACCGGAGCCAATGATGTTATGGTCATCAAGGGAAAGGGACAGGAGTGGCTGTTGCCCATCATCGATGAGGTACTGATCAACATCGACAAATCCAGAAAACGGATAGTGGTAAAATTATTAGAATTCGAAGACGCGCAATCATCGGATCCAGCACCGCGACAAAAAAACAAAAAACACCCCTCCTCAATACGTGCATCATGAAAATCGATATCCTCACAACATTCCCGGAAATGTTCTCCGGACCGTTCGATGAAAGTATTGTAAAACGGGCACAGGATTTCGGCTTGATCGAACTGAACATCCACAATCTGCGAGACTGGACACACGATATTCATCACAAGACCGATGATGAACAATACGGCGGCGGCGAAGGGATGGTCATGCTGGCCGAACCGATTCTGGAAGCGGCGGATGCGCTCCAAGCCAATACCGGCTGCGATACCCATGTGATTCTAACGACGCCGCAAGGAAGACTCTATCAACAGCAGGATGCGGAAGAATTCAGCCGAAAAGAACATCTTTTAATTCTGTGCGGCCATTATAAAGGGATAGACGAGCGGGTAGTCGAATACATTCAGCCCCATGAAATTTCAATTGGCGATTATGTACTAACCGGAGGAGAATTACCGGCAATGGTCATTGTTGATAGTGTCGTCAGGCTGATCCCCGGTGTGGTGGGTTCCCATTCGTCCGTAGAAGGCGACTCCTTCACCTGCGGGCTGTTGGATGCCCCCCGCTATACCAGGCCGAGAGAAGTCCGCGGCCTGAAAGTCCCGGATGTTCTTTTAGGCGGACATCACAAACAGATTGAAGAGTGGCGCCATCAACAAGCACTGGAACGCACCCAAAAACGCCGTCCCGATTTATACCGTCACTATATACAGTCGCAAGACCGTAATCCCCAAAAGGAAAGCGAATGAACGATCCGAAAAATCTGAAATATAAAGCCCCGTTATATGTAGCCTTACTTCACTATCCGGTCTACAAAAAAGACAAATCCGTCATCTCCACCAGCATTACCCCGCTGGATTTGCACGATATCGCCCGTTCATGCCTAACATTCGGCGTGAAAAAATATTATGTCATTAACCCAATGAATACCATGCAATATCTTGCCAACCGCATGAAAGGCTTTTGGGAAAGTGATTACGGACGCAACTACAACAAGACCCGCACCGACGCCTTTGAAATCATGGAGTTTTTCTATCATATTGATGATAGCATTGAAGACATCGAAAAACAGGACGGCCAAAGACCCTTGTTAATCGCGACAAGCGCGAAACCGTGGCCCAATTCGGTAAACTTTGCATGGGCGAGAGATCGCTTGCAAAATCACGACCGCCCCCTTTTGCTCTTGTTGGGCACCGGCTATGGCCTCATACACGAATTTATTAAGCGTTGCGACTACATTTTAGAGCCTATAGACGGTGCGGGAGAGTACAATCACCTTTCCGTTCGCAGCGCGGCGGCGATTATGCTCGATAGGCTTTGCAATCCCCGGTGATGTGGCTATACTTCCCTTTCTGTGCTCAGGAAATTTCTTGCAAAGGTTGACGATCATGGAACACGCAGCATTAAAACTGTTTGAAGAACAACAAATAAAAAAGAACTTGCCGCACTTTCAACCGGGCGATACCGTGTGCGTAAATACCCGCGTTATTGAAGGCGATAAAGAGCGGATTCAGGCCTTTGAAGGTTATGTGATTGCCCGGCAAGGCAGTGGACTGGGTGAAACCTTTACCGTACGCAAAATCTCCTCCGGCATCGGTGTTGAGCGTACGTTTCCCCTTCATTCCACCAAAATTGAATCCATTACTGTAGTACGCCGTGGGCATGTGCGCCGCGCCAAGTTGTTCTATCTGCGTGATCGGGTCGGAAAGGCCACCCGCATCAAAGCCCGCAAGAAAAACTTGAAAGTAGAATACGCGCAAATGGGTATGTCGGAAGTCAAAACCAAAACCAAACAATCCCGCAAAAAGAAACGCAAAGAAGCCAAACGCGCCAAAGCCGCTGCCGACGCGGAAGCAGCCAAATCTGCACAATCCGAATAGTATTTCACCTTTATTGAACGCGAAAAGGGTGGTTTTCCCACCCTTTTTTATTTGCTTCACTTTTCTTTCGCTATATTCATTATTATCCCAATTCCGATTTAGGATTGTTCAGATAGGCAATCTCTAAGTCGTTCTTCCGCTGGGGGTTATCGCCGCGCTTGCCAGTCCCTATTTTTTGAAAATGGTATAATTATCAGTATAATACCAACGGAAGGCAGCATTTTCGGGAAAGCGTCATTGAACTAAGGTTGACTCGCGTCAGCCCCCACCCCACATTTCTGGCCAAAATGTAACAGGTCAGCGATATGAAGTGCATATTCAAAAAAAATCGAACAGATTTTCTCATTCCTCCCCCAATGCAATGGGGGAGGCTAGG
>CAYVAZ010000245.1:0-7892 GCA_964449065.1 uncultured bacterium
TTGTCCAAACAATGTGTTTTAGAAGAGCGTTTTTTTGGGGGAGGGCGAGGCTCCCGCCGAGCCGGAAGTACCGTTCATGTCAACCAGAGCGTATTTTTGGCAATCGCTTTAACCAATCATCACAGCAGTTGAAAGATGCCTTCAGATTTGAATAATAGAGTCATCAAATAAATCCGTAGTTACGCAATCTTTTTTGGAGGAATTATCCATGTACCGAATCATCCCATTATTTGTGCTGTGTCTTCTAATCGCATTTTCGTTTGCATTCGCGCAGGAGAGAACGATTCCTGTATTCGGCAATTGGCAAGGGGAGTTTACCTCACCGGATTGGGAGGATTACTCCATCCGTGGGGAGATTATTGGAGAAAGCCGCAGCACCTACAAGGCGGTCTTGATCATCACCGGCAAAGGGGTGGATGAGAAGCGGGTGGAAGTTTCTGGTAAGACTGAAACAAAGAATCTTCCCGGTCAAAAAGCGGTTTCTGCCACCGTGTTTGAAGGAAAGGTTGATCTTGGAAACGATATGATGGGCGAATACACCGTTACCGGCGTAGTGAATCAAGGGGGATTTCAAGGGGCACTTTCCGGCTTAAAGGGACAAGGAAATTTCGAACTGAAGCGGGTGGAAATTGAACCGCCGACCCGCGGGAAAAAAGCGCCGGAAGGTGCCGTTCAACTGATGTGGCAAGGCATGTCGCAGAATGATTTTGAAGAACGCTGGAATGTCCGCCCGCATTGGGAAGTGACGGAGAATGGCGAAGCCCGCATTGTACGCACCAGTATCGTTTCAAAAGAAACCTTTACCGACGCGCGGTATCATGTCGAGTTTGCCACCCCCTACATGCCGAATGACCGTGGGCAGGCGCGCGGCAACAGCGGGGTGTATATTTTAGGAAAATATGAAGTACAGGTGCTCGATAGTTTCGGCTTGCCTCCGAAAGACAATGAATGCGGCGGAATTTATAAGATTGCAACTCCATTGGTGAATGCGTGCTTGCCGCCCACTGAGTTTCAGACCTATGACATTACCTTTCATGCCGCGCGGTTTGATGACAACGGCAATAAAACCCGCGGCGCGACGATTACGGTGATCCATAACGGCATCAAGATTCATGACAACGTCGAGCTCCCAGCCCGCACCGGAGGCGGCATCGGCGGGAAAGAAAGCACAGAAGGCCCGCTGCTGCTGCAAGACCACAGCGACATCGTGCGTTACCGCAATATTTGGGTCAAGCCGTTATAACGACAAACGTATGCCCAAACTTTATAGTTAGATTGGGCTCATTATTCTGTTTTATTCCAATGAGCATGAGCCAATTCATGTGCATGGAAAATACTAAAGACACAGTAAGGAAGACTGAGTTTATAAATCGTTTTTGTTGCGGATAGACTGTTTTGGCAGACGAATATTAGTTGACCTGCAATCGCAATCCCTGTTCAGTACACTCCGAAATACAGTGTAATGAGATCAGCAGATTTTTAATAGAATAGCTATTGCTCTATCTCACCATAAAAATGTTTGGGATTGGTTTGCGCGCGGCACCCGGAAATACTCCGTCGTGATCGGCGGCCGTTTTTGGTTAATCCCCGTCTTGCGCACCATGCATTGAAACACCTGATTGATCTGCTCCGCAAAGATACCCTCTCCTTTAAAGCGCTTCCCAAACTCGGAAATATTCATCTTTCCCCCGCGGATATGCTTGATGCGGTTTATCACCTTATTCTTATGGTTTGGATAATGCTCCTCCAAAAACTGTGCGAATAAATCTTTGTTGGCATAGGGCAGCCGCAGTAGAATGTAGCTGGCGAAATCCACCCCCACATCCGCCGCCGCTTCAATCACGGCTGGAATTTCATGATCATTGAGTCCCGGTATAACCGGCGCCACCATCACACCTACTGGAATCCCCGCTTGGCTGAGTTCCTTCATTGTTTTCAACCGCAACCGCGGACGCGCCGTGCGCGGCTCCATCACCTTCACCAAATCGTCATTCAAGCTGGAGAGCGAAACAAACACACTGATACACCGGAATTCCGCCATCTGCTGTAAGAGATCAATATCCCGCGAAACCAACTGATTTTTTGTCACAATCAATCCGGGATTGCGGTAATCCAACAAGACCTCCAAACACTGCCGCGTTAGGTTTAATTTGCGCTCGATGGGCTGATAGCAATCCGTCACTCCGCTGATTCCCAACGCCTGAGGTTTCCATTTACGCGCCCCCAATTCTTTCCGCAGCAAGTCCGGCGCATTCTCTTTCACAAATATTTTTGTCTCAAAATCGAGTCCTGGCGAAAGCCCCAAGTACTCATGCGAAGGCCGCGCGTAACAATACACACAACCATGCTCACAGCCGCGGTAGGCATTGATACTCGCGTCAAACGAGATATCCGGGCTGTCGTTGTATGAGACAATCGTTTTTGAGCAATCCTTATAATAGACCGTCTTTGGAGACGGCTGTTCTTCATCCAACCAGTCACCGTCCGGCTCAAACTCAATCCGCTCAAACCGGTTGGCAATATTGCTGAATGTTCCTCTACCGCGAATCGCTGATTTCGTCCGCTCCATCATGTTGATTCCTAACCCATGCTTTGGTAATGTAGTATTGGATTCTGAAATTATAATGAACAAATGTTTAGTTTCAAGAGGAACGTATGAATCAAAAAGATGCCCCCTTTCACAAATGGTGGATTTGGATCACTTACGCCGTCTTATTGCTCCTCGGCGTTCCCTGGTATTGGAATCCGGGGGACACTTCTCTACTATTCGGAATGCCGGGTTGGGTACTGGTAGCCATCCTCGTTTCAATATGTGTTTCCGCTCTCACATCATATTTATGGTTCACACAATGGCGTGAAGAAGAAAGTGAGGGGCAGTCTGATGAATAACTCTCTCAATCTTGGCGCCATCATATTTGTCATGCTTTATCTTGCGTCGATGATCATCATCGGCTGGATCGGCTACCGCTATCGCAAAGAAAACACCATGAGCGATTTTTATTTGGCAGGCAACGGATTGGGGATATTTGTGCTGGTTTTGACTCTGTTTGCCACGCAATACAGCGCCAACACGCTGATGGGCTATACCGGAAAAACCTACCGTATCGGGTTCTCGTGGATTATGTGCACCCACTTCATGACCGCGATCATCGTGATGTATTTGCTGTACGCCCCCAAACTCTATTCCCTTAGCCGCGAACAAAAATTTTTGACCCCGGTCGACTTTTTGGATTACCGTTTCGGTATCAAACCGCTGAACGTGTTCGCCTCACTGCTTATGATTGTCTCCATCGCCAATTATTTGCTTGGACAGTTGATGGCAATGGGGCGTGCTGCTGAAGGTCTTACCGGAACCTCAACCGTAGAAGTCTATTTAGGCGGCATCATCTTTTTAGCTGTCATTATGGTGATCTACGAATCCCTCGGCGGCATGCGTGCCGTTGCCTGGACCGACTCGATTCAAGGGTCGATCTTGCTCGTCGGCTTTCTCATGCTCATGGCATTGGTCGTGCAAGAATACGGCAGCCTCAAAACCGCTGTCAAAACCGTGATGGAATCTTCCAATGAAACCATGCGCCAAAAGGTGATGCCCCCGGATGCCGACCGCATCCGGGAATGGTTCAGTTACATCTTTTTGGTAGGGCTAGGAGGAGCTTTATATCCTCAAGCCATTCAGCGGATTTACTCGGCAAAATCGGCCTTAACTTTAAAACGCAGTTTGGGGGTAATGGCATTCATGCCCTTGTTCTCAACGTTAATCGCCGTGATCGTGGGGATGTATGGACTGGCTTATATAACCGGCTTGGAAGGAGCCGAATCGGATCAACTCTTAATGCTGGTATTGTTGGATATTCAGGAAGGATCCATCCTGGGCTATTGTTTGATGATCATTCTCATCTCCGCACTACTTGCCGCGATCATGTCCACCGCGGATTCCGTCTTGCTCTCCATCTCATCTATGTTCACCAAAGATATCTATCTTGCTTACTTTAACCGCAAAGCCGCTGAAGATCACTTGACCAAAATCGGCAAAATCTTTTCCTGGCTGGTCATCATTGCTTTAATCTTTTTCGCGGTCACCCTGCGTGAAAGCACCAGTTTGATTTTTCTGTTAGACCGCAAATTTGACTTGCTAGTCCAATTGGCCCCCGCCTTTTTCATCGGCATTCATTGGAAACGCATGGACGGATCCGCTGTCATGACAGGGATGCTAGCCGGGGTGCTCGTCTCCGTATTTCTGGCAGCCATCGGGTATGGCAAATTATACGGCGTTCACGCTGGTTTATACGGCTTGGCAATCAATCTATTATGTTCAGTAGGATTATCATTGATCCTAAAAACACACAACCAAAAACCGGATAATCAGAGGCTCACATGAAACACGACCCCAACTTTGAAACCATCGTAGACGACGCCCGCACCCGCATTCAAGAAACCACGGTGGAAGAAATCAAAAGGCGCCAAGATAACGGCGACAACTTTCTGCTGATCGATGTGCGCGAAAAAGAAGAATGGGACAACGGCCATATCCCCAACGCGGTGCATATCGGCAAAGGGATAATCGAACGCGATATCCACAACGTCGCCAAAAGCATGGATCAAGAAATGGTTCTCTATTGCGGGGGCGGCTACCGTTCCGCCTTGGCAGCGGATAATCTCCAAAAAATGGGCTACACCAACGTCCTCTCCATGGACGGCGGCATGCGCGGCTGGAAAGAGGCCTACTATCCGGTAGAAGTGGATGAACCAAGTGAAGCTAAATAATGGTGATAATACCAATTCTAGTTTGGATTGCAGTGTAAGCACGGCGTAAGCCCAGCGAATGAAAAACGGTAAGTTTTCAACGCGCGGCCATTTCAAATTGTATCGGTATTAATGTACTTCGGGCAGTTGGCATACACGTCTTCCACATTCACTTTTACCATGCGCAAAGCCTTCTCTCCAAACCATCGCTGCGCTTCCACGATATCTTCTAGAATCTCAGCCGTGCCGTTCACCCGTACGCGCTGCCGCGTTTCAAAGTTAATGAAGATCATTCCAATATGCGGATTCATATACAGATTTCCCAACGATTGATACAAGCCGTTTCCTTGGAAATCCGGGAAGAGCAGCGTCCGTTCATCCCGCACAATCACGGTGGGAAATCCCTTCGATAGCATCTCTTCATGGCTGCCGCGGTATGAGCAGTCGCACCGCCCGTGATGATCGGAAGTTGCGACAAAAAAGAACGTTTGGCCTTCAATAAACTTTTTGTAATCGGGCTGAATGATGGGGTGGATATAGTTTGGAGCCAAGCGTTCGGCCTGATGCCGCGTACCGAAACGCGTTTGCGCGATGAATTCGCCCTCGTGGATTAAGGAGGTTCTTTTCCGAAAACGATTCGAAAAGCGCTTATAAATTTGTGTAAAAAAACTCATCGGCTAAAGCAAATGAAACGGATTAAACCCTAAAAAGAGCCATGTGAGTGGATAAGCCGTCAGTTCTAAAAAGGTGCCGATGATCCGAATCGGCGTCATAAATTCCAGCATCAAAAGCCCCATTAGAATCATAGTAGAATGTTGGCGGATTTCTTCAAATTGCTGTGCCTGCCGGTAAGGAAGCAGTCCGGCCAAAATTTTATCGCCATCCAATGGAAATAAGGGAATCAGATTAAAGAAGGCGAGGATGAAATTGATCTGCACGCCTACATATAATACGAGATAGCAAGCGGTCAATATGTTTTCGCCATACGGAAAACCGTAGATGGTGGATTCCACAGCCGGGATGGAAATGATCCGAAAAAGAATGGCTAAGATAGCGGCTTGTACGATGTTGCTGGCAGGCCCTGCCGCAGCGATCAGCATCATATCGCGGGTTGGGCGTTTTAAAAAGCGCACATCCACAGGGACCGGTTTGCCCCAGCCGAACCCCACAAAGATAATCATCATCAAGCCGAATGGATCAAAATGAACCGCCGGATTGAGATTTAACCGCCCCATCAACGCTGCGGTGTCATCCCCGCATTTTTGCGAAGCCCAAGCATGGGCCATTTCATGTACGGATATAGCCAGAATCACCATACAAAATAACGCAATACCATATTGCGGATCCACCGAAAACGCCCGTATCATGTGTTGAGATTCCTTTCTGTAATAACCAAAGACCCATTATACTCTATCTGCGTTGAATCCCTATGTGCCTTGCAGGGTTCCAAGTATCATATTCCTCTACTGATGCAAAGACCCTAACCATTTTTTTCGTTCAATAAAAAGGATTATTTACAATTATGACCCGCGTCGCTATCGGTATAGATTTAGGTGGAACAGACATCAAGGCAGGAGTAATTGCAGAAGACGGCCGTATCATTGAACGCTTTAAAAAACCGACAGAAGCTCATCTAGGCGGCCGCAAAGTTGTAGACCGCATCGGCGATTTAATCCAGGAAATCTTGGATTCGGATGTGATGCAAGGACGCCGCGAAGATCTGGCGGGTATCGGTATCGGCAGCCCCGGACTTATTGATCACGATAAAGGAGCCATCACGCGCCCGGTCAATATCCCTGATTGGGATTATTGGATTAACGTGCGTGAGATCTATTTGGAACGCTTTGGCATCATGACCTGGGCCGATAACGACGCCAATTCCAGCTCGTTAGGCGAAGCGCTGTTCGGCAACGGCAAGGGCCACAAAGTCGTCATCGTGTTAACCCTCGGCACCGGAGTCGGCGGCGGCATCGTTATTGACGGCGATGTATTCCACGGCGCTTGCGGTTACGCGGGAGAATTGGGTCATATCATGGTTGACCCCAGCGGCCCGGTGTGTGGTTGCGGGAATGAAGGCGATTTGGAATCGTATGCCTCTGCCACCGGGATAGCGAATTATGCCCGCGAGCGTGCCAAGGTTGAGCATGTCCCCAGCCTTTTGAAGGATATGTGCGGCGGGGACCGTTCAAAAATCACCGCCAAAATGGTACACGAAGCGGCACTAAAAGGAGATAAAGTTGCTTTGAAAACCGTGGAGCGGGCGGGCAGGGCGTTGGGCATCGGTATCTCAACCTTGGTGGTTTCCTTTAATCCGGGAATTATCTGCATCGGCGGTGGAGGCTCTAACATGGGCGATATGCTATTCGACCACGCCCGCAAAGAATTGGAATGGCGTGTGTTCTTTCACTCACACTTTCAAACCCCTATTGTTCGTGCCAAATTGGGTGAAGAAGCGGGAATAGTCGGCACAGCCGCTTTGGCACTGGTTCGTTCCCAAAAAGAACAGTCCGGATTAACTTAATGAGCATGTAAAACGGTCGGCTTGTGAGGGGGGGGTGGGGTCAGAACGGCGCGAACCACTCTACGATTGCTATTCCATCACTCTGAATTGTTCATATTCATAATGGGAAAATCCTTATCTTGTTATCGCAATGTTGGCGTATCCACCGCGTTCATTCGCGGCTTATTCCTCAATATTCCTCACTCAAGACTCCTTATTGTCTTTCAATTTTTCCAACACCCCGCACTCCACCTCCAAAGACGTGCCATGCCAAAACCCTTTCGGGAAACTCACGCTATCCGAAACATCCTCCCGCTTTCGGCGGAAAGTACGGCTTCCCTTCATTCAATGGAGTCCACTTCAGCCCGTCATGACTGGATGCCAAATAGAGACCATGCTGCCCGTTATCCCGAAAGTAGGTGAAGATGTAGCAATTCTCCGCATGAACGGAAATCGTTTGCAGAAAAAGAAAAGTTGAAAGAACCAAACCAAAATGTTTCATGAGAAATCCTTTTTGTTGTTGGGATAAATAAGAAGGTACCACGAATCTTCTCCAAATTTAAGATACAATTGCAAAGGGCGCAATCAAAAAGCGTAACAGGTCAGCGATATGAAGTGCATATTCAAAAAATCGAATCGATTTTCTCAT
>CAYVAZ010000246.1:0-6239 GCA_964449065.1 uncultured bacterium
AGTAAAGATGAACCCTTTATCACCGAACAGACTGTAATGGATTTTCAGGTTTCCAATCCTGGACGAAACTTCTTGGGAGATGTCCCCAGGGCAATCGCACGAAATTGGAAAGCGGTGAACCGTTTCAAGTAAAATATCACCTGCATGAACAAACCGGTAAAGTGTTATATAGTGTCTGTCCGGAAAAGGGATATTTACGGAAAAGATAGGGAGTTGTTCGGACGTTTTTCAGTGGAAACAGAGAAGGGAACGAAGTGGCTGTTTGGGGTTGGTTTGGAATGGAAGAAAAGGGGAAATGGCCGGATTGGGAACAAAGGTTTCCTGTTGGTTGCTTGAGAAAGAGCAAACCGGTCAAGAAAGCAACGGATCAGATGGTTATAACGGAAGTTAGGTAATAGGCATCAGTGAGGGGTAGAATTGACGGGTGTGCTGGCGTTTTTACTCGCTGCTGGAGAGAATATCCAGGCTGGGGATTTTGGCGAGTGTAATCAAACCGAGTGCACACCATATTTCCGCCAAACTTTTCGCTTCACACTCCTGCGTATCCGGGTCCCGTCGCAGCTCATGCTCCACCGCTGCCGCAGTTCCTAAATGACTCGATACGCCAAAAAACAAGCAGAGATATGGCCTTGGACTTGGGGTTGATGGAAATTGCCCGCTTAACTTCTGTTCTACTTCGCGCACCAATTGCAGCCACTCTTCGCGGGGGTCGGGGAGACAAATCCCCCAACGAGGCCACCACCCACTGACGGGGACCTTTGGGGGTGGAGTAGGCTTTTACCAGTCAGAGCATTTCTGGGTTGGATAGATAGAAAGAAGGATTAAGGTATTTTTCCATCATTAAGAAACCGGTTCGTTGAAAGATTCAAGACTATTTATTCGAAAATAAATCGAGGTCAAAGTTGAAATCTTCGTTGATAATATAAGCTTCAAAGCGGTCAAGAAAAACCGTCACTTGCCCGCTATTACTATTCGAGGATGAAACTTGGAAAGCCGGAGTGATCCATTCTCCTTCATCCGGTTGATAGATCAAAACCAATGCTCCTTCTTCATCTACATATGCCGAAGAACCAGCCGGATTGATAAACCCAATCGAACCATCCAACAACTCACCGGTTACCAGGTTTCCGCGCAACGCCGCCAACGCTACATTGGCGGTGGAGTTCGTTGAACGTATTGACACTCTCATTAAGACTGGTGCTTTTGATTCAATAAGTGTTTGCGAATAAATAAACGTGACTTCTCCAGGATCAACGGTTATTGATACTCCCATTCCATCTTCCGATGATTCAAACTGCTCTGTTAGTTCAACCATGTAATCAATTTTTCCAGGAATGCTACCGGTAAATCCACCGGAGATTTCTAACCAGCCATTTTCGGCAAGTGATGCTTGATCGAATTCAACAAATAACACGGGTTCGTTTTCCACTTCACCACCGTCTCCTAAATCTTCACCGCCATCCGGCAATTCCGTTGGTGTTGGAACAACAGTCACAGGAGTATTTGTGGGTATGACAGGAAAAGAGGTAACGGTTGGAGTAGGATGCGGCAAAGGCGTGTTGGTTGGCGAAAGTTCTTGCCCAGGATACACATCCGCTTTGCTGTAATCCACCTCCCAGCCAATATCATCCAACATCCCAACCGTAACGGTGGTTAACACTTGCCCATTGGCCATTAATGCCGGTGTCATGTCTGGGATTCCTGTTCCGTCATCAAGAATACGGGGTGGGTCGTCAGCGGTAATGGCAAAGAGGTGGTCTTTGGTTTCAATAATCAATGGAACAAAGTCAAAACTGGTTCCAAAGATTCTGTTGTATTCACGCACACCATTTGGCTGCTGATAGATTGGACCTTTATACGTATCACGATCAATTGCCCATTCACGAATGTTGAATGTCTCACTGTCTTCATTTATAGCATTATTCTCTCCACCAAGATTCCATAAAGTACCGATGCCAAACACATGCCCCAACTCATGCAGAATATTGGCATTGAATTCCGCATCTCTTTCTTCTGGACTATCGAACTCAGAAGCAAAGTCTTCGCTGTAGGTGAAGTTACTGATCAAAACTTCTCCACCAATAGGAATATAATGACCGTTTACATTTTCTATCTCATCAAAGAATGGACCGGCAGCTCCCAAACCATCATCAAATGTTTCCACAAAGAATATGATTTCCATTACATGTTCGGCTTTACCCTTTACTCCATTGATGACTTCTAACCATCGGTTGACTGCATCAACATATGGCTGCCGAAGTTCTTGTGTCCATGACAGTGTTGAACCATCCTGCATCATAAGAGGATCTTCGAAAATAGCGATGATGGTCAAATTTCCATTGGTGATTTCTATTTCGTTTGAGTCTTCTACTTGCGCCATACTATTCATTGCAATTAGTGAAACAAATGAAATCAAAGTAAGATTTTTTTTTAAACCAATTTGATTCATAGCGATCCTCTTTTTGTTTGTAGAGCAACAATAGTTATTCAATTGCCGACCAATCATTTATATGGGTTGTAGGTGGATCAACATCATCCGGTAAATCCTTCACATCCAAGAAGAAGGTTTGGGGGACGATGACTTCCGTAATGCCGTCATCAATGACAGCTTCCAGAGATACATAAGTACTAACAGCATCTTCCGGTACTTCCCAATAGAGTTCACCATTATCCGTCACATCCATTCCATCCGGAGCATGTACCAAATCCCAACGGATCGTGAACGAATCCGGAAATGCGGCTGTACCTGCATATGAATATCGCGTTCCCCGAAAAGCTGTGATGGTTGGATTTGTGACAAACCGAAAAGCATTATCACTTGCATCAGGGAATTGAACGTTGGAGGAGAATACCGTGACGGGATATTCTTGCACATGTATCGTTTGATAAGACGAGTTAATTCGTTGATCAATCAAAACCAAAGTCACATGATGCTCACCCACTTGGTTTTCGGTTGGGGTCCAAATAAGTTCACCGCTTTGTTCATCCACAACCATGCCTTCAGGACCTTGCCGCAATTCCCACTTGTATGTTGAACCGAATTGATTGAGTTTTTCCTGTAGGGTTTCCGGTGTACTGCCCGGCAAAATAAAGTGAGCAAAATCGCCATCATAATGGTATGCGGAATAGAGATAATCCTGCCCGGCGATGGCTTCAGTAACAGGTTCACTATAAATTACAGCTGGTGTCGCACCGGCACCTTGTGTTGGAACCACACGGGCAACCACTTCGGCAGCGGATTGCAATCCATCTTCTCTACCGGCAACTACGGTCACCAATACAGGAACGCCATTTTCTAATCCATTTACGGTGAAAGACGAGGCATTCGGTCCCGTGATTTTACTAAGATCAAAGTCTCCCGGAACACGCTTCGTTGTATACATGATGGTGTGATGCGTTACGGTTTCATCGCCGTTAGGTGTCCAATTCACTGTAAATCCATTGCTGATGGGTGTCACGGAAAAGTCTTTGATTGATTCCGGATGTTCATCGTTTGTTATCAGTATTGGAGCATTGGCATAGTCATGGGCAATGCCGCTTTTGCCATCAAAAATTGTCAAATAGGGGAAATACCATCCGGGCGCTATTCCATCAACTGATGCGGCAATCATCGTTTCATCATCTTCCACAAAATGCTCAACATCCGTAATCTCAATTCCATCAAGCCCCTCGCGGTTACGGTCCAGGAACAATCGAACCTCTAAATCGTCTTCATCGGTACCAAACCAAAGGATATCAAATTCATTGGATTCTTCTTCGATTGGAAAAACAGCGACCAAATCCATGAAAGGCTCTTCATCTTCAACGAGCATTTCAACGGAATATTCACCCAAATTTTCGGGATTGAGTATGGTGATGGTATAGTCACCGGCCTCTGGATCGACTAAAAAGAACCCGGCCTCGCGGGTTTCGGTATCAACACCCGAGAAGCCGCTTTCATCATCAAATATTTCTTCATGAATATCGATTACACTTTGATCGGCTCTGGTTAGTGTTGCTTGAATATCTGTTACATTCGGATTTTCGTATGTAATACGGAAGATTACGTCCGCGGTTCCTTCAGGAATCGTGAATGTTGTAATGGGATCCCCCGCAGGATTAACTTGAAATGGTCGAATCAATCCGCTGCTAGTCGTTTTATCTTCCCGAGTCCAGTTGGTCATGAAGGACATGGTACCGTGTTCTAAGTCATGGGTTTTCACAAACGGCGTTTCCCATGCCAACCCAGGATATTGCACTTTACTGTCAAATACACTTACACCCGAACTTCCACTGAAACCAAAGCCAACAGTCACATCATGGAGATTGAAAATGTTGACAGCTACACTACCGGAAAAATGGTCCGGTCCATGGATCGCGGCATTCGTAGAGGCAATTCTATAATCTTCTGTTAAGAACCAGAAAACGCTTTTGGGGATAATTAAGTCTCCCTTTAAATTGCCAGTAAATTTTACTTCGCCGTTGTTAACTCTTACTGCCATATTGACGGTTGGTCTATATAAAATCATATCGATAAATGCATTATTTACACTTAACGTACCTTCACTGGGGCGAAACTTGATATTGGCAGAGGCAACTTGATAACTGAATACGGAAACACCACTGGTAATATCAATGTTTCCGTTCGACGGTGTAATTTCTCCGTGGGCATCCAGCGATATGGGGAAAGTCGTGCCGTTTGGCAATGGAATTGAAGGCCCGCCGGTTATTTTTAGACGCCCTTTTAATTTCATGTTGTACAGATCTTGCAAATTTTCCCCTTCTACAATCACCGTATGCAACTTGATTTGTTCATGCCCTAATGGTATTCCCAAGTTCTCACCGGAAAGTCTTACAAACGTAGGGATTCCATTTTTCATTTTAAATTCACCGCCAACAACTTTGGGTGAGAGGAGTTTTCCTTTTATACCGGCACCGGGGATTCTGAACGAAGCGCCGCCGCCAAACTCTTTGGTTGATGCCCGCAAATCAACAAACGCTTCTTCAACTGTCATCTTAATCATGTTTGCGTTATTGACACCGATTTTACCGCCATCAATTTCAATCGCGTTCGAGTCGATCAATAAAAATACACGATCAGCACTATCCCATTTGAAAAATTCATTCGGCGGTTTGATCTCGACATCCAATCCCAATTTTCCATTTCGAAGCGTGAGACCAAACGTGTCAAACGTTATCCCAAAAACTTTTATGGAACTTGGCGTTCCTGAAATTGTCCCATTGGGGATATCAACAACCACTTCACCGGGGAGAAAAATACTGCCAAGATCGGGAACTTTGGTAATGATTAAATTATCATAGGTTGTTTTGACGGTGCTGCTTAATAAATCCCCGATGCTGACGATGCCATTTGAAACCTTTCCCGTGATAGGATCCGGTGTATTGGAAACATTGATGATAGAAGAAGGCACCCGTGTTAAGCCATTTAAGATTTGTCCATGAAACTTATTGACCGATTCATCAAAAGCGGTTGGACTGGTTTTGACATCCATCTGATATCTTGCAACCAAACCTTGTTCATTCCTTGAAATAACCGACAACATATTCGAGGCGATTTCTGTTGATGTACGTACATCATTCCAAATCCGCACGTTATCAATCTCACCGGAAAACATGTTGACCAAACCGTTGCCCGCTCCAGATTGGTTCCCAATCCCCAAGCTGGGACCTTGGTTAATCACCCTGTTTGCAGATACAGACGGCTGTCCGGCAAGTTTTCCATCCAAATAAAATTTGACATCAGTACCACCATGCGCAACAGCAACATGAACCCATTTATTTCTGGGAACGGTTGTATCGGAAAAAACCCAGTTCACCCCTGCCCCACCGGGATAAAACGCCAACTTATCATCTGCCCAAACAGAGAAAATGGTTCCCGTGTTTGCATCGCCTTTTGAAATGATGGTGTAGGCATCTTGAGTTGTTGTTGGATTAAATTTAATCCATGCTTCCGCACTGAATTCAAACGGTGCATGTTTGGTAATGCCGTTTACAAACACCCAGTCATCCACGCCGTCCAACGACAAGGCATTGCCGGGATTAAAAGGTACACCTGTGGTGGTCCAGGAGTTATTTTCATTCACAAACAAGCCGGGAGCACCGGCATAAGCGTTCAAAACAGCATTGCCGGCCACTTCATTCATGGGCAAATAGATTGCTAAACCGGGTTCGTCTGGGGGAAGAGGCCGATCTTTATACCGCAAAATTTCCAGTGCAGTTCTTTTTCCTGCCCACACACG
>CAYVAZ010000246.1:6339-7889 GCA_964449065.1 uncultured bacterium
GATCCGTTAAGTTTGATCGCGTTCCCTTGGCTTAAGGGAACATCAACCGGTAGGTTTTTCACAACAAACACATCGGTCTTGCCGTCACCGCCAAAATCACCCAAACGGGTGTCATTTATGCCGTCGCCAAACCGTAAATCGGTTAATGTTCTGGTAGGATCAATCGCCGCATGTTGCCAGGCACTGGTTCCTCGATATGAGATTAACCAGCGGCCCGTCGCCGGATCAACTGTGAATACATCCGCAAACATATCTCCATCAAAATCTCCGATCCGTAAATCATGAATGGTTCGGGAGGCATCGCCTGCAAGGGACCGGTACCCTTCCGTGCCGTTTTCAGATGCCAGCCAAGTACCATCCAGAGCAATGGTAAATACATCGGTTCTGCTGTCTCCAACGATATCGGCAAACATATAGTTGGCAATTAACTTGGAAGCATCCCCGGCTAAATCAATCCAATTGCTTGCACCGCCGGATGAATACCACCATTCACCAGCGGAATCCGATGAAAATACATCGGTTCTGCCGTCATTATCAAAATCACCAAACCGCAATTGATCGATGGTGTACCTTGGATCGGCCGCGAGTTGTTGATAATTGCCATTACCACCACTCGACATCAACCATTGCCCGCCAGGCGCAACGGCAAAGACATCGGTTTTTCCGTCTCCGTCAAAATCGCCAAAACGCAAATCCTCTATGGTACGGGTTGAATCACTCGCAGCAAATGCTTGATAGGGAGAAGTTCCACCATAAGATAACAGCCATTGACCATTGGGGGCAACTGTAAATACATCGGTAACACCATTCCCATCAAAATCGCCAAAACGGATATTTTCAATGGTTCCATACGGCTGCTGCGATAACAGACGGAAATTGCCTGTTGCGCTGTCTGATACATACCACTCCACTTGCTGCCCATAGCTCTGAAAACTTATGAAAAGCATGAACACAATCCAAATACTTTTTTGGGATAATAGACGCATTATCGTTTCCCTTCTTAACTGTTTATCTTTCATCACAAAACTTTTGTGCTGTTGAAATCCTTCGGTAAATTTTCTTCCCACGGGTAATGCAAACGGTGAACCCGTTTGCCGTCATGAATGTGCCAAACAACCGGTGCCGTGATGAATGTTTGATAGTCGAACATGGGTAAATACCGCATGGTTTGCGCTTCGGCAATATCCACATTGCTATCCACGTTTAATGGAATGTAGTCAACCTGGATATGAACGGTTTTAGACTCATATTGAATTTCCAAGATTTGGATCTCCCATCGGGAATTGATTTGTAACGCTTTCCGAATAAATGTTTCCATTGATGATGTGTTCGTTCCTTTATTGAATGAAAACAGTGTATACGAAGAAATGTTGATATGTTGTACGGAAAACCCCGTAATCTGCTGTACGGATTATTCCGTACAGCAGCACGTATTACCAGCTGATGTTACGCAATCCATGATTGACGATTGCTTGAAAAAAGGTTTTTGTTGGGAACCAACTATTCTCAGTCAAACGCAGTGTCTATCGTCTTCTCCCTTTGGGAGAAGA
>CAYVAZ010000247.1:0-7880 GCA_964449065.1 uncultured bacterium
GCCTCGCCCTCCCAAAACCTGGCTCGGCGGGAGCCTCGCCCTCCCAAAACCTGGCTCGGCGGGAGCCTCGCCCTCCCAAAAAAAGCCGCCCTCCTAAAAAATATTGTTTGGACAATTTTTTCGAGCTTTATATTAAGTTGTATGTATTGAGTTTTATGGGTTGACGCACCGGCTGGAAGCCGGTGCTACCCGGTATAGAATAAGTAAGGCCGTTAAGGCAGCCGATAGGATGGGTTGAGGCTTTTTGCGAACACCATCTATTACGCTGTCCTTGGTTATCCTCTTTTATCCCGTTGGGGTGCATTTGTCCCGGATTTGTGGGTAAGCCTCAGTCAGCTTGGGGAGAGAATTTTATCAGATACCATTTCCCTTGTGATTTTACTTTTTTATAAAGGGCACCAATGGAAATCATTGAACAATGGCAAAAACCGGTTTCAGAAGAAACCGTACGCTGGTACCGCTCATCGTCTTCTCCGCAAAATGAATTGACTGACATCTTGCCGTTCGGTTTAGACTATTTGCATGAGGTTTTGCCGAAGCGCAAGCAATATATTCAGAACAAAATTGACCGGAAGAAACTGGTTCAATTCCTTACGCAATCTCATCTAAGACGAAAAGCACCGCAAGCGGTACTTGGTACCATTGAAAAACTTGAACATGACAATACATATTTGGTGGTTACCGGGCAGCAGCCCGGATTGTTGGGCGGTCCGCTGCTTACCGTTTATAAAATCATTCAAGCCATCCAACTGGCGAAACGGTTGAGCGATAGCCGAGATGAGACGTTTCTTCCCGCATTTTGGAACGCAGCGGAAGATCATGATCTGTCGGAGATCAATAGCCTGAATTGGTTTTCGAAAGAGAACAGGGTTGAATCATTTCAATGGGAGATTGAGGATAAGAGCCAACCGTATTTTTCGGTTGCGGCTGATCATTTACCCATTGATGCTATCTGTGAATTTATCAATAACCATTCTCATTCCACGGAATTTTTAGAGCCGGTATTGGATGAACTAAAACAACCGGTTGCGGATGCATCATCCTACGCGGATGTGTTTGACCGGTGGTTGTGGAATTGGTTTGGCGGTTATGGGCTTATCATTTTGCGGCCGGATGATGAATATACGCGAACAGCTGCGGCGCGATTTATGCAGGAAGAAATTTCGAATCCGGCTTTATCTTCTCAAGAAATTAATCGGATGGGGGAACGGTTGGAAGAGCAGGGATTATCCGCGCAGATTCATAAACGGGATGACCGGACATCGTTCTTTTTGATTCAGGATGAGAAACGTTCACCGCTTTATATAGTGGATGATGGGTTTCGGGATGAGCAGGGGAATATCTATTCAAACGATCAATTGATTCAAATGGCAGCGGAAGAGCCGGAAGCGTTTTCTCCTTCAGCGGTATTGCGGCCTGTGATTCAAGATGCGGTGTATCCCACCGCGGCGGTGGTGTTGGGGCCAAGTGAGATGAAGTATCACGCCTTGCTGCATCCGTTGTATGAACGGCATGGGGTGCCGCGCCCGTGTGTGGCGCCGCGCGGCGGTTTTACCCTCATGGAACCGCGAATGATGAAGTGGATGGATCAATACGGTTTAACCTTGGATGACTTGCAGGAGGATTCATCCGCGTTGGTAAAGCGCTTTGTGAAGCAGTCACAATCAGATAATGAAGAATTGCCGAAAGAGGAATTGCTGCAATCGGTGGAACGGTTTTTTGAGGCTGCGGTGAAGAAGGCCAAGGCTGTGGATGAATCCATCGTGAAAGCGTTGGAGAAGAATAAAGGAAAGATCGAAAAGGAAATCGGGAATAGCGCGAACGTGATTGTTCGCAAAGAAGCCGCGAAGCATGAAACAATGCGGATGCATATTGAGGCGCTGCAAGCCATGATTCATCCGAATGAGATGCCGCAGGAGCGGTTCTATAATGCGGTGTATTTTCTGGTGAAATTCGGCAAGGATTTTTTGGATAACTTAATCCAGATCAGCCAAACCGTTGAAGATGGTTCGCATACATACATTAAGGTGCCGTAACCGGTTCTTCGGCTGTATCCATAGATGTATCGTCAACCGTTTTCGCTTTTTCGATTAAATCCTGCACTTGCTTTTGCAAGTCTTCCATATTCACGCCTTTGAGTTGGCCTTTCAGTTGAGAGAGCAGGGTGGTTAGGGATTTGGTACCGGTTTTTTCTTCTCCTGTGAATTGTTCCAGCGACATATCCGAGAAAAAAGAAGTTTGTTCTGTGGCGGAGTTGGTCCATCCGGAAAGTTTCTCTTTAAGGTTGGCGGTGAATTCTTGCAGATCGTCTTTCAGAGATGGTACTTGTTCCGACCAACGGTCTAACACCGACACGATTTTCCCGCTGGGCGAGTTGGGATCGATTGCTCCATCTTGAGATGGTTCCCAGGTAACCAGCGCGGCGGCGAATAGGCCGAAGATGGCCAGTACTAAAAGAAAACGGATTTTTGTTCTCATGCTTTTTCCTCAACCACAACCACTTTCTTTTGTTGTGTTTTGGTTTTTTGTTGAAGGATATATCCAACAAAGCAAAGCGGCAAGAAACTCATGGGAATATTCACGGCTTTGGAAATAACCAAAGCGCCAATGCAGGAAGTAACAAGGATGATCATTTGGCGCTGGAGGTAAACAAACAGCAAGGCAATTAAAATAGCGAAAATGGCCGGCCAGGCATTGCCTAAGGTGCTGTAGAGGGGTTGAAGGATACCCAACCATTCGAAAAAGTTCTCGATCAGGATTCGCTGCTCGGATTTGTACAGGAGATACAGAGCCGCCGCTAACGATCCTAGAAAGATAGCGATTTGATAGATTTTTTGGGCGACAAACCAGCCGATCGCCCCGGTAAAAACACCGACAACGATGGCCACTTCGGGTTTATCGGGGACGTATTGCAGGCCTTGGGGTTCGACGACTTTGATCACTTCAACGATCAGTTGGTAGATGCCAAAGCCGAATAAAAAGCCGGAGGCCACGCCGGTCATGCGGACACCGAGATAGACGAGAATCCAGCCGAACGCCAGGAAACTTAATCCGATACCCAGTTGCAAAAAAACTTGTGAAGTTGGTTCAAACGTCATGCTGTCGCTAGTGTTTTGAGTTTTTGAATTACGGTGGAACAGTGTTGATCGGACGGATTGAGGGCTAACGCGGCTTGAAAGGCCTGTTCAGCAGCTTCACGGTCTCCCGTCTCCATCATGGCTTGCCCGATCAGTTTGTGAGCTTCAAAATGGTCCGGCAACACGTGCAGGCATTCGCGCAAATGGCCGGCCGCTTCTTCGTATTTGCCGTTTTTGACGGCGATATATCCCAAGTTCAAATTTACATCCACACTCTTTCGGTCAAGGGTTTTTGCCTTTTTTAAGAATTCCGCGGTTTTGTTGCGGTCGCCTTTGTCAAAGGCCAAGCGGGCCAAGTAGGCATAGGACCGTGGGTTTTCTTTATCCAGTTTGAGCGCCCGGACAAACAAGTCTTTCGCGGCGGAAAATTCTTGCGTCATTAAGCAGGCAATGCCCATTTCGATCAAGGCCTCGACATACTCTTCATCGATTTCTAACGCTTGCGCCAAGAATTCAATGGCTTCATCATAGCGCCCCATGCGGTTGGCGGTTAAACCGAGGTTGTAGAGAATCATCACATCCGGATCGTGGTCTTGGATGAAATTGTGCAAGACATCGCGGGCGCGTTTAAAGAGGCCTTTTTTAACAAAGGAAAGCCCCAATAAAACGGAGGCGTCGCGGGCAACGGAGGGCTGCTCTTTAATATCCAATAATCGCAGTATGGCTTGATCGTATTCGCCGGAACGGAACAACGACGCGGCTTCGACCAGTTCGCCGCGGGCTTCTTCATCCTGCGACTTTTCGCCGCGGTGTGCGGAGGGGTTTTCCATCGCCCGGATGACGGCGTTTAAGCCGCGTTTTGCCGGGTCGTAGTTGGGATCTAATTCCAGGCATTCTTCGTAAAGGTCTTGCGCGTGTTCTAATTTGTTGCGGCGGCGGGCTAAATCACCAGCCATGCAATAGAAGGGGGCGTAATCCGGCAGAAGTTTGATGCCTTTTTTGATTAGAGAATTGGCCCGGCAGTATTTTTTGTTGCGCAGATAATAACGGATGAGTTCCATGCGGGCCTCGGGGTAGGATGGATTCATTTTTAAGGTTTTGCGCAAAACCTTTTCCCCGCGTTTTTCTTCGCCGGCTTTAATCAAGGTCGTGCCCAAGCAGCAGCGGATTTCTAAATCGTTTGGAAGCAGATCGACCAATTTTTCGTACATCGAAACCGCTTCTTCGTACTCTTTCAATTCGTGGTAGATTTTCGCGATTTGTTCGTAAGCATCGGCGTAATCGGGTTGTTGCACAATCGCCCGCTTGATGGCGTCTAAGGCCTCTTGATAATGGCCCGCGGTGTAGAACGCCATGCCTTTTTGGTAGTGTTGAATGTAGGTTGAATTCGCATTGACCATTGAAGGGATCGATCTTGATTTCTAGTTTTAACCAACTTCACGGCTTCGGTATTCACGGTGTAAAACGCGCTTGATTTGACAAAACAAATATGGGCGATACTGGATTCGAACCAGTGGCCTCCAGTTTGTGATACTGGCGCTCTAACCAACTGAGCTAATCGCCCGGCATCTTGTGTGTTTACCATTATCGGCACTCGCTTGCGATAGTCAAGTCAAAATCAGGGAGTTTAGCGTGTTGGCATACAATTGGCGGTAAATTTCAACATCATTCAGCAGTGCTTGAAAGTGGGATTGCAGCCAGCGGTGCCACCAGCGGGCAAGGTCTAAGGGTTCATTTGCTAGCGGTTCTTCAATGCGGTAGGTGTCAAAACGGTATGGGGCTAAGCCGATATCCATTGATTCATCCAAACCGGGTGAATGGATGATGGCTTGCCACCGTCTGAAGAAGGCAGATGCCTGCGTTTGTACGGTTTGCATGTCTTTAGAATTTGCTTCTATTTCCTTCAGCCATTGATCGAGACGTGCGGTACCGCGTATTAAAGAGTCTTTGGTTTGATCCAAATCTTGAATGTGATTTCGAATTGTATCAACCATTAATGGGATGGATTGTGTTTTACTGTCAGTATTTTTTATATAAACATCGGGTTTAGTAGAGAGATTTAGGGATTGCAAAGCATGGATGAGTGAACGTTGCGAAGTGCCGGGGATTTTCGCGCCGCCTTCTGTGGCATTGATGACGGAGGCTTGGTGCCGCGCGATGTGCTGCACAAAGCGCTGTAAGACGATATGAAAATGGGGGAATGTGGTGACGGTTCCTCCGAAATAGCCAGCGGTTTCGACGAGTTTGGATTCATTGGTATAGACGTTGTTGGTGAGTTGCAGGGTCTTCTTTTCATGGTCGATTTTTACTTCAGAAGCGTTGGCGGTTCCCTTGGCGTGCGATGAGTTTTCTTCTGATAAGGCTAAGTCCATGCCGGTGAGGATTATGGGGAAACACCCCAGGGTGAAAGACAGCGAATAGGCGCAAAAGCCAACATTCATTCCCCGGCTGAAACGGTGCTGCAACTGCATGTGATTGGTGAGACGTTCTAACAGTTTGGAGTTGGCATCATGCAGGCATAAAAGATTGTTGTGCCGCAATGAGGGTAAAATACTGCGGTGAATTTCCGGCAAATAGGCTAAGACCGTTTTCGAGGGAAATTGGATACCGTTGAAATGGCGTGTATTGAGAGTGGTGGGATCGCAGGTCACCACGAATCCGGGTTCGATTCCCCGGTTTAGCAATGGTTTGAGCGCCGTATCAACGGAGATGATTAAGATTCGATCTTTGTGCTTGCTCAACTCATCAATGTTTTTATCTAAAGACGGTCCCGCCCCCACGACAACTGCGGGTTGATTGGCAAACCGGCCTTTCCATTGATCCAATACGGAGGATTGGATGATATAGGGGAGATTGGCGACGATGTTCCGCTGAACTTCCGGGCCTTGGCGGTATTGGATTTCGGCATTTTCTACCGCGACCGCTTCAATGGATTGGATGGCTTGAAGCAGTTCGTTTTTCAACAGGGTATTTTGATAGGGTTGTGTTACCCATACATGCAAGCCCCAAATGCCGATAGCGGTAATGTCTTCACGCAACTGTTGTGTCAGCAATTCGGTTTCGTTACTGCATATAATACGAAGATGGGATTCGTTTAGAACCGAAGCCAAATCGGGTTGCTGTAAAGATTGAGAAAAAGTATCTTTATCCGGCTCAATCCAAATCAAGCGGTATAGTTTATCCTGATGACTTTGAATGCATGTTCGCATCCATGAGAGGGATGTGCCGATGACAATGTGGTATTGCGGATGGTTTTTGTTTGTAAAATAAATTTCCTCTGTTCCGCTATCGATGGCGGGTTCTGTACGCGTTCTTGAAACGGGAGAAATCCATTCGTAAACATGCGGAAAGAATTGCTGGAGCAGTTTGAGGTTAAAATCCAAGTTTGCCGAAGAGTTATCGCTCTGCATATCCGCCCATCGTTATCCGGTGGTTTGATTGGCTAATGTACTACGCAAATACGACCAGATAAACGGTTCCAGATCGCCGTCCATCACATGTTGTACGTCACCGCGTTCTTCGTTGGTGCGGTGGTCTTTGATCATGTTGTAGGGATGAAAGACATACGAGCGGATTTGATTGCCCCATGCAATATCGCGCTTGTCTCCGGAAATTTCGCTGATTTTTTCGGCTTGCTGTTCCTGCATTAGCGTGTAAAGCCGGGAGGTAAGCATTTTCATCGCGGTTTCTTTGTTTTGGCGCTGCGAGCGTTCGTTTTGGCAGGTTACTACGGTATTGGTGGGCAAGTGGGTGATGCGCACAGCGGAATCGGTGGTGTTCACGTGTTGTCCGCCCTTGCCGGATGCCCGGTAGGTATCGATGCGGAGATCGTTTTCATCAATTTCGACTTCAATTGAATCATCAATTTCAGGCATGACATGCACCGCGGCGAACGATGTATGGCGGCGGGCATTGGAATCAAAGGGGGAGATGCGCACCAAGCGGTGAATGCCGATTTCCGCTTGAAGGTAGCCATATGCGTATTCCCCTTTTACATTGATGGTCACGCTTTTAATACCGGCTTCTTCACCGGGCAGCATATCGACGACTTCGGCCTTCCAGCCTTGGCGTTCAAAAAAGCGCATATACATGCGAAACAGCATGTTGGCCCAGTCGCACGATTCGGTGCCGCCCGCACCGGGGTGAATTTCCATAAAACAGTTGCTGTCATCGTGTTCGCCGCTTAGGGTGCAGCGGACTTCGAAATCTTCGATGTCTTTGTCAAGTTGTTCGAACTCGTTTTGGAATTCGGTTTCTTGGGAAGCGTCGTTATCATCAGCGGACAATTCCATGAGTTCGCGCAAATCGTTCAGGCGCTGTTGAAGGTCGTCCAAGGGATCGACTAAGTCTTTGATCCGCTTAATTTTTTTGCCGTGTTCTTGCGCGACTTGAGGGTTATCCCAAAAACCGGGTTCGTTCATCTCGTTTTCGAGTTGAGCGATTTCGTCTCTCTTTTTGTCCCGGTCAAAGATACCCTCCCAGCTCTTCGAGGTGTTTTTGATGAGATTTGATTTGATCTAACAGTTCTTCATACATAATGGTTATTATTTTTTTTACACACTGATACAGATTTACTGGAAAGATTCCAATCCATCCCGTTGCCCCAACCGTGTTCGTAATAGAGGTGAGGTGTTTCACATGTTAGGGGCGAATTCGGCCTTGCCGAAGCCGCGGGAATAAAATGAAACCCTGCCATATACACATACTATCCCAAGTTGAAAGACTGTCACTGTTTTTGTTTTCTTTTTTCAAAAGATTTACATATACTATATGGAAGAAGTGAAGAGTTTGATGCATTTCAGG
>CAYVAZ010000248.1:0-7863 GCA_964449065.1 uncultured bacterium
AATTGGCAGTCCTTTTGGCAGTCCTTTTCAAACAAAGTAAGCATCACGCAATCGATGAAAGCCCCTTCCGCGCGACGAGGGAGAGCAGTTTTAATGACGTGCCGCCCGGTTTCTTTTCGCCCCGTTCCCATTGGCTGACGGATTCTTTGGAGATGTTGAGATAATTCGCAAAGATGGTTTGGCTCACCTGTTCGCGTTCCCGCAGGGCTTTGATTTCGTCCGGTGTGAATTCTTGAATGGGCGTCAGGCAGGTTTTATCAAACCGCCGCATGGTTTGCTGATCAACCACACCGGCGGCATGCATATCCGCAACCGTTTCGTGCACCGCTGCCAAGGCTTCGCTTTTATAAGTTTTACGTTTTGCCATGGCGCTTCACCTCCAAATAAACTCCGGATTCAACCAATTTCTTCATCTCTTCATCCTGTAACGCCAATGTGATCTTTGCCAACTCTTTGAATTCGTTCAATTCCAGTTTTCTGATGTTTTTCTGTTTGCGCTTTGAAAACCCGAAAACAAAAAAGGCTTTGTTTTGCTTCCTGTACAGGATAATGGTTCGGAATCCGCCCGATTTTCCTTCACCGGGACACGCAAGCCGTTGTTTGAACACACCACCGCCCAAATCAGCATCAATCTTTCCTGCTTCCAATGCATCAATCAAATTGCAAAGTGCATCGTCATCAATCCCCTCATTCTTGGCGAACTTCGCGAACCATTTGATCGTATATATTTTGATATCGTTTGATTCACGGACATGTTATTTTATAGAACTTAGTTCTATAGATCAAGAGGGCGCTTTATCCATAAACTCATAACAAAGTCTTCCGATTGGATCAATCCTTACCCATCTTAGGGCGTTTCAGAGTTGAATAGCCGGGTAGCACCGGCTTCCAGCCGGTACCGCACACCGCATATTATTTCATTGAAGCGGTATAACTTACCCATCCACATGAAATGAATGGGACCAGTCTTTCACAAGCGTTAGCGCAGTGCCAACCCCCCCCTTACATAAGGGGGGGAGGCAACAACGAAAGACACTTTAACAATGGAGTATGCATCCATCTGCCATCATTTCATTGTTGATAAACGGCTGGGATGGGAAGCGTTTGATTTTCATCCTTCAAGTTTCGAATACACGAAAGAAGAGGTTGACCGTTTTTTTCGCGTCTTGCGGAAGAATAAACCGGCTGGGGTCGCGAAGGTATTCGAGGGTGATTCCATTCATGAACGAGAACAGCGATTGGGCCAGGATTTTGGGTGAATATTTGGTTTGAATGATTCCGTCAGATTGCAGTTGTTTAAAGTATTTGCAAAGGGCGTTAAAGTTTTCTTTTTTGCATTGAGTGATGATATCGATGAGGGGTTTGAGTTCACCGGCATATTCGCATTTAAGAAAGTAGATGGAATACACCCGTTTCTTCTGTTCATCGCGGCTTAAGTCAATAACGAATTGGATACACAACTTTTTTAATTCCGTCAACGAATTTGGATTCCCGCCGCCGATCACCTGCATGAACATTTCGTTGATGGGATTGTGCACCCGTTCGTGCATGGCTTCAAAAATTTCCTGTTTGTTTTTGAAATGCCAATAGATGGCCCCGCGGGTAACACCGGCGCTTTGCGCGATATCTTCAAGCCGGGTGCTGGATACGCCTTTCTCATAAAACACCCGTTCGGCGGCGTCTAAAATGGCAATTCGTGTGGCCAGGGCTTCTTCTTCGGTTCGGCGCGGCATACGTTTCCCTTCCCCACTATTGACCGGCTATGCGGCCCGGTTACAATCTAAATACATACGTTCATGTATGTATAATAATAGGATTGCCGCATCATTCAAGCAGAATCATTCCACACAGGGAGACACCTGATGCCGCGTACACCGCTTTTTTTTCTCTCCACACTGTTGGTCTTGGTGACAGCCGCCTGTCAAAACAAGGATACATCTCAGCCGCAAGGGCCGCCGCAGCAACAGCAAACGCCGTTGGTGGATGTTGCCATCGTGCGGCAGGGGGATATCGCGGTTGAAGATGAATACTTCGGGCGGACGGTTGGGTATCAAGAAGTCGAAATACACGCGCGGGTTGAAGGGATTTTGCTGGAACGCAAGTACGAAGAAGGGGCAAAGGTTCAAAAGGGGGATATTCTGTTTGTCATTGAACCCAGACAATATCAGGCCGCTGTGGACTTGGCCGAAGCGAGAGTGCGGCAGGAGCAAGCACGGTTGAAGCAAGCCCAGCTAAACTGGACAAGGATTTCCACGCTGTTTCAAGAAGGCAATGTGACCGAACGCGAGCGGGATCAGGCGGAATTCGAGTTGGAATCATCCGAAGCGGGCTTGGCATTGGCCGAAGCGCAATTACGCACCGCACAAATCAATCTGGATTATACAACCGTGGAAGCGCCGATTCCCGGCATCACCAGCCGCAAGGCCATATCGGAAGGGAGCCTGTTGCGTCCGGGAACGTCATCCAGTTTGTTAACACGAATCACCCGCACCGACCCGATCTATGTGATCTTTACCTATACGGATTCGGATTATATCGAGCGGCAAATGCAAATCGAGCAAGGAACACTGCGGTATATCGATAATCAAAAACTAACCGCCCGAATCATCATGCCCAATGACAGTTTTTACGAAGAAACCGGCGTAGTGGATTTTACGGAAATCAATATCGACCGGAATACCGGTACGGTGGAAGCCCGCGCGGTGTTTGAAAATCCTCAACAAAAATTGCTGCCCGGGCAGTTTGTGCGGGTGAAGATCACCGGCTTGGTGCGGACGGACGCGGTCGTGATTCCGCAGCGGTGTGTGATGCAGGATACGCAAGGGCAATATGTCTACCGTTTGGATGACGAGAACATCGCGCACACCACCCGCATCAAAACCGGCCCAACAACCGGCACCTATTGGGTTGTCGAGAGCGGGCTTTCTCCGGGAGAACGGATCATCAGCAATGGACTATTGCATGTGATACCGGAGCAAAAAGTTAAAGTGGATAAGGTTGAGGAAGAGAATCCGTTTTCGTCAACGGAGATTGAGGAGACGAATACCTAATGGTCACCAACTTCTTCATCAACCGGCCGATATTTTCTACGGTAATTTCGATTGTGATCTTTTTGGCAGGCGCTGTTTCCACTCAGATACTGCCGGTATCGCAATACCCCAGCATCGTTCCGCCGGAAGTCGTCGTCACCGCGGCCTTCCCCGGCGCCAGCGCGGAAGTGATTGCCGATACGGTTGCCGCCCCGTTAGAACAAGAAATTAACGGCGTGGAAAATATGCTCTACATGAACTCAACCAGTTCCTCAAGCGGGGTGGTATCGATCAATGTGAGTTTTGAGGTAGGCACCGATCCGGACCAAGCCACGATTAATGTAAACAACCGGGTAAAAGCGGCCGAATCACAACTGCCCGAACAAGTGCGCCGCATGGGTGTCACGGTTGAAAAGCGTTCCAGCAATTTTCTGCAAGTGGTGACCATGTCATCCACCAAGGAACAATACGACTCGGTGTTTGTCAGTAATTACGCGCTAATCAACGTTATCGATGCGCTCAAACGGGTTAAAGGGGTCGGCAACGCGACGCTGTTCGGGGCAAAGGATTACTCCATGCGGGTGTGGATTCAACCCGATAAATTGGTGCCTTATGGTTTAACCACGACCGATGTGGTAGAAGCCATCCGCGAACAAAATTCTCAGTTCGCCGCCGGAAGATTCAGCCAAGAACCGGTGAATGACTATCAAGTCTTTACCTTCAGCGCCATAACAAAGGGCAGGCTGAAGACGGAAGAAGAGTTCGCCAATATTATTGTCAAGGCAGAAGAGAACGGCGCGATCATGCGGCTGAAAGACATCGCGCGGATTGAACTGGGATCGCAAGACTACAGTTTTATCGCGACCAACAATGCCCGAACCGCCAACCCCATCGGCATCTTTATGCAGCCGGGGGCCAACGCGCTGGAGACCGCGGGTTTGGTGGCGGAAAAAATGGAAGAACTTTCGCAGCGCTTTCCGCAAGGGATTGAGTACGACATCCCATTCGATACCACCCGCTTTGTTGAGATATCCATCAAAGAAGTCATCAAGACCTTTATTGAAGCGGTGATTTTGGTTGTGCTGGTGGTGTATCTGTTTTTGCAAAACGCGCGCGCCACCATCATTCCGCTGCTGGCGGTTCCGGTGTCGATTATCGGAACCTTTACGGGAATGCTGATCTTGGGATTTTCCATCAACCTGCTAACGCTGTTTGGATTGATCCTGGCAATCGGGATTGTGGTGGATGACGCCATTATTGTGATTGAAAATGTCGAGCGCAATATGACACAGAAAAATCAGCATCCCAAACAAGCCGCCATCCAGGCGATGAAAGAAGTCACCGGGCCGGTCATTGCGAGTGTACTGGTGCTGGCCGCGGTGTTTGTGCCGGTCGCGTTTTTGGGCGGATTGACAGGAGAGATGTACCGGCAGTTCGCGATCACCATCACCGTTTCGGTGGCAATATCCGGTGTGGTGGCGTTAACGCTGACCCCGGCCTTGTGCGCCGCGTTTTTAACCGAAT
Source organism: uncultured bacterium (assembly GCA_964449065.1). Lineage (GTDB taxonomy): Bacteria > Hinthialibacterota > Hinthialibacteria > Hinthialibacterales > Hinthialibacteraceae > CAYVAZ01. The sequence continues at coordinate 4,554 of CAYVAZ010000248.1, forward strand.
CGCACGCCCGGCCCTGGCTGCCCTTTCGGATATTCAACTCCCTCTTTCATGCCGTGACCCAAGTGTATTTGTTTGGAGTACGGTTTTTCCTGCGGTTTTCGATTGTGGGCTTTTTGCTGACTGGAGTGTTAATCTGGGGTGTGTATACGCTCTTTAAACAAGTGCCCGCTGGACTCGTTCCGGCAGAAGACCAGGGATATGTGATTCTATCGTATCTCACGCCGGAGGCCTCTTCGCTTAAACGTACGAAAAAGGTAACGGATGAGATGACACAGCGTATGATGAACCATGAGGCGGTTGAATCCATCGTGACGTTTTCGGGCTTCGATATTTTGACCCGGGCCAATAAAACGAATACCGGCGTTTCGTTTGTGCCGCTGAAAGATTGGTCAAAACGCACCGATCCTTCATTGGACGCGCGGAATTTGGTGGGCGAGTATATGGGGATGGCCAGCGACATCAAAGACGGGTTCATTATGGCGTTTAACCCGCCCCCCATTACCGGAATCAGTATGACCGGCGGGTTTGAGGGATACGTGCAAAGCCGGGCCGGCGCGGACAGTGTGGAACTGATGCAAAGAACAAATGAATTTGTGCAGGCCTGTAACGCCCGGCCGGAAATCACAGGTGTTCGCACCACGTTTTCCGCCTCCACTCCGCAAATTTATGTGGATGTTGACCGCGATAAAGCGCGGTCGCTTCAGGTCCCGGTGAATGAAGTATTCGCGGTGATGCGCAGCACCTTCGGGGCGTTTTATGTGAACGATTTCACGCTGTTCGGGCGGAACTATATGGTCAACCTGCAATCGGAAACGGATTTTCGTAAATCACCCGAAGACCTCCGCTTTGTGTTTGTCCGCTCCCGCGATGGAAGCATGGTCCCGCTGGAAACGCTGGTATCCACCCGAAAGACAATCGGTCCGGATATTGTAGAACGCTTTAACATCTTTCCGGCAGCGAAAATCATAGGGCAGCCCGCTCCGGGATACAGTTCCGGGCAGGCCATCGCGGCGATGGAAGAAACCGCGCAAAGCAAGCTGGGCAGCGAATATACCCTTTCCTGGATCGGTTCGGCCTATCAGCAAAAGATATTTTTGCCTTCGGGTTCGGTATCATCATGGTCTTTCTCATCCTGGCGGCACAGTATGAGCGCTGGTCCATCCCGCTTGCGGTATTGACGGCCGTTCCGTTCGCGGTATTCGGCGCGATTATGGCTATATGGTTAAGAGGGCTGGAAAACGATTTGTATTTTCAGATCGGGCTGGTTGTGTTGATCGGTCTAGCCGCGAAAAACGCCATTTTAATCGTGGAATTCGCCATGATCAAAATGAACGAAGGCTTCTCGATTTTTGATGCCGCGGTTGAAGCGGCAAAACTCCGCTTCCGCCCGATCATTATGACGGCCCTCACATTTATGATGGGAGTGCTGCCGCTCGCCATCAGCACCGGGGCCGGGTCAGCCAGCCGCCGCGCCATCGGGACAGGGGTCATCGGCGGCATGATGGGTGCCACTTTCTTGGCGCTGTTCTTCGTGCCGATGTTCTACATGTGGCTGGCATGGATGAGCGAACGCCGCCCGGTACATGAAGAGAAGTGAGTTATTTAACCGCGAATGATCGCGAATCAACGAAAATATGAACAAAGTCATCCATAGATATCCCTCCTATTTCTTGTTCTATGAGCCTAGCATCCAGCAAACGATTGTTATAAATTGACAAGACTTTTTGTTCAAAAAATGACAATTAATCATTTCTAATGGGAGGTACAGAATGAATCAGACGCGCTTGTTTGTTGGCAGTTGCTTTGCGTTGGTATCAACCGCGTTGGCGTTTTCGCTGCGTGGAGACATTGTGGGGGATTTGAAACGTGAATTTGGCTTGAGCGACGGGCAAATCGGGGAAATCATCGGTCCCGGTTTGTGGGGATTTGCCATCACCATTATCATCACCGGAATGATTCTGGATAAAGTGGGCATGAAACGGTTGATGGTGCTCGCCTTTATTGGTCACGTGGTCGGTGTGTTAATGACCATCTTCGCGACCAATTCGGCAATGTTGTTTACTTCCTTTCTGTTGGTCGGATTGGCAAACGGGATTGTGGAAGGGGTCATTAACCCGCTGATTGCCACCATGTATAAAGACAACAAAACCAAATACCTGAACATCCTGCACGCCTGGTGGCCGGGCGGTTTGGTCATCGGCGGTTTGCTGGGGTATGGATTTACCATTGTGATGGGGTTAAACGATCCCAATGCCGATGCGGACACCTTGAGCCTTGGGTGGAAAATAAAAACCGCCTTGGTTCTCATCCCCACCTTTATTTATGGATGGTTATTATTCACCCAACAGTTCCCGGCGACGGAACGGGTGGAATCCGGGGTTAGCACCGGTGAAATGTGGATGCAGGCCTTGCGCCCGATGTTTATCCTGATGTTCATCCTCATGTTCTTGACCGCCATCACGGAATTAGGCCCTGACCAATGGATTCCGAACATGCTGGAAAAGAAAGCCGGATTCCCCGGTATTTTGATCTTGGTTTATACCGCGGGTTTGATGTTTATTCTGCGTCAGTTTTGCACCGGATTTGTTGTTGGACTGCTTACGCCGATTGGAACACTGATTGCCGCGTCGGTTCTATCCGCCATTGGTTTGTACGCGTTAAGCCTATCCAATACCGGTTTAATGATTATTGCCGCCGCCACCATTTTTGGAATTGGCAAAACCTTCTTCTGGCCTACCATGCTGGGTGTGGTCGCGGAACGGTTCCCCAAAGGCGGAGCGTTACTGCTTTGCTTAATGGGGGGTGCCGGAATGCTGTCTGCCGGTTACATTGCCGCACCGACAATGGGGACGTTGCAGGATCAACTCGCCATTGCGCGATTGTCTGAATCGACTCTACAGCAGGTAGGCACGGAAGATCAAACCGGAATCGACGCAGCCAAAGTCGCCCAACTTCAAGATGAAGCCGTTATTCAAGAAGTACAAGCGGCTCAATCGGAATCCGTTGCGGGAACCTTGCGGTATGTTTCATTTATTCCCGTGATATTAGCCATAATCTTTCTCATTATGTTTATCTACTATCAATCAAAGGGCGGATATAAGGCGGTATCGATTAACGATGAAGATGCCGGCGCCTCAAACGGCGGTGCCGGGCATTAACCGCAAAAGTGGATTAGAGTTCCAGCAAGCGGGATGGCTTCGGTCATCCCGCTTTTTTTGTAAATTTTTCAACAATCAACTAGAATTGTATCAATCAAAAAATGGCGGCTGGCTATCCGTTGTTCCCCCCTTGTTAAGGGGGGCTAGGGGGG
>CAYVAZ010000249.1:0-7847 GCA_964449065.1 uncultured bacterium
TATTGCAATTGTAGGAAGTGTAGGATTACAAATTATAAATGCAGATACTTGTGAAGTTCTTCGTTCATTCACAGATATTCAGCACATGAATGAACTGAAGTGGTCGCCAAATAGTCAAACTTTATTTATAACGGATATGAGCAATATGAACGAAAGTTACGTAATTAATATAGATAATTTTGGTGCAATTATAATTGATGAAGAAATAAAATGGCAGTTTGGTGGTTCAGGTGATATTGAAAAACAAATTCCTATTCATAACAACAGCATCAATTTCTCACACGATTCCAATGAGTTAGTATTTGTAACGAGAAACAATCAAATTAAAATCTATAATGTTAAAAGTGGTGAGTTAATTTCAAGCATTGGCGAAATAGAAGGGGTACCGATTGCCGCGGGTTTTTTTGGTGATCATGGAGATATTTGGTTTAGTACTTCTCAATTTATATTTAATGACCCTCAGTTAGGTTCAGTTAAAAATAATATAATCAATTTGTATGATAGAGACACTAGACAATTATCAGAGATTTTCATATTGAACGATTCAATTCCGAGTTCAAAAAGTCTAATTGATTTAAGGAAAGATAGGAATATTATTATTGAGAATGATTGCAACTCACCATCTATTGGTTTATATAATTGTACGACTACTGCACATATTCTTGATTCAAACAATTCTACTTCTATTGCTTCCGCTAGTACCTTATTTGCAAAAGGAATGATCTCCTTTTTTCCTAATCGTTATCTTTACCTACCACTACAAAATAGTTTTGTATCTATTTCAGTAGAAGATGAAAAATATTCTTTACTTGCATTTTCTGATGAAGAAAGAATAAGAAATGTTTTTAATTTTCTTCCCGTCTTTTCTCATCCATTCAATAAAAGTGCTACAGCATATTTAACAGGAGAGTTTGAACCAAAGCCTGTAGGATTACCTGATTCACCAGATTTTGGTCCAATATTTCCGAATTACAACATATATGCAATTGATTTCATAACTGTTCAATACGAACACTTATTACCCAAAACCGCCCCGGAATTAATAGCATTTCAACCGGACAGTGAAACGCGCTTCTTAACATACACAAACAGGATATCCAGGCAGTACATGTATGGTGAAGGGCGAACGGACCCAACGGAAGAACTGCCTCTTATCCCCAACAAATTCAGCCGGCCGGTTTCGCAGTTTTGGTCACCGGATGATCAGAATGTTTTAGAGGAAGTATTTGATAAGCCATTTCAAGAAATCGGTGATTTTTCTTCGAACGGGCAGTTGTTTGCCAGCCCAACCGGAGAAGAAAAAGGGCAAATCAACATCTGGAATACAGAATCTTGGGAAGCTGTGCATTCATTCAAAATGAATGCTGTCGATGCAATCCATCACATTGCATTTTCGCCCAATGATGAATTGCTTGTCACGATTTCGAATCGTGTAGATGTTCATAACACAGCATCCGGCATGCGGGCAGCAGAATTCAGTCATTCTGAGGGTATCATTTTTCATGCGGATTGGAATGCTGATTCCTCCCAGCTCCTCACCGCTGGCGATGACGGCAGCGTGATGGAATGGGACATCGCTTCGCAAGAAGGAAACCCCATCGTGCGGGATGTATCTCCGGTGATTTTTGTTAGGTATTTGGGTGATGAATCCTCTATTCTTTATGCATTGGAAGATGGGGCAACCAAAGTGTATGACATCCAAAGCCAATCGGTTGTACACCAGTTTGATTCCAGTCTTGGAGATCATTCGTTCCGAAGTATCAAGTTGTCGCCCGATAAACAAACATTATTTGTCGGCAATGAAGTATGGAATGTACAAAGTAGTGAGCTGATCACCACCATCGCCGAAAATGCCCGGCCGATCCAGGATTTGCAAGTATCCGACGATGGAAAATGGCTTGCCACCCGTCACAACGATTTCACCGCCCGCGTTTGGGAGGTGGAAAAAGTCTTACAAGATCAATCCGCTATAAACAATTATAATAACTATTAAACCAAGGAGAAGAACATGAAATTATTTACATTCTCAATCGTAACACTCGCATTGCTCATTAATGTATTTACCGCACTCGCCCAAAACGAGGAACCGGTCGACCACCGCATTGTCATGGTGAAGGATTTATTGCAAGACGCGGATGAAGCCTTTTGGAAAGATCACGCGAATAACAGAATCTTGTAGGTAGAAAACGGCGTGAGCAATATTGGTGTTCAAAAGAATGTGATAGAAGGCAATTCAAATTTAATCAGTTACCCAAAATTGAGTTTGCCTTTGATTGCGTTACCGCAAGCACAACGTGCTGCTTTGTTTTCCCGTTTTAAATCCGGCGCATCTGTGAAAAACACAGTGCTTGACGTGAAATTTGATAACAACGATCAAGCGGTTCGCGGTGTTTATCAACTAACACTACCGGAAGAGTTGAAGTATATTCAGTTGGAAGTCAACTATGATATTTTATTGAATGGCGTGAATGGTCAGAGTGAAACAGAATTCTTTATCGAAGTGAACGAACGCTCTCCATCCAATCCAAACGAATGGGTAAAAGCTGGGGAATTAAAGAATTATAAATTGGAGCCAATTGTCAGCCGCGGCGAAAGAATACTCAACCCCGTTTTTGAGATCAATGGTCAACACTACCGCACTCACATGTTTAATGCCGTTTTATCTGAATGGCGCGGTAAAGAGGTTCAGATCGTGTTAACCGCTGTTCCCGGTGAAGGCAGCTTGCGCAGCAACGGACGTTGGACAAACGCCCGATTGGTTGGTGCAACATTCAACATTCAATTGGGTGGAGCAGAAAAAGTTGATCCGCAAGCAACCAGCCAATAATTATTGTTAATAGAAGAACAGTGTGTGACAAGGGCAGGTTATCTTGACCTTGTTTCGTTTATCCCGCAGCGGATTTCCGCAGGGCCAGCGCGGCGGCTCCTAATATCCCCGAATCATCGCCCAGGGCGGCGGGGGCGAACTCGACGGTGTTGTAGATCATTTCGAAGCAGTTCTTCTTCGCGTGCATTTTGATGCGCTCCACCAGTTGGTGTCCGAATTCCTGCATAATGCCCCCGCCCAGGATGATCATTTCCGGACTGAGCACGTTGATGAGGCTGCCGCAGGCGATGCCGGTGTATTTGGCGGCGCGGTGAATCTCTTTCACCACCAGCGGGTCGTTCTGTTGGTAGGCTTTATGGAAAGTGGTGCTGTTGAGTTTGGACCAATCGTCGCCGATCATTTCTGTCAGCACGGTTGATTTGCCTTTTTTGACAGCTTTTTGAAAGCGCCTCACCATGGCGGTTTTGCTGGCGTAGGCTTCCAGGCAGCCTTTGTTTCCACAGCCGCAAACCGCCCCGCCGGCTTTCACCTTCAGATGCCCGATCTCTCCGGCATTGTAGCTTTTGCCATGCACCAATTCTCCATTAATGATCACCCCGCCGCCGATGCCGGTGCCCAAAAAGATGCCGATGACATCCTTTTTGTTTTTGCCGGCGCCGTATTCAAATTCACCCAGCGTTCCGATATTCACATCGTTATCTAAAAAAGCGGGGATTCCCAGTTTTTCGGATACATAGGGGGCGATGGGAGCGTTCTCAAAGTTGAGATTGGGGGTGTGGAGTACGATTCCTTTTTCCGGATCCAGCGGCCCGGGTGAACCGATTCCGATTGCGGATATGCGTTCAATCGGGATTTCACTTTTTTCGATGGCCGATTCCGCGGAGGCTACAATGCGGTCTAGGATTTCTTCTTGCGGCTGTTGCGAGCGGGTTTTCTTTTTGCTGCGGCTTAGCACATCACCGGAACCGGTGATCACGGCGGCCAGGATTTTGGTCCCGCCCAGATCGATTCCCAACACCATGCGTTCATGCTCAGGTACGGACGGCGTCATGTCATGAACTCTTCTTTCATTTGGTTATGTAAATGAAAAACCCAATTGCAATTATCAATAAAACAAAGCATAAATCAACAACAATTATAGCGGTTGGCAAAAATACATTCAGATTGAAATGGCTTTTGCTTCCGGCCCGGCGGGAGCCTTACCCTCCCAAAACGAAGATATTATTGGCAATTGCTCAAGTACAGTGTCAACGATTTATTGACGGGGATCGATCCCCCCATGTCATTGACGTAATAAAGTACCGGGTTATTTATGTGATAAATTAGGTGATTGCGTTCTTCACAACCCCCTCTGTGTCTCCCCTAACTTGGGGGAGAAGAAATTGCGTTTTCAAGTTTGAATGCTTAAATCAATGGCATTGCCCCCTACCCCCCTTATCAAGGGGGGCAACAGCGGATAGCCAGCCGTCATTTTTTGATTGACAAACTACTAGCCAGACTATTGTTCCAATTCTTCCAGCACTTCTTTTTGCAATTCTTTGCCGACCGAACGGCGGCTGCGGTTGCCGTTGATGGCTTGAAAGCCGTATTTTTCTTGCAGCGTACGGTATTCAGTTTGAATTTTCCGTTGGTATTTCAAAAAGCTTTCAAACATATCTTGTGAGAGTCCTAAATCCATACCGGATTCCCAATAATCAAGGGTGGCATGTTTTTGAAAATTGCGTTCCACCAGATTTTCGGGGCTGACTTTAAGATAAAATACTTTGTCCGGCACGATGGCGATTCCGTACAACGATTCTAACCATTCCGCCGTCATACCCCGTACACGGTCGCGTGCCATAAGGGTATAGATATAGCGGTCGGCCAGAACGACATATCCCGCTTTTAATGCGGGAATGATGCGGTTTTCCAATTGATCGGCGAAATCGGTGGCGTAAAATAAACTCAGGGTTTGTTTTCCCAACACGTTGCCTTGTTTGGCGTCTTCCAATTCGGAACTGACTAAGGTTGAGCGGCGCAGACCCACATTCACGACCGCGAAGCCGCGCTGTTCCAAAAAGTTAGTCAGGCTTTCCATTTGGGTTGAGCGTCCGGAACCGTCCGCACCTTCCACAACAATCAGTTTACCGGTTAAATCATCGGCGTTCACATTTGGAAGACCGGTGCCGTAGAATTGCTTTTTACTCATGACCGTGTCCTCCAACGAAAGTTTTGCAGTTGAATTTTATTATTTACCACTCTCCGAACATCTTCCTGCAATTCTTCGATTGTTCGGGACGAATCGATATCTTCAAACCCGAATTCATCGATCATTTGAATATAGGTTTCATGAATTTTGCGTTGAAAAATGGAAAAACTCTCATAGGGGTCTTTTGACAGATTTAAATCCATTCCTGCCTCGTGATATTTCAGTTCGGGTCGGCCGGAAAGAATGCGGTCCAGGGCGGTTTCGAGCGGGACATTAAAAAATAGGGTGATATCCGGGATTACCGCGAAGCTGTAGAGTTTGCGCAGCCAATCTCCCGGGCAGCCGCGTACGGAATCGCGGGCAAAGGCCGTAAAAATATAGCGGTCACAAAGCACGATATAACCCGCTTTGAGAAGCGGCAGGATTTGGCGTTCATAGCGGTCGGCAAAATCCGTGCAGTGAATCAGGCTAAAGGTGGTCGGGGTTAACAGGTTTTGTTTCTTGCCCCGTTTGGTAGCTTTTTTTACGATCACGGATGAGTTCCATTCGGTAAAGAACACTTTTATGCCGGAAAGTTCCAGCCAGCGCTTAATCAAATAGATTTGCGTCGATTTGCCGGAACCGTCCAATCCTTCAACGGCGATTAATCTGCCTTTATGCGGATTCGGTTTGAGTTGAATCGACTCAGGAATATCATTCATAGGGTTCTCTTTATAGTTTATTTGCTTTTTGATTTATTTGCTTCTGCTAGACAATCCAAACATATTTTGTTAAGTTTTTGTTAAAAGTTTACCGCAATACCGGGTATTCACAACAGTTTTGGTGTTTCTATATCAATTTTTAACAATTCTTTGGTTATATTTTTTTATCTTACCCGAAAGGAATGGTTTCAACATGAGAACGTTACTTGTCTTAACCGTTTTGGCTTGTTGTCTGGTTGGCAATCAAGGAAATACGCAGCTTGCTATGTCTCCAGAGGAGGCCGGCATAGAGCCTATCACAGGAGATTTGTCTCCCTGGCGTGCGTTTGGTGTGGATGTCGGTAACTTTGATCAAGTATGGGTTACCGCGTTGAACAATGGGAATATCGCGTTTTTTAAACGGGGCGGGGACCCGCAAACTCCCGGTGTAATTGGCGGCTCTGAATTTTTGTTGTTTGACGCATTAGGAAATCAACTGACGTCTGCCCCGGTTCACGGTAGTTTTGAGTCGGATGGTGAACCTACCCCTTATGTGGATTTTGCCGGTACAGGCGCTGCTTGGGGCGCGTTTACGCACGGCGCCCACGCGGACCGTGCCAATGGAACCGGATTTGTTGTCCATAACCAAGGTCAAGCGGCGGAATTGTTTGGGTTGGATCATGCGGATGAAGTGGGAGACGAAGCCTTTTCGCTGCTTCAATTGTTTGACAATGAAGGCAACCCCATTGGTTCCAGCATCAACGCGTTTGGAGGATTGACCGGCGAGCCAGGGGCGTACCGGGATATCGGGGCTGTGATACTCAGCAATGGAGACATTGTTGCCTTGGGAGAAAACCGTCAATTTACTGATGATTTCTTGGATTCGATTGCGTCGGACGCGAACGAGGTGGTTATGGGGATTATTTTGGGCCGGGATGGTACGGTCAAGCATGGACCGTTTGCCCCTCACACCGGTGAAGATGGAATATATTTGGGCGGCAGTTCTTCAGCGGTTTTTCAAAACATGACCTCATTTGACGGCGGATTTGTCATTGACTATGGTTCAGGCATTCGTTGGTATAACAATGACGGCACACCGCGAACGCCATCGCAGCCGGATCATGCGGATGTCGAAGCGGAAGAAGTGTTTCCGGGAAGTTTCTTTTTGATGCCCGCCAATTCTGGCGGGCGGGGAGATGGTATGGCTTTGGCTAGTAACGGTGGGGATATGGTTGTGAAAAGCGTAAACATAGAAGAAGCCGGTGAGTCAATCGGCGTGTTGATTTATTACAATACCGATGGCACGGTCAACCAACTCGTTCGGTTTGACGATGTGAACATTGATGAAGAAATCCCTCAAGTGGGACGGACATTTTGTGATATGGATGAAAACGGGAATGTTTTTGTGGTGTGGGAAGACAACCGCTTTGGCGGTGGAGACCATGCCCAGGTGTTTGGTCGCTTTTTTGACGCGGCAGGCGAGCCGTTCGGTCCCAGTTTTCCTGTATTTGAAAACTGGAAGAGCGAGCCGGAGTTTGTGGATTACGGCGGGTTAGGCCAGATTCCGGCCGGTGAGCAAGAGCAGCCTCGTTGCGCATTAAACGGACAAGCAGCGGGTGTTATTTCCGCGGCGAATATATTGCCGGATCAACCCGGAATTATTGTTGATTTGTCTAACGCTTTTGATTTGGTTTTGACGGAAGCGACGGTGCGTATGTTCAAAAATCCATTTGCGGAAGCGGATGTTACCGAGTGGGCGTTGTACTAATTATCTGATGCCACGCAAACGTTAGGATATGATTGGTTATTCTAATCATGCGCCGCATCTATCGCCCTCGCAAAAAGAACAAACTTTCGGCAACGTCTCTAATTAATGTATATAATACCATTTCCAATTTGGATTGTTCACGAAAATCAAAACGGCTTCACAGATTGCTTCGTTTGATTGCCAAGGAAAAAACTTCTTTAAAACCGGTTGAATCATTATGGTTTATGGTTCTCTTCGCACCCCCTCTGTCCTCCTTGCGTCGGACATCTCCCCCAAATGCTTTGGGGGAGACAATATCTTTGTGGGAGACAATGGCTTTTGCAGGCAAGATGCCTGCACTATTATGAAAACTATTTTCCGTTCCGTCATTCATAGTGAACTTTT
>CAYVAZ010000250.1:0-4903 GCA_964449065.1 uncultured bacterium
GGTTGCGCATTCATTTACCGGCTGGGAGCCGGTGCTACCTGGTTATTTTGATACGCGGCCGCGCCCCCTCTGTCCTCCTGGCGTCGTACATCTCCCCCAAATGCTTTGGGGAAGACTAAGGCTTTTGCAGGTTGGAAGTCTGTACCACATTTTTTAACCGCGAATGAACGCGAATAACGACACGGGCAATTTCAGTTCATTGGGTTTCATACCGGTTTTATTTTGGATTATCGGGGGAAGAAAGCGTGCCGCTGGCTCGGCGGGAGCCTCGCCCTCCCAGGGTTGCGCATTCATTTACCGGCTGGGAGCCGGTGCTTCCCGGTTGTGTACGGAGAGTAGCCCTTTGGGAGAAGATAAGAGATGAGGGCGAGGAGAGCGATGGCTCCCTATGACGCAATCGTATCCGTAGAGGGCATTGATTCCAATCTTGGGGAGGGAATCCGCTTCATCAAGATTCAATGGAAACCGTATAACCCGATTTCTCATTAGTTGATTTTGCAGCGAATCTATCACAGCAAATATGACATATCCTATTTGCTGTGATATACTTAGACAGCAGTAAATACATTGCGTTCACTCAATATCTCTATCTACCTTGAAAGACTATGAATTTCATTTTACGGGATCCCTGGACGATACGCCATCCCATTCTTTGCCGCATCGCGTTGCTTCCTATCAGTTTTCTGATTCTGCTTATCTTCTTCGCCATACCGGCAACGACTGAGTCGTTTCGAACTACCTACGGAACGATATTCTCGCAGTATAACGTGTATGTGACCTTGCTGCTGATTCGGATTCTCCCCTTTCACGAAAATACAATTCTTACCGGCGTCAGCATTATGAGTGTGATCGGTATTTTTGTGGTGCCGCAGATCTTGTATTCGTATCACGTTCACCGCAAGCCGCGCGAGGGGCAGATTATATGGATATTCTTAATCGTATTGGCCGGATGCGTGTTTTATCATGGGCATATCTGCCGCAAGCAGTTTGAGGTTGTGATGGATATGCATTCCAACGGACATCCGGTATCGGAGAAGGATATGTATAAGATCGCGGGCAAGCCGGTGTATTGGCGGTATGATTCGTACTCACAGAGGCTGTTGGGGTTTTATACCGACGGAAGATCGGCGACGTACATAAAGCGGAATGAGAAAGGACATTTTGAGATTCAAACGCCGCATTTGTGGTTGGATTGAGGATTATTTTACGATTATTTTACGGCTTTATATTTGCTATTTTATCTTGTGTTTTTTTGTGGGGAACGATTTTCCAACCTTGAGATTCCAGGCGTTTTTCACCTTTCCGAATATCCTCTACGATGCGGTCAAGATCATAACCATGCTCAGCAGCGTGGGCTTCTCGAATTTCCCGGACTTCATTAACAGGATCTTCTGTTTTCATTATTCTTTCTCCATTAATTGTTGCGGTGTCCAAATTCTTGGACATTGGCGGCCAAAATCCGCGCATGTATTTTCTATCTTTGGAACAATTACCGCATTTGCAATATGCTTACAGTTCCACGTTAATAAATAGTCCATTTCATTGACAGTAGCAATCGCAATATGCAAGGCATCTTCTGCGGCTTTTGGAGGCAAATCTTTCTGCTTCGCGTATTACACTTTCAGAAACAAAGCAATCAAAATCACTTTTTCTGTGCTCCCACCATTCTCTGGTTAACGTCTGCAGTGCACTTATAATTATATCACGAGTTGGACGCCCGTTGAGATAACTTATAACCGTGGTTTCCAGATATACAGTTTCTTTTATATTCTCGCAATCAGATCGTAATTGTTATTCTAATTTACTCCAGTATAAAGCGATTCCAAGACCAAAATTGCCACCCTTATTTTTATGGCATTTTTATGAACTGATTTGTGTGAATTCGAACACACTCCCATAAAACGAAAAGCCTGGGCGGTAGGGTGCCCAGGCTTTTGTATGTATACCATTCTCTTAGGGACCGATGGTGATAATGTCCCCGTCACTGCTGATTCCATTGGAGGGATCGTACACCAGCTCGTTCATCAGAAAGTTGGTGTCCCGAAGCGCGTGATTGCGGGTATCGCTGAACACCGCGCCGGTGTAATCCCGTTCATCCAACTCACCATCCGAAACGCCGCTCAACCCATCGGCGGCATCGGGGCCGTAGCTGGAGAGGATGTAGTAACTCTGTCCGTTCGAGCCATAACCGTAGCCGCAATCCTTGCCGCCTCCGCGGAACGGGTCAAACGGGATGGATGTCATATAGGCAACCGGGGTGGTTAAATAGATTCGCCGGTCACCGCGTACATCCACCATAATGTGGGCGATGTTGATGACGTTGCCGCAGGGGCTGTCATCGAGGCCCTTGTACTGCCTCCGCATACGGATGCGGTCGTTATCCATCGGGGGATAACTGTTGTTGTCAATGAAGAACATCTCCAATCCCGTTTGGATGCTCTGCATTTCCGATTCGGCTTTTGCCACCTTGGCGCGAACCTGCGCGTTGAGGAAATTGGGCACCGCGATGGCGGCCAAAATCCCGATGATGGCGACGACAATTAGTAGTTCAATCAGTGTGAAAGCTTGCAGTCTGTTCATGTGAATCCTCCAAAAAATGTGTTGGAGGACGCCGCGTCCTCCCGGCCTGAGCCGGGTTGCTCCGGAGCTTTGATGCTTTATGGATATAAAGCCGGTGATACATGAGCCCGGACGCGGTCTGCATGGGCTGCCCGGTATGATAGTATGATGGATAGAGTGGGCAGCGTTGACCGACAACAAGTTTCTTTGATAACGTTAACACGAAAGTGGAAAAGCGTCAGCGAATTTTTGTAAAAATTTTTGTAAAAATATAGAATCTAGTACAACGTCACACATGAATTGCTGGTAGCCACGCCGTTGTTTCTCTCTTGTTAGGGAGGAGTAAGGGGGGATCGAAGCACGCTTCCAACTACGCAAAATCCCCCGGAGCCTACGGCTCCACCCCCTTATGCAAGGGGGTTGTGGCACTGCGCTAACGCTTGTGAATGACTGATCCTACTTGTTTCATGTGGATGATTAAGTTTTCACCCATCAAAACAGCCTTGATGAAAGACTAGTACACTGACAGGCAAAACGTGTCGAGTAAGGTGAAAACCCTGTGGCTCGGCGGGAGACTCGCCCTCTCAAGCGCTCGAGCTTGATTAAGGATTGAAGGTATTCATCCGCTTTTTTCAACCGCGAATAAACGCGAATAAAGGCGCGGTTTGTTTTCGCTCTAAGCGTAGGGATAGTTTGGCTCTCAATTTTACGCGAATCCGTGCTTCCGGCTTGGCGGGAGCCTCGCCCTCTCAATTCAACCCGACATTAAGACTCTGTCAGACTAATAGTAGTCTGTAAGTCAAAAAATGACGGCTGGCTATCTGTTGTTTCCCCCCTTGTTAAGGGGGGTTAGGGGGGATCGACACCCGTCAATAAAACATTGACACTGTACTAGTCGGATATTATGGGAATGGTAAAGCGAAACAGCGCCCCGCCTTCTTCATGATTTTGGGCAGAGATCACGCCATCATGAAAATCTTCGATGATGGAACGCACCCAGGATAGCCCCAATCCGCCGCCGCTGCTTTTGCCTTTGGTGGAGTAGCCGGACTGAAAGACGCGGGAGATTTGATCATCCGAAAGCAGGCGGTTATCTTCATCGCGAATGCCCGGACCGTTGTCACGCAGTTCAAAACCGGCTGTGCTGTCTATCTTTTTCAATGAAACCCATATTTTGCCTGCTTGGATGGGCGGGTCACTTTGCGCGATGGCTTGGGCGGCGTTGTTGAGTAAGTTGAACAGCGCCATCCGCAGCAAACGCGGTTCGACTAATGATGCGAGGGATTCAGGTACCGAGACTTCAATCGACAATTTTTTGGATGTGGAGCGTGTAAACAACTGCACCAAATCCCGCGTCAAAAAGGATAGGTCTACGATTTCATAGCGGGGGCTTTGGGTGTGGGCGAATGAGCGGTAGATATCGACCATTTCTTGCAGGAAATAAAGATTGCTGCCCAGGCCCTCGACCGCCTCTACATAGTATTTACCGCGCTGTTCGTCGGTTTGAACAATGCCCAATTTTTGCGCGCGGCTGATGGTATCGAGATCCCATTTGCCGGAGGCGATGATGTTGGTGAGATCGTGCCCCATGTTGGTGGCGATATTGATGCCGAAGCGGTTGCGTTCTTCGGTCAGTGTGCGGCTGCGGCCGATGCAGCGCGCCAGGCCGTTGGAGACTTGCTTTTCAATCTCACTGCCGATGCGCCGCAGTTCATCATGTGTAAGCCTGTGCGTATCCGGCAGAATGCACGACAATGCCCCCACAACGTTTCCATTGTTGTTGACGGTGATTTGCAGCGGTTTGTTTTGACCGGCGGCCACCGGTTGTGTTTCCGGTTCCGGAGGAAATGGAGTCCCATTGGATAGCGGCTGCCATTGGTTTTGGGCATACAAAAACGCATCTACTTGAATGAAGGGATAGACGCTGCATATCCGTTTGGTCATCTCTTGTAAGAAGCGGGTTACGACTTCGCGGTCATCGGCGATGTGGTGGAGTTGATCGACGGTTTGATCGACTTCGAGGCTGAAGAAGACTTCGCGCTGGGTGCGCATAAGTTGGTTAAAGGCTTTTTCGGTTTCGTTGCGGGGGTTCTCGATTAACGAGACATTGCCGGTGCGGATAATGCGTTCGATGCCTTCATCGACTTTGATCAGCGGGCGGATGACCATGTGGGATAGCGAGAAATAGATGATCCACGAACCGATGACAAACAGGGCCGCGTAGAGTTTGTAGCGAAAGGCCAGTTCCTCAATGGCATCAATATCTTGGGGGGTTGCGTACTCAACAGACAGTTGAAGGTTGGGAGTAACCACGTTGGCGGAGAAGGATTGAGAAAATAAACTG
>CAYVAZ010000250.1:4913-7727 GCA_964449065.1 uncultured bacterium
GTTCTCCCAGGTGTTAAGGCGCTTCATCTTCTCGGGGTCCCGTATTTCAAAAAGAACTTCGTCCTTTTCATTTGTGAGTGTTAATCCGATCCAAGGATTATCGCCTGCAATAATTTCATTAATTTTGGTTGTATTTTTTATGAAGTAGTTGTAAGCGATTTCAGTGTAATCCGGGTTTCTTTCATCCGAATTTCGGGGCCTGTTCACATAGTTGGTTAAATATTTTTTGATATTTGCAATTTCTTCATCGTTCAATATTTCAATCCATTGTTGTCCCGATTCGAAGATGGCCGTCCGCTTTTTGTTGTGAAAGAAATTATCCAGAAAAAGAAGGAAGAAGATATCAAACGCAATGACAAACACGATGGGAATGAATCGAAGCCAAAAACTGCGGGAGAAGAAAAAACTCATAGCGGCTGCTTTCTAGGCCAATTCGCGGGCGCGTTGAATGGTTTGATCGAACATCGCTTGCGTCAAACGGCCCGTGAAAGTGTTTTGCTGCGATACATGATAGCACCCCAACAGCGAAAGTTGACCGAAATTCACTTCGGCTTGATGGCCGAATGGCGGTTTGGGTTTGGGGATTTTTATGCCTTCCACATCCAACAATTTTAGCGCGGCATTCCACGCGATGCCGCCCAGCGTTAACAAAACCTTGCATTGTTTGAGGGCATGAAATTCTTGGCGGAGATATTCTTCGCAGTTTGCCAATTGCTGTTTCGCCGGTTTATTCGCGGGAGGGGCACAGCGTAATGCCGCGGAGATATACACGCCATCCAAAGTCAAACCATCGTCCTTTGAGACCGCAACGGCCTGATTGGCAAGACCGTTGCGGTGCAAACCGGCGTATAAGAAGTCGCCGCTGCGGTCGCCGGTAAACATGCGGCCGGTGCGGTTGGCACCATGTGCCGCGGGTGCCAATCCAAGTATCCACAGCCAGGCGTTGGGGTCGCCGAAGCCGGATACCGGTTTCGCGTGGTAATCCCAGTCTTGATAAGCTTTGCGTTTTTCTTGGCCGATTCGTTTGCAATAGTCGCGCAGTTCCGGGCAGCGTTCGCAGCGCAGGACGCGGTTGTGGATTTGGCGTAAAGGAGATTTGGCCAAAAATTCAGAATGAATAAAAGACATAATTGAAATCAAAAACAAGTGGGTTCACACTATTCTTTGCTTTATTAAAACCGTTTCCATTTTGGATGGTAGAGTAAGCGCGGCGATTAGGCTCAGCGGAAGAATGACTTAGCGGTCGTATTCGTGAGTGATCCAAAATAGAATGAGTCGTATGTAGAAGTAACAATTCGGAGGGGGTGGGATTCGAACCCACGAAACGCTTCCACGTTTACACGATTTCCAATCGTGCTCCTTCGGCCAGACTCGGACACCCCTCCACGAGGTTTGCAAACTTTAAATCGTAGCCGATGACGCAAAATGGTAAAGCCGGATATCACATGAATAGTCTACCTGGCAAGGGATGGGATAGGAATAGGAATATAAGGTATCCAGAGGTGGAAGGATAGTTGTTGCTTGGGGTTCACCGTAGCCGATAGGTTCGACCACCCCAGCCGGTGAGACGGACGCAAACTTGTGTATGGCGGCAATTCATCCTGTACCTGATGAGACATCTTCCAACCTTGCGCTTGCCCAATCCAATACAAAACGGACTCATCCCGAATAAAGGCATGATCTTGAAACCACCAGGTGAGTTTTTTGTTCCATGGATCGGGGCGTTTTTTTATTTCGATATCGGTTGCGAAGTTGTTCACCAATGCCGTGCCGTAGATGCCGTTTTGATCGGCATCCTGATGGCGCCAGGCACACCAGATTTGCGGCTGGACATCTTGATTGGACCGGTTCTCAGCCGTGCATTGGATGACAACCCCTGAGACGGTATTTGAGGCGGACAAGGTTTCGGCGTATGCAATACTGAAATCCAATCTGCATCCGCTGCTTTCTACCGAAAAATAAATTTGCCCGGGTTGGGGAGATTGCCACACCACCGGGGCGATGGGAGCGCGCTCTTCTCCGGCAAACAATTTTAGATCGCCTTCGGCGCATTGAATCGTAAATTCCGGTGTCAAGGTTGGGAATCCCAGAACATCGCGCGCGGGAGGGTTCTGCTGTTCTTGAGCAAACCCAATGGAATGGGATAAAGTAATGAAAAGGAAAAGGGCTGAAGCGAGGAGTGATATCCTTGCTTCAGCGATTATGGTTTTCATTAAAACCATGAGACTATTCTTCTTTGATGACCCATACTTTGATGTCGGCTTGAATTTCCGCCGTGAAGCGCACCGTGATGGTGTACATACCCAAGGCTTTGATGGTATCTTCCAGAATGATTTTACGGCGGTCAACATCAAAGCCTTGCTTTTTGAGTTCTTCTTGAATGTGCTGGCTGGTAACGGAACCGTAGAGTTTGTCTTCTTCCCCCACCTTTACGGCTATTTTCACTTCCGCTTTGGAGAGGTGGCGCGCCATATCCTGCTGGGTTTTCATACGTTTCTTTTGACGGTCCATCACCAATTTGCGTTTGTGCGCGACTTCATTCGCGTTGGTTGAATTCACCGGGAACGCCATGCCTTGCGGGATGAGGTAATTGCGGGCATAACCGGGGCGTACTTTGACGAGATCGCCTTCTTCGCCCAATTTATGCATACTTTCTGCTAAGATTACTTCCATGATTCGGCTCCTAAAGAGTTGCAAATACTTGCGAACAATTGCGAAATGAACAAGTTGAAAAGTATATTCTTGGCATGGCATGATGGCAAGGGGTGGATAATGATTGAAAATGTATAAGAATTATTTCCCTTTATCTATAAT
>CAYVAZ010000251.1:0-7724 GCA_964449065.1 uncultured bacterium
ATATCCAAAATCAAAGCGGCCAACAGCCTGTATGATTCCCGCATCGGCTCACTCACAGCCCTCAAAGGCGGCGTCTGGCTGGTCGGCGCGATGGGCAACACACCTTGGGCTCCAATAGGCCAAGACCGCTGGCAAAAAACGCTCGATCTTTACCGCCAAAAATCTCTGGTGAAAGCACACGTTTATCCAAGAATCGAACCGAATGTAGAACCGGTAGAAGGGCAGGAAGAAAAAGATTTCGGCTCCACCTTCGGCGGCTCAGGTCTACCCTTTGAAGAACGCAGAATGATGTACCTCCAACGCGCGGGATGTATGATCTCCTACCACAACGATCAACCACGCAAAGATGAAACCATCGAAGAGTTCCGCGACCGCGTCAATCCGCCCTATTACCTATTGCAAGCGCTCTACTTCGACGGCCAAACCGTCTTGGATTGCCAACGGGAAACGCTGGCTTTGGCAAAAGAAGCCAAACTACACCAACTTACCACGCGCCACATCCCCACCGGACCCGCGTTGGATATGGTCTTGCGGGCCCGCGGCGATATGCCAATCAAACTCCCCGCTGAAGTCGGCTTGGATTATATGTACTGGAACCGTGACATGCTCACCGATAGCGCGTCGAAAAATATCAACTACCGCCGCCCCGCGCATCCTTCAAAAGAAGACCAACTCAGCCTCATCGAACTGACCCGCGAATGCGCCCAAAAACGCGACCCATTGACTTTCTTCGGTTCAGACCACGCCCCCCACCCTATAGCCGCCAAAGGCTACAAAGACGCAATGCCCGGCAGCCCCGGCACACGGGTTCTTGAACTTACACATCAAATCCATACGCATCTCATCCAAAACCACGGCTTTACGTACGCGGATATCGATTGGCTTTCCGCCATCGTCCCGGCTCACTATTTGTCAGACTTTATGCGCTTTGATTTTCCTATCGGAACCATGCAGAGCGGGGCAATGGCAAACCTTATCATTTTTGACCCAAACCAGCGGTATGAAATCAGTGAATCACAGTTAAAACAACAATTGCAAGACCCAAAGTATCATTCCGCATACCGGGACGAAAATTTGTTTGGGGAAGTGCTTTTTACGGTGGTTGACGGCAGGGTATATGATGTAAGTCAAGACATTACCGCGATCAATTAACCGTTAGGATGATACCAGATGCTGATAGTTGCAGTGTAAAACCTCTGCAATCCGTTTAGCTACATCTACCGGTATTTCATCTTTTCCATTTTCAAAATCCGCTAACTGTTTAGGAGAAATATTGACTTTTTTTGCCAATGCCGCATGACTCAAATCCTCACGTTCTCTATATGCGAACAAAAAGTCTGCCGGTTTGAGTGCGTCAATAATATCGTCGGCACTGGTGGTTTCATGGGCGTCATCAAATTCAAACAATTGCGCGACCCGCTTCAGTTGTTCCAATTTATCCGCCGGACCGATCAGAGTGATTTCCGCAAGTTCCTCGGATTGGCTTGGCGGTCCCAATTCAATATGAAGAAATCCTTGTTGCGCGGCCGGTTGGTCAGCTAAGGTTTGCGCGTGTTCTGTTTCATGAGTATGGAGCGTTTTCGTGGGTACCGACATATTTCACCTCAATCAGTTTTATCTCTTTATCTCTTATTTCCCAAATTGCCACGTACGTTGGTTGTCCTTTTTTGATGTGACAATGAAATTTGTTAGGGGTTAATTTGCCGAAATTTTTCCATTGGGGTTGATATGCCCCGAATTCACGTAAGTTCGCTAACAAAACGTTAAAAATTCTCAGGACTGGTTTAGGGAGTTTTTCTCTTTGCTTTCTGGCTTTCTTGGTTATTGTGACAGTCCAGTTCATTGAATCATTATATAGGCTTGTGGTCATGACTCAATCAAGTTCAAATCAAATTCAAATCAAATTTTATTCCATCACTATGAAAACAAGCGTAAAAGCAACGGTGATTCTATTGTATTGCTTTTACTATTGTTCAACTTACTACAGATGAATTTCAGATACCAGATGCTGATAGTTGCAGTGTAAAACCTCTGCAATCCGTTTGGCTAAATCCGCAGGCATTTTGGCTTTGTCATTTTCCAAATCGGTTAAAAGTTTTAGAGAAATATCGGCTCTTTCTGCTAAATCTTTTTGCTTCATATCTTCACGAATTCGGTAACTCCGCAGACAAATCCCTGGAGTTAAAGAATCAATAATATCGTCGGCACTGGTGGTTTCATGGGCGTTATCAAATTCAAACAATCGCGCGACCCGCTTCAGTTGTTCCAATTTATCCGCTGGACCGATCAGAGTGATTTCCGCAAGTTCCTCGGATTGGCTTGGCGGTCCCAACTCAATATGAAGAAATCCCTGTTGCGCGGCCGGTTGGTCAGCGAAGGTTTGCGCGTATTCTGCTTCATGAATATGGAGCGTTTTCGTGGGTACCGACATAATTCACCTCAATCAGTCTTATCTCTTTATCAACCAATTCCCATACAACCACATACGTGGGATTTCCTTTTTTAATATGGCAGTGATATTTGTTTTTGTGTAATTTCCCAAAATTATGCCAATTAGGTTGATATGCACCAAAATCTCTTAAATTCAATAAAAAGGTATCAAAGAGTTCTTGTATATCTTTGGGTAATTTCTCTCTTTGCTTTCTGGCTTTCTTGGTTATTGTGACAGTCCAGTTCATTGAACCATTATACCGGCTCTTTAACCTTGACTCAATTGAATTTCAAACATTCATCCAGTTAAATCACAGAAAAACATTTTATCAAAAACAATGCTAACTTAATATCTCATCTATGAACCCCGCGATTTGCTTTTATCACTTACATTGTTTCATTTTTGTTAGGCTCTATTATATTGGAGAATGCCAATAATCTATGGAGGATTTGTATGAAACGCTTGAACTGCCTAACCATTCTGCCGCTCATTGTGTTTGGTGTGATCTTCTGTTCCTCTTACAGTCACGCCCAATTTGTGGAAGAAGTCGTCCCGGAAGACGCGGGAATCATTCCGGTTCTGCTTCGGGATATAAGCGATGGAACCATGAAATTCGCGCCGGGCACCTACGACATGACCGGCCAACTCCGCTTCAACAGTGGTTCGAATATCACTTTAGAAGGTTCCGGCAGCGGCTTCGGTCCGGACGCAACCGTGCTCGATTTCGCCAGATTCTCCGAAACGGGTGACGGCAGGGCATTAAGCGTCCGCGGTGGTGTTACCGTGCGGAATCTCACAATCATAAATGTCATAGACCGGGTAACGGACTTGCGCACCGGCACCGTCGGCAATCCCTCCGAGGAATCGGTTGTGTTTGAAAATGTTTGGTTTATCAATTGCAATCTGGTTTTTAAATCCACGGGGGGAAGAATTGTCGGTTCACCGGATAATCCCATGCAGGTCAGCAATTGTGTCTTCGGTCAAACACCTGAATACCCGTTTACCAGCGTCAATGATATCGTCGATATCCGTGATACCACCTACATCAACTTCGATCACTGCGATTTCTTCGTCCAGGATGGGATGCTGCAGCAGACATTGGATGATCCTTCCGGTGCTCCAAACGATGGCGCCCAAGTCACCGTGACCAATTCGATCTTCTTCGCCACCGATGGTGAGGATGATGAATACGACTTTGATATCCAAACCGGCACCTTAACCTTATCCAACAATGTGTATTGGGATGCCGGAAGCCAAGGCAATGTACAACGCAGAGGAGAGGGAACCATCGTGGATGAAAATTTCGTTGTCGGTGATCCCCTCTTTGCAAATGTTGGCGCGGATGTGTCATTTCCAGACCTGGATTTCAGCCTGATGTCAGGCTCCCCGGCAATTGGTTTTGGCATCGACGGCCTCAACGCGGGATCAGTCGCGGCCGAACCGGCTTCAATCGATAACTGGATGGTAAAATAGGATGGTAAAATAGGGCTTGCAACTTATCCATGAGTGGTTAAAATTCATAATTCGATAAGCAAAGTTGTAGATAATAGGAGTTCAATCATGGCACACGTTAAGAGTGGCGGCGGGAAACAAAAGAATGGCCGCGATAGCAATCCTAAACGGCTCGGAGTCAAACGCTTCGGCGGTCAATTCGTAACCGCTGGTTCGATATTGGTCCGCCAGCGGGGAACAAAATATCACCCCGGCAATAATGTCAAAAGGGGCGGCGATGATACCTTATTCGCGTTGGTGGATGGCTACGTCAAGTTTGAAGTCAAACGCAACCGCAAGCATATTGTCATCGAAACCGAAGAAGACCGCGCCGCCGTTCAAACCGCAACGGTTGCTGCATAGTTCGCTTTGTCTTTACTTCCAGCCTTCCTTAAATTTGTTTCACATTAAATTCGCTTAACTAACAGCCCCATTCTTTGGGGCTGTTTTAGTTATCCTCCATTGCGCCCTTTCTGTTTTTCCTCCCACAATTTAGCGAAAAAAAATAGACCATTATCAAATAGAACCGTTCACGATGAATGACGGAACGGCAAACAGTCTTTTATGGTGGTGCAGACTTCCAGCCTGCCGATGTCCATTGTCTCCCCCAAATGATGGGGGAAGATGTCCGGCGTAAGGAGGACTGAAGGGGTGTGAAGAGAACCATAATCCGCAAAATAATAGGTCAGATGTTTGAAGAGAGATTTCTCCTCCCAAGACTGATGATCTTTACCAACAAATCTGGGACGAATGCGTAACATCAGCAAGGTCGGGTGGCTAAACACTCTAATAACGATAGATAACACTTCATGCGAAAGCGGGAGCAAGTCTAACCCAAAGCGGACGGCTTTGGTCCGGTAGCCCGCCAATCGTACCGAACACGGACTTTTCATATTCTCGTTCGGTATGAATATCGATTTGTTAAACGTTAAAGTTCAAAACAACAACCATATTTTGATGCGGGTACAGCAGGTTCTTTTTTTGGAGAACCTTAATTTGTTTTTTCTTCCCGATAGAATACATAAAAAATCAGATTTGGAGGGCACATTTATGATCAGCAAAAAGTTACAGGACGCGTTGAATAAGCAGATTAATGCGGAGTTATATTCGGCTTATTTGTATTTATCGATGTCATCGTATTTTGAAGACAATAAGTATGCTGGATTCGCGCATTGGGTACGGATGCAGGCGCAGGAAGAATTGGAACACGCCATGAAAATTTACACCTTTGTGCATAACCGGGACGGTAGTGTGGAGTTTTCGGAGATTAAAGCGCCGCCGCGTAAGTGGAAGTCAGCACACGATGCCTTTAAAGAAACCTTGTCTCATGAACAAAAAGTTTCCAAACAGATCTATGAATTACTCGACCTTTCCCAAAAAGAAAATGATTATGCTGTCAGCAACTTTTTGCAGTGGTTTGTGACCGAGCAGGTAGAAGAAGAAGCTACTACCAGAGGTTTGCTGGATCAATTTGAGATGGTAGAAAGCGCCCCGGGTGGCGTGTATATGCTGGACCGCGAATTGGGCAGCCGGTCAAGCGGCGGCGGAAGACCGTGAGGAGTGAGTTATAACCAGTGATGCGTTTTGAAAAAGAG
Organism: uncultured bacterium; assembly: GCA_964449065.1. Taxonomy (GTDB): domain Bacteria; phylum Hinthialibacterota; class Hinthialibacteria; order Hinthialibacterales; family Hinthialibacteraceae; genus CAYVAZ01. The sequence continues at coordinate 5,518 of CAYVAZ010000251.1, forward strand.
GGGCGGTACGCTCCTCTTTTATTATGTAACTGACGTTACGCAATCCATGATTGACGATTGCTTGAAAAATGGTTTTTGTTGTGAGCCAACTATTCTAAGTCAAACGCAGTGTCTATCGTCTTCTCCTTTTGGGAGAAGATAAGAGATGAGGGCGATGAGAGCGATTGCTCCCTAAGACGCAGTAGCGTAAATAGAGGTTTATTCCTCCCGAACCCTCACCCCGCCCCTCTCCCGGTGGGCGAGGGCGATAGATACAGCGAAAGATTAAAATAACGGGCATATCTTTACGAATGCGTAACATGAGTTATGTAACGTGTTAAGCCGTCTGAAGTGCATCCATGAATGATTAAGCCTTTCATGCTCAAAATCACGCTCTACCATTATGATAGAATCTTAGAAAAGCATCTTTTGGTATACCGTTTGGAGTGAGAACATGACCATTGATCCACGCGACTTGGATTTCTCGATCCAGGTATTGGGCCATCCCCGGTTTGAATCCCCCTTAAAGTTATCGACTGTGGACGATGATTATATCGCCAACTTTGTTGAAGAATCGGAACATATTCTCTTCCATAACAAATTAAGTGATTTGCAGGCCGTTCTGCAAGAAAACCAGCAGCCGTACGCGTTCGAAGCGGCGGGTCCACGCAAGCAGATTTATTTCAACGCGCCGGATGTGACGGCGGCGGTGGTAACTTGCGGAGGTCTGTGCCCCGGCATCAACGATGTCATTCGCGGGTTGGTTTATTCACTGCATTATTCCTATGGTGTTCAGAATATATTGGGGATTCCGTTCGGGTATAAGGGGCTGGTGGAGAAATCGAAGATGCAGCCGATTCCCCTGAATCCCCAATCGGTGGAAGATGTGATTAATGAAGGCGGCACGTTTTTGGGCAGTTCGCGCGGGCCACAGGAACCGGCCGAGATGGTGGATTTTATGCTGAATCACAACATCAACGTGCTGTTTACCATCGGCGGTGACGGCACACAGCGCGGCGCGCTCGCGATCAAAGACGAAATTGATAAGCGTGGATTGCAAATCGCTGTGATCGGTATTCCCAAAACGATTGATAATGATATTTCTTTGGTGGAACGCAGCTTCGGTTTTAACACGGCGTTTGCCATTGCCTCGGACGTACTGAACAGCGCCCACGCGGAAGCGCATGGGGCGTATAACGGCATCGCGATTGTGAAGTTGATGGGAAGGCATTCGGGATTTTTGACCTGCAACGCGGCGATTGCGTCCGGCGAGGTTAATTTTACGCTGATTCCGGAAGTGCCGTTTGATTTGGACCCGCCCAACGGCTTTTTGCCCGCGCTGGAACAGCGCATTTTAAACCGCAAACATGCACTGATCGTTGTCGCTGAAGGCGCCGGACAAGATATTCTGCAAACACAAGCCGAATCGTTAGGCACGGATGCATCCGGTAATCAGAAGTTGGCGGATATCGGCGGATTTTTGAAAGAGCGGATTGAGCGGTATTTTATACAGCGTGAGATTGAAACCACGGTGCGCTATATCGACCCGAGCTATTACGTGCGTTCAGTGCCGGCGATTCCATCCGACCGGATGTACTGCAACCAACTGGCACACAATGCCGTGCACGCGGCCATGAGCGGGCGCACCGGCATGATGATCGGCTATTGGAATGGATCGTTTACGCATGTGCCAATCCAGGCGGCGGTATCCAAACGCAAGGTGGTGGATCCGGAAAGCAATCTGTGGTTATCCGTCCTGCAAGCCAGCGGCCAACCCAAGTGGATGAAGAATTCCTAGCCAAATACCTTTTTACAAATTCGGTGTGATCTGAAGCGGATTTTTCTATTCAAGGCGACAGCGGTTCGTAATTCTAAAGCAATTCAAGATTGGATAGACAGAAAATTGGTATTGCACTTGCCGTAGGGGCACTTTGCAATTTGGTCTACAACGTCTACGCAAACCTGAAACGCTCTAATGTCATTGGAAAAGAGGGGGCGAATCCGCTCTACGCAAAATCTCCCGGTTCCCGCGGAACCACCCAATTCGGTAAGGTGGTTTTAGCACGGTGCTACCGCTGGTGATTCGGCAAACCGTTCTCAATTTTGGTGAGGGAAATTTAAATATATAACTGATGTTACGCAATCCATGATTGACGATTGCTTGAAAAATCGTTTTTGTTGTGAGCCAACTATTTTCAGTCAAACGCAGTGTCTATCGTCTTCTCCCT
>CAYVAZ010000252.1:0-7663 GCA_964449065.1 uncultured bacterium
TCCCATTGGGAGAAGATAAGAGATGAGGGCGATGAGAGCGATTGCTCCCTATGACACAGTAGCATAATTAGAGGCTTATTTCTCCCGAACCCTCACCCCGGCCCTCTCCCGGTGGGCGAGGGTGATAGATTCAGCGAACGATGAGAAAAACGGGCATATCATATATGTAGTGCGTAACGTGAGTTGGTTAAATGATTTTCATCCGATTTGTACCTCTTACACTATTAGAAATTTAATACGCACCCAAAAAACCATAATCCAGTTATCGATGAATTTTTGAACCCGGTTTTACAGCACCAAAGAAAATCGAATCCCTTATGAATGTTGTAACTGCATGATAATGAAAATTAAAATCTCCCGATATTCCTATTTAATACGCTTGGTCTCGTTTCTGTTTTTCAACACAATAGGGATTACCAACAAACTCATACCGCTTCGAACCGATTATCGCAAATGCTTTAAACAAAATCCAAAGCCCATCATCTTCGCGATCTGGCATAGTCAACTTTTGCTGCCTATTTATTACTTTTGCGGTTATGGTTTTTCTGCCATTATCAGCAACAGTGAAGATGGCGAAATTATCACGCAGGCGGTCAAAGCGGTGGGGGTGGATGTCATCCGCGGATCCTCGTCCCGCAACGGCGCGCGTGGATTGTTGGGATTGGTGAGAAAACTGAAAGAAGGAAAACACGTCGTCATCACACCAGACGGTCCCCGCGGCCCCAATGAAACCGTGCAAATGGGCATCATCGCCTTGGCAAAAATGTCAGGACATGCCATTCTTCCTACCGCGTTCGACTGCTCCCGAAAACGCAGGCTAAACAGTTGGGATCATTTTATTGTGCCCTACCCATTCGGGAAGATTGTCTATGATACCGGGGATTTCATCCATGTACCTGAAGATGCCGATGAACAATTGATGGAAGAAAAGCGGGGCGAATTGGAACTTGTATTAAAACGTTTAACGCGCAATGTAAATCATTACATGGAAACGCAACCATAAAATCAACTCTTCTCTACCTAAATATAACGGCTAATTCGGTACGATCACGCCTCCGTTGGACATGTAGAGGTCTCCCAGCGATGTCAGGCCGTTGGAGATGCTGAAGAGGATATCGTGTACGTTGTTTTGGGCGCGCGACCATGCCTGTTGGTCTTGTTTATCCGGGCCCAGGCTGGTGATGGTGTAGTGGGTGTTGGAAGACCGCCATTGTGGGCGGTCTAACGATCCGGGAGGGCCTGCGTATTGGAAGAGAGGCTCTTCTTTTACATGATCCTGCCTTCCCGTTATCCCCAAAAAGTAGGGATCACGGGGAATGGAACTCATATAGGAAACCGGCGTGGTTAGGCGGACATATGTGAGAATTTCATTACGCTGGATGGTAACATTGGGCACACGGCCGCTGTCGTAATCGGGCGGATAGGCGTTGTTGTCGAGGCGGTAGGTTTCCATGGCGGTGTGCAGGGCTTTCATATCCGCTACTGTACGTGAAATTTGCGCCCGGCTTTGCGCGTTTAAAAAGTTCGGAACTGCGATTGCCGCCAGAATGCCAATAATTGCAACGACGATTAGAAGTTCGATGAGAGTAAAGGCTGATTTTGTTTTCATCATAGCATAGACTCATGTAAAATATTGTTTACAGATCGAGTTTACATTATATATGAAAATCAAATTATTTCTTCCTATTTTTTATTTTTATTTTTATTTTTCACATGAGTAATCAGCGGCTTCTGCCCTTTTTCTTTAAAGGAAGAAATGATTTCCTCGGCTTTTTCGAAGGGGACGGTCATGAACGAAAATTTATCCATGATTTGAATATCGCTGATTTGTTTGGATTTGATCGATACGCGATTCATGACCATATCCAGAAGTTTTCGGGGGTTGATATTGTCTTTTTTCCCTAACGCGACAAACAGCCTTGCTTTGCCTTGTTGATCAAGTTGTACGCCTCGTCCACGCACATCCTGAATTTCACCATAAGAGGATGGGTCTAAATCTTCTTCAAAGCAATAGGCCAGCATCGCCGCGACAACATCGGTGGATTCATGGTCCTTCAATAAGCTTTTTGCCCAATTGTAATAGGACTTATCTAAGTTTTCCTGCATGACTAAAGATAATTCTTCATCAATTTTATTCTTTTTATTCTGAATGATCTCATCAATCATCGGCAGTTTGGATTTTTTAATATCCGCTTTGGCCATCCGTTGGATAAACATCAATGTTTTGTACTCGCTCGGAGTGATGAAGGTAATGGCAGTGCCTTCTTTCCCGGCTCTGCCGGTGCGGCCGATGCGGTGTACATACGAGTTTGGGTCGTTCGGCAATGAGTAGTTTATCACATGGCTCAAGTCGCTGACATCGATTCCCCGTGTGGCGACATCCGTTGCCACTAAGATATTGCTCTTTTTCTGTTTGAATTTATTCAAAGTCCGTTCACGCTGGGCTTGGGTAATATCACCGTGAATGGCTTCGGCATCATAACCGCGGTCTGTCAGGTGTCTCACAACTTGATCCACATCATTTTTCGTGCGGCAAAACACCATGCCGTAGAAGTTATCTTCGATATCGATAATGCGGCAAAGGGCTTCGAATTTATCCGAGGCTTTAACTTCAAAGTATATTTGTTCGGTTAAATTGGTGGTTAACCGGTCATTCATTACCGTAAGGAGTTCATATCCTTCCATATATTTTCGGGCAAGATCTTTAATACGCTGCGGCATGGTGGCGGAAAAAAGCATGGTGCGTTTGCCCGGATTGGTGTGTTTCATGATTTCTTCCACATCATCGATAAACCCCATGTTGAGCATTTCATCCGCTTCATCCAAAATCAGATGCTCAATATGCTGAAGTTTCAGTGTCTTGCGGTTGAGATGATCAATCACCCGGCCGGGAGTGCCTACCACAATATGTACACCTTTTTTCAAGCGGCGCAGTTGTTCATCGATCGATTGGCCGCCGTAGATGGGAACTATTTTGATATTTTTCTTTCCTTTGAGGGAATTGATCTCTTCCGATACTTGAATGGCCAATTCGCGGGTAGGTGCAAGTATAAGCGCTTGTACGGAATTGAGGTTTATATCGATCAGGTCAATGAGTGGCAAACCGAACGCAGCGGTTTTACCTGTACCCGTTTGCGCCTGCGCGATGACATTGGTGTCGTTTCTAAGCATGACCGGGATGGTTAATGCTTGAATGGCAGTGGGTTCTTCAAATCCCTTTTGATTGATGGCATCAACAATTTGGGGGGATAATCCGAAATCGCTGAAGGTTACTTTTTCTTTGGTGTTGCTGGGCATAGAGTTTCCGTTTCCTTTTTCTGTCTAAGAGTATTATTTTCCTTACCGGATTTTTGCATGGTGAAACGATGCTTTAGTTAGAACGAACACAAAAAATACATTCAAATTGATGGAAAAATCCGCCCGGATTGGCAAAGTAACTCTCCCAAAACCAACATCGCTTTACCAACTGCGCTACCACAATCCATACAAGTTTAACTCATACTGATATATGATATATACCGTAATGTATTCTGAATGTGTTGCTGATGGTTAATCTGATAGATTTTCTTGCTTTGCAGGGCAATTCCAACGATAACCTTTTATTTCACAAACCTTTTGTTTCACCTGGACTACTTGAGTGCGGAAATTTCGCTGAAATGATCCCTTTTTCTTAAGACTCGGACCAGTTGGTGCATGAACTATTTTTCCACTTTGATAATATCATACCCGACATCATCAATTGGACGAGCCCTGTATGCAAATTCGGACTTCCTTCAACAGAGAATCGCGGTCAAGATTGTATCCCAGTACTACGTCAACGATTAAATGATGGCAGATGGATGCATACCCCCGTTAAGGAGTCTGTCGTCGTTGCCCCCCTTGTTAAGGGGGGGTAGGGGGGGATCGAAGCACGCTTCCAACTACGCAAAATCCCCCGGAGCCTACGGCTCCACCCCCTTATGCAAGGGGGTTGTGGCACTGCGCTTCGCTTGTGAATGACTGATCCCATTTATTTCATGTGGATGGTTAAGTTATCACCCATCATGTCAGCCTTGACGAACTACTAGGACGAAAAGAGGCGGTACAAAAGTACCGCCTCTCTCTGCATCTTCGATATAGGGTAAAACTTAGAAGTTGACTTTGAAACCTGTACGGATGAAGTAGGCTTCGTCATCATTGCCACCGACAGCCAATTCGAACGCATCGCTAGGAATCAACAAACCACCACCCAAGAAGGCAGTCATGTTAGAGTTTACAATGTAATCGATTTGACCATCAATTTCGAATCCGCCATTGTCTTCGCTTAAACCGCCGACGGTAGTAATATCATCATCCAACAAGTAGTAGTAGAAGTCCAAAGTACCGGCGATGTTTTCGCTGAATTCCATACCGCCGTAAACGTTAAGCACGTTCATGTTGGTGAAAGTGCCTCCTCCAAAAGTTGAACGGACAAAACCTTCACCTAATAGACCGTAGGTTTTGGCTTCAAACGGAGAAGCAAAGCCGGAACCATTGTCGCCTTCAAAGTAAGTATAGAGAATACCTACATTCGGGTTGTACTGCATATCCGGGTGATAGTTCACACCACCTTGTACAGCAAATCCTTCGGTTTCAATAGCAGCAACGGCATCTTGATCTTGGAATTGATAGGCAAATTCCAATTTGTAAGCCACGGTCGGCATAATATCACCGGCCGCGCGTGCGCCGATCATGTGCTGGTCGCCTTCAAAGCCAATCGCGCCAGTAAAAACCGGGTCATTGGATTGGTTGAAGTTATAGTACAAGTCGATTTGATGGCCTTCGATGCCAAAGTAGGAACCATACAGCAATACGCCTTCCGCGTCGCCGTCGGAACCAGTGGTAGCATTATTCAGTTCTTCCGTATCAATGTAGTACACAATATCGGCAGTCCACATTTCAGCTTCATATTGGAAGACCGCTGCATCAAACGGATCGATTTCAAAGGTTCCGAGTTGGTTGATGTTCAACGGGCTAACCGCACGGGCATCACCAAACACGAAACTATTTCCCCACCATCCGTTATAATTGTCGGCATGGGCATTGTCACCATAGTTCAAGAACTGACGACCAGCAGAAATGTTAAAGTTGGAACCCATCGCGTTTTTCCATTGCACAAAGGCTTCTTCCAAAAAGATTTCCAAGTCATTGCTATTACCTGTAGCCAAATTGTTGTTTGGAGTCACTCTACTTTGATCCAGAGCACGGTCCGCTTCCACACTAATGCGGGCTGTGACATTGTCATCCAAGTCCGCTTGGAAGTACAAATGAACTTCCGTACGTAAAAAGTCAGTTTGGTCATTGCCATTGTCATTTAAGTCCACTGCATTATCAGCATACAAATATTCAACGAGTACATCGCCGCCGATATCCATATTATCGATATCCGCGTTGGCGACTGAAGCAAAACCAAATAGGGCCGCAATTGTTAATGCGCTTAATTTTTTCATTTGGGATAATCCCCCTTCTTCTCTCTGTCTCTCGACATTTGTTTTTACGATTCAAAGAATCAATTTTGATAAAAAGAATAGATAAATTAAAACCAATCGAAGATGCCCTTTATTTATCTATCCTCCTTTCCAAGCGGGCACGCTTTGAATTGTTTAAGAATTTCTATAGGCTATTATTTATGAACCAGAAGCAGAGTCAAGAACAAATTGTGGTTTTTTTACCTAAACCGAGGCAATTTTACCACAGAAGTGGGCATTGTATGAATCTCTAACATTAAAGAATGGTATATGAAACGAAATAAGTTAAAATATATCAATAACTTAGATTAAATATTTTCATCAAAATCATTCTCTGAAAGTTAAACAGGCATTTAAAATATTTATTTTTATTTTATTACATCAATTCAAACTAGCGTTTGAAAATCGTTAAAATATTAGCTTTGCCTTCCGAATTTCGGCTCTGTAAGTAAGATACTTTTTTGCAGGCAAAGGACGTTTACCGGAAAAATGAGACAGCACTCATCCGGTTATTTTAAAGAACACAAAACCCGTCTCAAGGAGGACAAACGGATGACTACAAAAGTAGGAATCAACGGATTCGGTCGTATTGGAAGATTGTTTACACGAGCAGCATTGCAGCAAGGCGGTATTGAAATCGTCGGAATCAACGATTTGACCGATGCCAAAACATTGGCGCATTTGTTCAAATACGATTCTGTTCATGGCCGGTACGATGGAGAAGTGAAAGCCACAGATAATGGCATTGTTATTGATGGAAAAGAAATCCCGATTACAGCGGAACGGGAACCGGGCAATCTGCCTTGGTCAGACCGCGGCGCGGAAATCGTATTGGAAGCCACAGGGCTGTTTACCGACCGGGATAAAGCAGCGGCACATATTAAAGCCGGCGCAAAAAAAGTGATTATCAGCGCGCCGTCGAAAGACTGTGACGCCACCATCGTTATGGGTGTTAACAATAGCGATTACGATGCATCCAAGCATGATATTGTTTCCAACGCGTCATGCACCACGAACTGCCTGGCACCGGTCGTGAAAGTATTGCATGAAAAATTCACCATTCAAAACGGTTTGATGACCACCATTCATTCGTACACAGGCGACCAGCGCATTGTTGACGCTCCTCATAAAGACTTACGCCGTGCCCGGGCCGCCGCATTAAGCATGATCCCCACCAAAACCGGTGCGGCAGCCGCGATTGGATTGGTCATGCCTGAATTAAACGGCAAGTTGGACGGCTTCGCGATCCGCGTTCCTACCCCGAACGTTTCGGTGGTTGATTTAACCGTGGTCGTGGAGAAATCCACTTCTGTGGAAGAAATCAACGCAGCCATAAAAGCGGCAGCCGATGGCGAATTGAAAGGGATTTTGGAATATGTAGAAGAACCATTGGTTTCCATCGATTTTAATGGGTCGCCCTTCTCATCCAGCTTTGATTCACAAAACACCCGCGTTATTGGCGGCAACACCGTTAAAGTACTTTCTTGGTACGATAACGAAGCCGGTTTCTCACACCGGGTTGTCGAATTGGCAAAAATGATGCTCGCCTAGCGCTTTTTGGCTGGTAATTTTGAAAATGGGTAAATCAAACCGGGGTTGCGAATGTAATCCCGGTTTTTTTATTTCTTTTTCCAACGAATGTAATCGTCTGAACTGTAACCAGCTTGTTTTAATATTTTAGAAGTGAATCCGTGGCCGATATCCTTACCGGAATGTACCGGCACAGACAGGACGATCTCTTTGGATGGGTTATACAAAATCAAATGACTGCCTCGTTGACGATGCTCTTTGTAACCGTGATCTTTTAAAAACTTGATTACTTGTTTTGCATCGATTTGAGGCATTCTTGTCATGCAGGAACCTCAATGGACATTTCTTCTACGACAATTTGGTCCGTTTTTATGAGCATTGGAAGACCTAATTCTTTTCTTGATTCCAGATACAACTCAATAGATTCTTTCATATTTTGGCGGGTTTCTTCAATTGTACTGCCATTACTGAAACATCCTGGAAGAGATGGGGAATAAGCATAATAGCCTTCATTTTCCGGTTCTTTTTCGATGACGATTTCAATCGTAATATTTTTTGTATCCATTTTATACTCTCTTAATCACATAAATTATTAACTGATGTTACGCAATCCATGATTGACGATTGCTTGAAAAATGGTTTTTGTT
>CAYVAZ010000253.1:0-4702 GCA_964449065.1 uncultured bacterium
ACGGATTTAAATCTCGCAACAATACCTACCGTATAGAATTTTGCGTAACATGAGTGAGTAATTAACTATCAATCATTCTTCAAACGTCAATACTTTCCCATCATTGGTGAGGAAAGCCCAGGTACCATCCGACGTGCGTTCAGCATCCTTGATCCAATCTTCTGCTTTATAGTAGGGAGAGCGCACAGGCGGTATGCCTTCGGTATTGTGGATCGCCCCCAAGGCATCCACCACATAAAAGCCGCCATCAACCGGAATCAAACAGCGGCAAACATCCGCGCCAAAATCGGGGAGATTGTATTGGCTATCTACTTCACCCAACTGTAAGAGTTTCCCTGAACCATACAAAACAAACACTTCCCCGTCTGCTGTCACTGCAACATCCTGCGGTGGGGTAGTGGTTTGAGGGAGGTCATAATATTGAACGCCGCTATCATCACTTCCTGATAACACCCTTTGTTTATTCGTTAATTCCGCAACAAAACGGCCGTTTCTATGTGTCGCGACAATCGCTTCTCCTTCCTTTTTTTGTGGAGCATCCGCAGGAATAATTGTCGTTTTCATGCCATTATTTTTACTGCGAATCGTAACGAGACCGTTTTGTTCGTCCCAATACACACCTTTTACATGATTGGGATCAATTTCAAATTGTTCATAGAGTTCCCCATCCAATTGCAGCAATTCGCCTTGATTCGACAGTTTCATAATTTCATCTTGTACAACAACCAGATCAATAAAATACTGCGGCTCTGTTTTGCCCTGATCTATATGCTTGCGGTGGCGAATCGAGACGGTATCGAATAACACCGAGGTCAACGGCTCTAGCGTTACACGGGTTTCAACCGGCATATCCATATTGACGGTTTGGGTGAGGGTGAAGTCTTTGTATTCATTGGTAATATCTTCACCAACATACAACCGCTTTGATGCCAGGAACTCATCCCCACTTTGAATGGCAATTTGTACCGATCCTTTTTCTTGCGGCTGGGGAGATTCTAAACGAAAGGTGAAGTCATACACCCCATTGGGGAAGTGGAAATAAGGGCCGTAAGCGATTAGTTGTGCACCCCCCTTCGATTGAGCAAGCAACGCGCTTCCCCGCACTGCGGCTTCATCTTCCACCAACTCGGCGTTTTCCGTCAAAAGCTGTTCGGCTTGGATCACGGCGGGTGGAGTAATGACTTTGGTATCAAGATAATCTTGCCGCTGTGCATCACTCAAAGGCTTATTGAGATTGGCCACAAAAAAGCGCGGACCGATATACCCGATCTCATAATTCGTATAGATATATTGCCCCATTGGATGGTTTTGCAGATACAGCAAGGGATGATTGCCGGGCGCTTCGTTGAGGCCGAAATAATAATCCGCCCCTTGCGCGCGGTGACGCTCTACCCATTCATCATCGACCACTCCTTCTTGCGGATCACGGTGGCGGTGCCATCCATTGCGGCCGGTGAAATAAAAGAATTCCGGCGTGTGCAGAATCTCATCCATCACCAAAATCAACGAATCTTTTGGAATACGGCTTTGCATTGCTTTGGCGTCTTGATAATAGTGATACCACTGGCGGTAGGCATCAAAACGCAGTAAGCCAATGAACCCAACCACTCCCATCAAAAAAGGAACCAGCCATACTGCATAGCGAAATGGATTGGGCAGCGCTTTATAAATCCACTCACAACCGTACGCGCAAACCAAAGAAAGCGGGACAATCGGCAGCAGCGAATAATAATCATGCCCCCGGTGATGGGCGGCAATCACCGCATAAAAAATAAAGGTTGCCAGCAGCCATGATAATAAGAACCAGCGTTTCGGCTGGAAAAAACAAAGCCGGATGAATCCCAATGAAAATGGAAGCCACCCAACATACGCAAAGATATTCTCTGAAATTCGTTCGACTAAAATGGTTTCCCAATTGCGCCATTGCCAGTTTATGGCCAGATATTCGAAAACAGTGACATCCTTAAAATGCCGCATAAACGAGGCCTTCGATTCGGCATAAAACATGCCGGCATGGGCATACCACATCACAGCCGGAAGAAAAATAACCGCCAAAGCAATCCAAACGTGTTTGTTCTTAATAAACCGCCACCCGCTTCGGTAAAACAATATCCACAACAGCGGGAACGAAACCATGAGGCATGGGGGTTTCATCAACACACCAATCGACAAAGCAATGGCGGATAAATACATCCATTTGATTTGCAACGAATTCATCCACCGCAAAAACATCGCCACCGAGAGGGCAGCAAAAAACACCATAGCCATATCGGGCATAAAGGCTCTTCCGTAATAGATGGATAGGGGGGAAACAGCAAAAAAAGCGGCGGCGAATAATCCAAGTGTTTCGTTTCTCCATTGTCTTCCAATATCCCAAACGGCGATCACAACTCCCAGCGAAGCCAAAAGCGACATCACGCGCCCCCAACCATCCCAGGGGACCGTAAAAAAATACAGCCACGAAATCAAATAGGGAAAGATGGGAAATTCCATCTCGGCATGGCCGCCTTCACCAACCCAATCGATTTCAGGATAGAGGAACGGCACGTTATCCTGATAATAATTCATCGCGATGGCGGCGGTTTCGGTTTGACGCCAAGCGTTCCAGTCATACAGTGGACTGGTGATCTTATATAGGCGTAAACCGGTTGCTATGAACAGGATACAGAGAAGAATCCCATGCGTTTTGATCCACGGTTGCAAATAAACACCATTCAATGTCTACCTCTTAAATCGTTGACAAGATTTGCCGGATATACACTTTTCATTACGAAAGATATAGTATACTACTTTTAACGATTATTTTGTTGATGTTGTACCAAAAAAGACGCTGCCCATTTCATGAGATACTCTATGAAATAAAATACCCAATGTATTGACAAGAGGAAAGCAAATGAAGCAATCTTTTTATAACGTTCTTTGGATGTATTGTGCATTGATCATCGCGCAGCAAGCCGCCGCTTTTCAATGGAACGATAATCTCGAAGAAACCCTAAAAACCGCTAAAGAAAAAGACAAGCCGGTTTTGGTGTATTGCTATCACCCCAATTCCCTCAAAGAAGACAAGAAAATATGGCTGCACCCGTTGCTGCAAAAGTTCAGCAATGACTTTTTGGCCGTCAACCTGAACATTGATCACAACGGTGAGTTTGTAGCCGAACGCCGGGTACAAGGCTTTCCAGCAGTATTGTTTTTTGACCCGGATGGCAATGAACTGCTATCGTTCCGCTATGAAGAAAAATTTAAGCGCACCCTGCTGGCTCTGCGGTTTCGGCAGGTATTGGACGCGATAGAAGAATTTGAACTCGTCAAAAGTATAGTAAAAGCTGGTCAGACCAAAGAACCGCGTATGATTTATCTCTACGCGAAAGGCATGAGGAACCGCGGATTTTTTGACGAAGCCGAAGAATACTTCAACCACTTACTGCATCAAAAAAATATTCCCGAACCATTGATGCTCAGAATAAAAGACGCCTATATTAATATGTTCTTTTTAAAAGCCACCCGCGCTTTTTACGAAGGCGATTTCGAACTCAGTATCGATACCCTGCAGCAGTATCTGAACCGCTACCCTGGGGATGAAGGAGTTCACAAGGCCAACTTTCTGTTAGGGATGTCCTTTTTTGAAGCGGGAGCCCGAAACGAGGGGGCATCCATCTTAAAGAAATTGGCAAGAGATTCATCTGCGGGTATTATACAAGAAAAAGCCAAGCGGTATTTGGAAGAAAAGAAAGGTTGATGGATCCTGCGTACTGTCTACAGCGATTGCCGTTTTTATTTGGGAGACCGCCCCTGCCAGCCGCATAAAGAACACGGGGTCATCTGTGAGGGATGCCCCCATTATGATCCTATTACTACCCGTATCCTTGTAATTAAACTGGGGGCCTCCGGCGATGTACTGCGAACCACCGCCATTTTAGGTTCTCTCAAAGAAATGTATCCCCAGTCACACATCACTTGGATTTGCGGCCCTTCCAGTGCCGATGTGATTCGCCACACCCCCTTTATAGACCGCCCGCTCACCATTCAAGAAGAATCGCTTTGCCTGCTTCGGCAGGAAGAATTTGATCTTTGTATTAATTTTGATCTGGATCCACTGGCGACCGCCATTACCGCAGAGACCCGCGCCAACGAATATAAAGGATACGGCAGAACCCCGCGCGGAGAGGTCACGGCCTTTGATCCGGCCGGAGAAGAATGGCTGGCGATGAGCTTGTGGGATGACAAAAAGAAAGCCAACACGCGAACATACCAATCTCACATGCGCGGGTTGATTCACGCGCCGGAAAACAACCACCCCATCTTGGTTCCGTTGCTGCCGGAAATGATGGAATTGGCCGAAGAATTCGCGGAGGCGAATGACATCCTGCATGAAACAATCATTGGGTTAAATGTTGGAGCGGGACACCGCTGGCAGCACAAAAAATGGACCGTGGACGGTTTTGTAAGATTGGCGGAATTGATCCATACGAATCTGAAAGCGGAACTATTAATTTTATACGGCCCCGATGATTTTGACCGCGCGCAAGACATCTTTTCCGCATTAACCGTTCCCTATATTGATGCCGGACTGCATGAATCCATGCTGGAATTTTTTGCCTATTTGAATTTGTGCAGTGTGGTGGTGACCGGTGACACATTCGCGTTGCATGCCGCGCTGGGATTGGGCAAACGGGTGGTTTGTTTTGTCGGGCCGACATCC
>CAYVAZ010000253.1:4712-7601 GCA_964449065.1 uncultured bacterium
CGCCTCAGAACTGGAAATGTACGGCCAAGGGGTTATTTTACATGGGCAAATCGATTGTTTGGGGTGCTATCTTACCCGGTGCGATAAAGATCCCCACTGTATGAAGCTGCTGGAGGCGGACACCGTGTATCAAGCAGCCAAAAACCAATTGGACCAACTGTAAAACCGCTATGAAACCATCGTTTAAATCATTAAATACATCAAGCAAAAGCTGGCGCAACCACCAACGAATCGCGTTTATTAAAGGCTTTTACAAAGCCCGGCAAGACGTGATGCAATTGTGCCGTCATTACGAAAACAATCATGTCTTAGACCACGACGCGATTGATTCGGTTTTGGAAAATCATCTACGGGAATTGAAAGATTTATCGCACACGCTTTACCGTGTCGAATCACCGGAAAGCAAAGAGATGGAACAGCGTTTGTTTGATAAAGTCATCGGCGAAGTTTGGCACGAAATGGGGAAAGCCCGCGACAACATGCGGTTGTTGGAGGCCTATACGACTCAAGTCAGCGGCATCAACCAAAAGTTTGCCCGGTCGATTTCCTATCTAGAAAAGCAGGTGATCGCCTCCGCAAGACGGGATTTGCCGGGACAAATGAAGCGCAGCCACCGCATGATGGAAAAATTGGTTTCTCTTTTTGAGCTTATCCTGCCCTTGTACAGGGATAACGATATTATTTTTCGTACCCTTTATTTTTCTCAAAACACGCTTGACCCTTTTTGCGAACCCAATGCGGTCGAATATTTTTTTCGCACCATTTTCGGATCGGTAGCAGAGGGCTATGTACAATTGATTCGGTCCCTGCTGAACACAAAGCATATTTTGGCGGCCCAAGATGTGCTGGAAGAATTCCGCGAATGGGAACACGAAAATCAAAAGGGCAACCGATGTTTAAAAATTGCCGAGCGCGAATTGAACGCCTCCCTGCATCATTCACACCCGAAACGCCGTAAAGATTCCACTCCGACACCATCGTGATACAATTCGGACCAAATAAATGAGAATGTTCATTCAAAGAAAAATCCTATGATCGCAATCATCGATTACGAAGCGGGCAATTTAACTAGCGTGGAACGGGCGGTTCAATATTTAGGCCACGAGGTCGAAATTACCCGCGACCACCAAAAAATTCGCGATGCCGATCGTCTCATATTTCCCGGCGTGGGCGCCGCTGGATTTTCCATGGAAGTGCTCAACCGCGAAGGTCTCACGGAACTTGTCAAAGAACAGGTTCAGGAAGCGGGCAAACCCTTTTTGGCGATTTGCATCGGAATACAAATCATTTTTGAAAGCAGCGAAGAAGACGATACCCAATGCTTGGGTCTTTTGCCCGGTAGTGTCAAGATGTTTCGGGAAACGGCCTGGCAGGATGAAATTTTGAAAGTCCCGCAAATCGGTTGGAACCAATTGTTTCAGGTCAAGGATCATCCCCTCTACAACGGGGTACAAGACGGCGCGGAAGTGTATTATGTCAACTCGTACTTTTGCGAACCGTCTGACCGTTCCGTGGTGATCGGAGAATCGGATTACGGAATCCGCTTTGCCAGTGTTGTGGCGAAAGAGAATATCGTCGCCACCCAGTTTCATTTAGAAAAAAGCGGCCCGATCGGTTTACGAATGTTAAACAATTTTTTGCAATGGAATGCTTAACAATAGAATGTTTAACACAAAAACGCCATAGAATTTGAGAATCAATTCATGCTAACGAAACGAATTATCCCCTGTTTGGATGTACGCGCCGGCCACGTCACCAAAGGTGTCGAGTTTAAAAACAATGTTGATTTGGGTGATCCTGTTGCCATGGCCAAAGTGTATTATGAAGAAGGCGCCGACGAGATTGTCTTTTACGACATCACCGCCAGCAGCGACGAACGCGATATCATGATCGAAGTGGTCAGCCGTACCGCCGAAGAGATTTTCATTCCCTATTCGGTCGGCGGCGGCATTCGCACCATCGAAGACATGCGCAAGGTATTGTTGGCCGGGGCGGAGAAAATTAGCGTGAATTCCGCGGCGGTGCTCCATCCGGAAATCATCGCGCAGGGCAAACGCGCCTTCGGCAGCCAGTGCATCGTATTAAGCATGGATGTTAAAACCGTGAAACCCACCAGCGAAATCCCTTCCGGCTATGAAATTTATATCAACGGCGGCCGCAAAGCGATGGGGATGGATGCCATCGAATGGGCAAAGCGCGGAGAAGAATTGGGAGCGGGTGAATTGGTGGTCAACAGCATTGATGCCGATGGCACCACCGCCGGTTTTGAACTGAATTTAACCCGGCACATGGCAGAAGCCGTCGGCATTCCCGTCATCGCCAGCGGGGGTGCGGGTACCCCGCAGCATTTATACGATGTCTTTACCAAAGGCAAAGCCGATGCCGCCATTGTGGCCTCGATGGTGCATTTCGGTTCCTACAAAATCGGTGAGATCAAGCAATATCTGCATAAACGCGGATTGCGCATCCGCACCGGTTACTAGCATTTTGCCCGGATCGTTAATCTCCGCATGGAATAGAGTAAGGGATAAGGGGTACCATGAATCATTTTATTGAAACATACGCCTACGCGCGTGCCGGATTGATCGGAAATCCCTCCGACGGCTATTTTGGAAAAACCATCTCCCTCTCCATCCGCAATTTTCGCGCCCGTGTCATTTGTTACCCTTCCGCCAATTTGCAAATTAAACCCGGAGCCATCGACAAACCAGTATGGAGTTCCATCGACGATTTACGCGAAGGCGTCAAACTGCAAGGGTATTATGGCGGCGTAAGGCTGATTCGGGCCATCATCAAGCAGTTTGCCGACTTCTGCGATCAGGAAGGCATTTCCCTGCCCCACCGCAATTTCACCATCGAGTATGAATCCAACATTCCCGGACGGGTGGG
>CAYVAZ010000254.1:0-7586 GCA_964449065.1 uncultured bacterium
AAATAATGACTGATAAGCGCGGCGTAAGCCCAGCGAAAGGAAGATGTTAAGTATTGAATATACAGCAATCTCAAATTGCATAGGTATAAATACCATTTTCACCGCAACTTGGTATAACTTCATCCCTCATTGGTTTCACGGAAGGTCTCTTCCCCGGCATTCTAACAAAGCAATCTGCTGAATCACTCTGTGTATTGTTCACAATCTCCAATCGCATCCGCTGAATTAAATGTGTGTTGATGCCCCTGCTGGATATTGTTCTTCTTCAAACGAAAGATCATCGGAGGTGACACGGATAATCTCATCGATAGAGGTGATCCCTGCCAACACCTTATAAATCCCTTCTTCACGAAGGGTTTTCATTCCCGCTTTGATGGATGCTTCACGAATGTCCAGCGAAGTCGCGCTGGCTTCAACCAAATTCCGAATTTCCCGGTTGGGCACCAAAATTTCATAGATACCGGTTCGTCCCACAAATCCGGTATGGTTGCAATCGCGGCAGCCTTTTTCTTTGTAGATATTTTTCCCGTCTAATATACCGCCTTCTCTGCCCAGCCGTTTCATTTCCGCATTGGTGGCTACGGCGGCTTTTTTACAGGTCGGGCATAATTTACGGACCAAACGCTGGGCGACAATACATTGCAGGGCTGAACTCAGCAGTTTTACATCCACACCGATATCAATTAATCGGGCCAACGTTTGTGAAGTATCGGTTGTATGCAAGGTTGAATACACCATGTGCCCCGTCAGGGCCGCGTTTACGGCAATGGTGGCGGTTTCCAAGTCGCGAATCTCTCCAACCATGATGATATCCGGGTCTTGCCGAAGGATGGATTTCAACGCGTTGGCAAAGGTCATTCCGGTCGCGCTGTTGTGCTGAATTTGGTTAATGCCGTTTAATTCGTACTCAATCGGGTCTTCGACGGTAATGATGTTCTTTGTGCCGTCATTAACGAACTGCAAAGATGAATACAGCAGGGTGGTTTTGCCGCTTCCGGTCGGTCCGGTTGCCAGGATAAGACCGTGTGGAGAGATGACCGCATTGTGGTATTGCTCCAAGGTTTCTTCGCGCATTCCAAGCCGGTCTAATGTGGTAGAGACCATGCGTTGATCCAGCAGTCGAAGGACCCCTTTTTCACCGTGGTTTGTCGGGATCGTGGAAACCCGTACATTTATGTCTTCGCCCATAATCACCCGTCGGAAATGGCCGTCCTGCGGTTTGCGTTTTTCGGCAATATCCAAACTGCACATAACCTTAATGCTGCTCACGATGAAAGGTTGCAGTATACGGTCTAATTTAAGGGTTTCCGTAATCACCCCATCCACCCGGTAGCGGATATCCAAGGACTGTTCGACCGGTTCAATGTGGATATCACTGGCACGGATCCTTCTCCCTTGTACCATGATGAGTTGAATCAATTCCAGCATTTGCTGCCGCTGCGTTTCATCGGTTTCGCCGCCGGAGCGCTGTTTGGCGAGAATGATGCTGCCTGCCTGCCGTTCAATGAGTTCCGGCATCGTGAAAATTGGCTTGATCTTTGTATTGCAGAAAGGGCATACATCGAATTCGTAATTCTCAAACAATTGAGGGTTTTCCAGTGAACGATTGCAGGAGGGACACTTTCGACCCGGTTTTTCCCGAATCATACGGTCGATGAAATAAAAGATCAGACCGAACAATCCGGTGTAGCGAACTATTTTATGCCAGTTGTAATAGATGATTTTGCGGTTGGGTAAATCCTTCAGCAAAATTTTCATGGGGATATACCAAAAGACAATCAACACGGCAATGAGCGCGCCTAAGGCTTTCAAAATGCTGAAGATCATCGGTACCACGTCCGTGGATCCACTCGCGGCGTTGGAAAACAGGTCTGTAATATTGCTCCTAAAATTTCCAAACCATTGTCCGATAGCTTGCGAAGTGGAACGCTCTTCTTGCGCTTGTTCTTCCACAGCCGGTTGGCGCTGCCGGGCGATGAGCGGGGTGGGTTTGGGGGCCAATTCGCGTTCGGCCCTGTTTAATGCCCGCTGCAAACGGCTGGCTTGCCATCCACTTAAACCGGCTTGGCTGACATTTTTAAGATAACTGTGGGTTAACCGGTAGTTTTCGTTTTCATAAGCGATTAGACCTAAATAAAGTTCAGCCAAATTATTGCCGGGGTCTAATTTTAAGGCCTCTTTAAAGGCGCTCTCCGCCTGGTTCAAGTTCCCTTTGCCGTATTGAAACTCTTTTTCTCCTTGCAGAATGTACAGTTCCGCCAGTTGAGTTTCCAAACCGCTGGCGACCGGGTTTTCCGGATAATTATCAAGTACCACTTTAAAATGCTTGATGGCCTCGCCGTATTGATTTTGATCAATTGCCCGTTTTCCGGCATTGTAATGGCTTTGGGCGATTTTGTTATCCAATGATACTTTGGCGGATTGCAGCGTGGATAAAGTGACGGGGTCGGAAATACGGGTTTTGAGATGTTCAATTGCCTGGATATCTTCCAGACCGTTTTTGAGGGGATCGTGTGTGGAAAGAGTATTGACAAAGCCTTGTACCGATTTGCGTAACCCGTTCACGACCGATTGTTTCTCTTCGCCGGTTTCCGCGAGTGATTGCGCTTGCAAAAACATATCCAACGCTTGATCATAATTGTTGCGGGTTTCTTCCAGGCGGGCTTGCGCCAAGAGGTTTTCAAACCGGGAACGTTCAACAATCCGGTCGATTCTCTCGCGTTTGAACGCGAATACCCCACCCGCGGTTTCAACCAATATTTCATTGGGACCGGATTCCCGGATCACACCTTCAATTTTTCTACCGTCTTTAAAATAGATTTCATCGGCTTGAGATAGGTGTCCGGCAAAACAAATGGTCAACAAGAGAATGAGGAATCGATTCAAAAAAACTCTCCTTTGGAGACGACCGGTTTTTTTCTATGAGAGGTACTATATTCGATGAATCGTTATTTGTCATTTATTATGAATCGGCTTAGGTATAGAGCAACTGTATCATCGGTTATGAAACCCGTCCACTGAAAAAAACAGTGCGGCGTGATCAATCACTTCGAACGATGCGAAAGCCGTAACTGCGGCCTTGCTCGCCTCCAGAACGGGGAAAACGGTGCGCGACCCGGGCATAATAGGCGCTAAAGTTCCACGATCCGCCTTTGAGAATGCGCAAGTGCTGATCATAGAGAGGGTTGGATACATTTCTGCCGGAATGGCTTTCAAAAAAACCGGACACCCACTCAAACGCGTTTCCGGCCATATCTTCTGCCCCAAATGGACTGGCCCCGCGAAATTTCAGCCCCACAGGTGTGGTACCCCTTCGCTTTGATTCCCATGTGTTGGCTTTTTCCTTATCGAATTCGTTCCCCCAGGGGTATTCCCATTGATGATGGGCTTTGGCGGCACGCTCCCATTCCGCTTCAGTAGGCAGACGCGCTCCCTTCCACTGACAATACGCGTCGGCGTCTTCAAACGATATCCAAACCACGGGATGTTTTTCCAAACCCGCCGGGAGGACGCCTCCATCCCAGTGCGGTGGAGGGGGATAATTGGCGGCTTCAACAAACTGTTTGTATTCGGAATTGGTGACTTCATACTTGCCGATGTAAAAGGCATCCACCAGTTTCCGTACAACGGGTTGTTCTTCCTTATCCCCTGTTTCCGAACCCAAAAAGACTTCTCCCGCTGGAATATAGACCATTCCGGGATATTTATTCAATATGCGGTCCGGTATCTCACCGTTTTCTTTTAGAATAAGTGATTTGGTATTCCCGCTGTTTTCTTTAAAGACCTCTTCTATTACTCCCCGCCCCCAACTTCCGAAGAGTTCGGTTTCCGTAAGAGTGGATTTGGTGCGATAAACGGAATTTAATATTTTTTGTTCTTTGCAGTCAATTAAACGCAGCGTCATTTCAAATTTTCCGTTTTCGCGGTGAATGTTGCCTGCCAATACCTGGTCGGCGCCCAAAATGTTTCCCATCGAAATAAAACAAGGCAGATCGAAACAAGGCAATTTGAATTTATTTTTTTTCAGAATGGCAAGCATGGAGGAACGGCTCAGGACGCGGTAAGTCCCGCTTTGTTCAATTTCCCGCCGCATGAATTCACTAAACGCGTTGGCTTCCGCAATGGAGGATTTCTCTTTGACGGTACGCAAATCGGTTATGACCAATAAGGGAACCGGTTTCGCGGAGGAGTTTGGCACGCCGGCAGTAAAAAAAAGAAGGCATAGGCAAACAAATGCAAGAAGAGTTAGAAGGCGGAAATTCTTGCGGTTACCGTCCCCGCGTCTGCGCGATAACCCGTTCCAGATTGGTACGTGCCGCATTGTGGTTGGGATCCAATTGAATGGTTCGCTCAAAGTAGAGACGCGCGGTCTCATATTTTTGATCGGTTGCATTGATTTTACCAAGGACATAATAAATATCCGCGTTTCTGGGGTTTAATTCTTCCGCCTTTGCCAATTCACGAATCGCGCCGCGGTCATAAGTATGGTCATAAAACAAAAATGCCAGTTGGGCGTGGGTATCACTCATTTGTTGTACCACCCGGCGGGCAATTTGTGAGTCGGGTTCCATTTCCAAAACCTCCTGATACGAAGCCAGCGCGTTGCGGTATTTTTCTTCGGCCCGGTATTGTTCCGCTTCCGAGATTTTGGCGTTCCATTGGGCTTGTTTACGCTCATGCACAATGGTTTGGATGCGCTGGCGCGCGCGTTGATGACTCTCGTTTCGCTGAACGACATGCTGATAATCCATTAATGCCGCGTCTTCGTTGCCTTTTTCTTCATGAAACCGCGCCCGGCGGTAGTAATATTCTTCCCGCGGTTCACGCTCTATTTTTTTGATGCTGCTTTTATCGACTTTTACATATTCACCGGCTACGGTTTCAAGCACCAAAACCAAGCTGGAGTCTTCCAGTACCCGGCCCTCCACAATTCGTGAATAGGTATAAATGACATCCCCTTGCACTGGAACGGATAGTACGATAACAAAGAATCCCCATAACCATGCTGTCAACCTACGCGGTTTGTACATGACATCCCTTCCGTTTGTTGTTTGCTATTTCTTTCCTTTACTGACGTTACGCGTTTGTTGCGATAATTCTTTATTTTTATCACTCGCTGCATCTATCGCCCTCGCCCTTTGGGAGAGGGATGGGGTGAGGGTTTTTGGTGAAAATCACCTCTAATTACGCTGTTGCGTCAAAGGGAGCAACCGCTCTCTTCGCCCTCATCTCTTATCTTCTCCCAGAGGGAGAAGACGATAGATCATAGCGTTTAACTTAAAAAAGTTGGCCTATGACCAAATTTTTCTTTAAAGTAGTAGTAGTCAAACAGCATTTTGAGAAACATACGTTTCTTTAGTATACTCACAACCAGCAAGATTCGTCAAATTGTTTTACGGGAGAAATCGTAAGTGTGTGGAAGATGGCTAACGCGATGATTTAAAACCAATACTTCAAAGCGATGATGGTCGCGTCGCCCTTGTGCCACCATTCCCGTGGAATGATATTGGGATCGATCAATGTCGCTTTGATAAGACTGATTGTAAGAACGGCAATAAAAAAGACCCGTTGTATCAATTCCGCTTTGGGCAAACCGTTCCGTTCCGCAAACAAACGGGGGGCATACCACCAGGCCGCGCAGGCAATCAAAAACCAGCCCGGCCATACGATGGATAAATTGCGCGAGAAAAAGACGGCTTGGTTGGTCATCAAAGCAAAAAACGCAATGCAGCCGACGAGGGTAGGCACCAACAATTGATTCTGATTTTGATAGGCCGGATGCTTCCAAAAACCGCAAAATGTTAAATATCCCAAACAGAGTAGTGAAGATATAACGCCCACCCAACTGTATTGTTCCGTCAAGCAGCGAAAATACACCCACGCCATTTCCAACCCCGGTTCAAAGGTGTTGTAATCGCGGTGCCCCACTTTAAAGTACCAGACCTGTTCCAGCACGTGTTGAATAAAGCGCGAGAGTTCTTCAAACCAGTAAGGTGAAAGCAGGGTAAAGCCAATGCTCATGGCAATCCAAATGACCGGCAGCGCGATGAGCATCTTTTCCAAACCAAAACGGGTGCCGGTAGGGAGGTGTTTTAGCGTGTAGATTCCGTAGATGATTGGGATGATCAGAAACGTTCCGGCGTTGTATTTACAGGCGACCGCTAATCCGGTGATGAAAGACAGCACACTCAAGCGAATCAACCACTGCCATATCGATTTTACCGGAGGGCAGGAGATAAAAAACGCCAAACATGCCAGCGTCAGCGCGCAAAAGAATGCCGTGGTTGAATTGACGGAAACATAAACGGAATCGCGGATATTGGCATCGCTGAACGCGAGCAGCAGGCTTGCCCCCAACGCGGGGGTTAGCATGTTAAGCCGCCAGCCGATATAAGCCAGCAGCAGCATTTGCGCGGGAATGAGCAATACATTAAACCAGCGCACTTTATACTTGAAACTATCCCAATGTTTTGAGACTTCCGGGTTCTTATATAACGAATGCTGCATGGGATTGGGGTAGTTCTTTTTAAACCGAGTGATTGGCGCTTCATCTCCCTCGATGGGATTCCCCCCTACTTCTTCGCTTAATTGCGCCAAAGCGATGATATTCCACGGGACACAGAGATACATGGTTCCAGTGGGGTGATAGAAAAAGCGGGGATTGAGGTCGCCGGTATAGATGATGTTCAATGCCCTGCCGATGGTGTGGACTTCGTCTTCATGCCCATCCGGTAAGAGTGGATAGCGGAGCAGCAACGCAACAATAATCGTGAGGGCGAAGGCTCCCGCCCAATACCAGGTTGATTTTTCCTTCAACATCAATTAACTCTCCTCCAGCGGATGCGTTACATTATTGTATGCATTGATAGGGATTCAAGGAACAGATTATGGATCGTTTGTCGATGAGCGTATGGAGATTATCCTTAGAGAAGAAAGATAATGTGGTTTTTTTGAAGAATTGGATTATCATAATTAATGAAATCTATCATGTAATTGTGGAATCAAAATGGATATTTATGATTTGGTATTGGAAATGAAATTGCTTGAACGCCGCCTCACTTTTTATGAAGAAAAGTACGGCATATTAAGTGAAGACTTTTATGAAGCGCTCATGGCTGGGAAATTCTCGCAATATGATGAGAATGATGAAGCACGCAATGATTTCAGCAAATGGAAAGGTATTTTTGAGACTTGGAAACGCAGGAAAGAAGCATATGTAAAACAACTCCGCCAAAAAAATGTAACCGGTGCCATTCGAATTCAACCCGTCACGTAAAATGTCTGAAAATCCATTGCATTCCTTAATCTCCTACAGCAGTTTTGTGGTTCATCTTCTGAACCGCTCTTCCGGTCCAAATTTACCTTTTATCCTGAATGAGATTGAAGAAAATCATATACAGAATAAATAACTCACGTTACGCACTACATTATGATATGCCCATTTTTCTCATCGTTCGCTGCATCTATCACCCTCTCCCACCGGGAGAGGGCCGGGGTGAGGGTTCGGGAGGAATAAACCTCTAATTACGCGACTGCGTTATAGGGAGCCATCGCTCTCTTCGCCCTCATCTCTTATCTTCTCCCAA